>NZ_JBICKL010000046.1:0-315680 GCF_043104195.1 Pseudomonas sp. xss_2
CGCCTGAACCTGCGCGCATGAAGATCAAGAGCAGGCGAATCGCTGCGCTCTCGCCAAAGCCAAAGCCAAAGCCAAAGCCAAAGCCAAAGCCAAAGCCAAGTTTGTATTTTGATTTGTGGGGTTTGGCCTGGCCTCATCGCTTTGACTTTTCCCGGATGAGGCCTGAAGGAACGCTTGCGCTACTTCGCAACCACGCGTTCAGAAGGGCGCCGGGCGCCGGCTACGAGCTTCTCCACCGCTTTGCTCGCCGCCACCATGCCAAAGGTCGCCGTTACCATCATCACCGCGCCGAAGCCGCCGGAGCAGTCCAGGCGCACGCCTTCGCCGACGAAGCTTTTCTGCAGGCAGACACTGCCATCGCCCTTGGGGTAACGCAGCTGCTCGCTGGAAAACACGCAAGGTACCCCGTAGTTGCGCGAGGTATTGCGCGAGAAGTTGTAATCGCGGCGCAGGGTCGAACGCACCCGTGAGGCCAGCGGGTCGTTGAAGGTCTTGTTAAGATCACCGATCTGGATCTGGGTGGGGTCGATCTGCCCGCCGGCGCCGCCAGTGGTAACGATGCCGATCTTGCGCCGACGACACCAGGCGATCAGCGCCGCCTTGGCCATCACGCTGTCGATGCAGTCGATCACACAATCCATCTGCTCGGTGATGTACTCGGCCATGGTTTCGCGGGTGACGAAGTCAGCCACGGCATGCACTCGACAGGCCGGGTTGATCGCCCTCAGGCGCTCAGCCATGACCTCGACCTTGGCGCGCCCAACTTGGCCCTCCAGGGCGTGCGCCTGGCGGTTGGTGTTGCTCACGCAAACGTCGTCCAGATCGAACAAGCTGATTTCACCCACCCCGCTACGGGCCAGCGCCTCTGCGGCCCACGAGCCCACACCACCAATGCCGACAATCGCCACGTGGGCATCGCGCAGGCGTTGCAGCCCCTGGTCGCCGTACAACCGGGCGACGCCGGCAAAGCGTGGATCTTCTGTGCTCATGGCCAATACCCCGAAAAAACCGGCGCGCATTATACGCCAATCGAGCGCTCCCAGGGCCGCGGCACAGCGCCGCCAATTGGCACCTTCCCTACCATCCCTGCTTTAATGTCCTACCACGCAACCAGATATGGACGACAATAGAGCGGGATCAGAACTTCATCCTCTGCGGAAAATCCAATCAACTACCTTCCCAGGTAAGCGTAGGACTCACGCCCCTGTGGCGCCCGCCCCGCTCCCCTCATCGGAACCTTGAAACGCTTATGTCATCACGCAAATTCGGCCTCAACCTGGTGGTGGTGCTGGCCATCGCCGCGCTGTTCACCGGGTTCTGGGCGCTGATCAATCGCCCAGTGTCGGCCCCTGCCTGGCCGGAACAGATCTCCGGCTTCTCCTACTCGCCGTTCCGCTTGGGCGAAAGTCCGCAGAAAGGCCAGTACCCAAGTGACGATGAGATGCGCCAGGACCTGGAGCAGATGAGCAAGCTGACCGACAGCATTCGCATCTATACCGTCGAGGGCACCCAGGCCGAGATCCCCCGCCTGGCCGAGGAACTCGGCCTGCGCGTCACCCTGGGCATCTGGATCAGCCCCGATCAAGAGCGCAACGAGCGTGAGATCAGCAAGGCCATCGAGCTGGCCAACACCTCGCGCAGCGTGGTCCGGGTGGTAGTGGGCAACGAGGCGCTGTTCCGCGAAGAGATCACGCCTGAGGCATTGATCCAGTACCTGGATAGGGTCCGCGCGGCGGTGAAAGTACCGGTGACTACCAGCGAACAATGGCATATCTGGAAAGAACACCCAGAGCTGGCCAAGCACGTCGACCTGATCGCCGCGCACATCCTGCCGTACTGGGAGTTCGTGCCCATGCAGGACTCGGTGGAGTTCGTTCTCGACCGTGCCCGCGAGCTCAAGCTGCAGTTCCCCCGCAAACCGCTGCTGCTCTCGGAAGTTGGCTGGCCAAGCAACGGCCGCATGCGCGGTGGCGCCGATGCGACCCAGGCCGACCAGGCGATCTACTTGCGCACCCTGGTCAACACCCTCAACCGCCGCGGCTACAACTACTTCGTCATCGAAGCCTACGACCAGCCGTGGAAGGCCAGTGACGAAGGCTCGGTGGGCGCCTACTGGGGCGTGTTCAACGCCGAACGCCAGCAGAAATTCAACTTCGAAGGGCCGGTGGTGGCGATCCCGCAATGGCGGGCACTGGCGGTCGCGTCGGTGGTGCTGGCGATGCTCGCCCTGACCATCCTGTTGATCGACGGCTCGGCCCTGCGCCAGCGCGGGCGGACCTTCCTGACCTTCATCACCTTCCTGTGTGGTTCGGTGCTGGTGTGGATCGCCTACGACTACAGCCAGCAGTACAGCACCTGGTTCAGCCTGATCGTGGGCTTCCTGCTCGCGCTGGGTGCAATTGGCGTGTTCATCGTGCTGATGACCGAGGCGCACGAACTGGCCGAGACGGTGTGGACCGCCAAGCGGCGCCGGGAGTTTCTCCCCGTGCAGGGCGATTCTGCCTACCGGCCGAAGGTCTCGGTGCATGTGCCCTGCTACAACGAGCCACCAGAAATGGTCAAGCAGACCCTCGATGCCCTGGCCGCGCTGGATTATCCGGACTACGAAGTGCTGGTGATCGACAACAACACCAAGGACCCGGCGGTCTGGGAGCCGCTCAAGGCCCACTGTGAACTGCTCGGCGAGCGCTTCAAGTTCTTCCACGTCGCGCCGCTGGCCGGTTTCAAGGGCGGTGCGCTGAACTACCTGCTGCCACACACTGCCAAGGACGCCGAAGTGATCGCAGTGATCGACTCGGACTACTGCGTCGACCGCAACTGGCTCAAGCACATGGTGCCGCACTTCGCCGATCCGAAGATCGCGGTGGTGCAATCGCCACAGGATTACCGCGACCAGCATGAAAGTGCCTTCAAGAAGCTGTGCTACAGCGAATACAAAGGCTTCTTCCACATCGGCATGGTGACCCGCAACGACCGTGACGCGATCATCCAGCACGGCACCATGACCATGACCCGGCGCAGCGTCCTGCAAGAGCTGGGTTGGGCCGAGTGGTGCATCTGCGAGGATGCCGAACTGGGCCTGCGGGTATTCGAGAAAGGCCTGTCCGCCGCCTATGCGCACAACAGCTATGGCAAGGGCCTGATGCCCGATACCTTCATCGACTTCAAGAAGCAGCGTTTCCGCTGGGCCTACGGCGCGATCCAGATCATCAAGCACCACGCCCGCGCCCTGCTGCGCGGCAAAGGCAGCGAACTGACCCGTGGCCAGCGCTATCACTTCCTGGCCGGCTGGCTGCCGTGGGTCGCCGATGGCATGAACATCTTCTTCACCGTCGGCGCGCTGCTGTGGTCGGCAGCGATGATCATCGTGCCGCATCGGGTCGATCCGCCGCTGATGATCTTCGCCATTCCGCCGCTGGCGTTGTTCTTCTTCAAGGTCGGCAAGATCCTGTTCCTGTATCGTCGCGCGGTCGGCGTCGATCTGAAAGACGCCTTCGCCGCAGCGCTGGCGGGGCTGGCGCTGTCGCACACCATCGCCAAGGCGGTGTTGTACGGTTTCTTCACCAGCAGCATGCCGTTCTTCCGTACGCCGAAAAATGCCGACAGCCATGGCTTGCTGGTGGCGATTTCCGAAGCGCGCGAAGAGCTGTTCATCATGCTCTTGCTGTGGGGCGCTGCGGCCGGGATCTATCTGGTCCAGGGCCTGCCGAGCTCGGACATGCGTTTCTGGGTGGCGATGTTGCTGGTGCAGTCGTTGCCGTACCTGGCGGCATTGATCATGGCCTTCCTGTCGTCGCTGCCAAAGCCTGTGGCAAAGTCTGTTGAGCCCTCGACTGCTGCCCAAGGCTAAGGGGCATGTGGGAACGGGCTTATTCCGTGATAGCGAGCGTGGAATAAACATCGCTATCGCGGGGCAAGCCCGCCCCCACGCCCTTCCCTCAAGGTCATTGGCCTCTTGCCACCTGCCCTGGGCGTGCCCGGCGACATCATTTGATATAAGATAACGCCCCTGATTTCCCGCCTTGCCTTGCCCCCGGAGTCCCCCATGACGGCCCCAGCCGAGCTCTCGCCTACCCTTCAACTGGCCTGCGACCTGATCCGCCGCCCCTCGGTGACCCCGGTCGACGCCGACTGCCAGACCCAGATGATGAACCGCCTGGGCGCCGTCGGCTTCCAGCTCGAACCGATGCGTATCGAGGACGTCGATAATTTCTGGGCCACCCACGGCACCCAGGAAGGCCCGGTACTGTGCTTCGCCGGCCATACCGACGTGGTCCCCACTGGCCCGGTGCAGCAATGGCAGCACGAGCCGTTCGAGGCGCTGATCGATGCCGACGGCATGCTCTGTGGACGTGGCGCGGCCGATATGAAAGGCAGCCTGGCCTCGATGGTGGTGGCCAGCGAGCGCTTCGTCCACGACTACCCCAATCACCGTGGCAAGGTCGCCTTCCTGATCACCAGCGACGAAGAAGGCCCGGCCCACCATGGCACCAAAGCCGTGGTCGAGCGCCTGGTCGCGCGTAAAGAGCGCCTGGACTGGTGCATCGTCGGTGAGCCGTCGAGCACCAACCTGCTCGGCGATGTGGTGAAGAACGGCCGTCGCGGCTCGCTCGGCGCCAAGCTGACTGTACGAGGCAAGCAGGGCCATGTGGCCTACCCGCACCTGGCGCGCAACCCGATCCACCTGGCCGCGCCAGCACTGGCGGAACTGGCTGCCGAGCACTGGGACGAAGGCAACGCATTCTTCCCGCCGACCAGCTTCCAGATCTCCAACCTCAACTCGGGCACGGGCGCGACCAACGTGGTTCCGGGCGACCTGACGGCGCTGTTCAACTTCCGCTTCTCCACCGAGTCGACCGTCGAGGGCCTGCAGGCGCGCGTCGCCGCCATCCTCGACAAGCACCAGCTGGACTGGTCGATCGACTGGGCACTGTCGGGCCTGCCGTTCCTCACCGAGCCAGGTGATCTGCTCGATGCGGTATCGGCCAGCATCAAGGCGGTGACTGACCGTGATACCCAACCGTCGACCAGCGGCGGCACCTCCGACGGCCGCTTCATCGCCACCATGGGTACCCAAGTGGTCGAACTCGGCCCGGTCAACGCCACCATTCACCAGGTCGATGAACGCATCTTGGCTAGTGATCTCGACCTGCTGACCGAGATCTACTACCAGACCCTGGTGCGGTTGCTCGCCTGATGCTCGCCTGCCCGCTCTGCCAGGCAGCCCTGGCACCCCTGGACAACGGCGTAGTGTGCCCTGCCGGCCATCGCTTCGACCGCGCGCGCCAGGGCTACCTGAACTTGCTGCCGGTGCAGCACAAGAACAGCCGCGACCCAGGTGACAACCAGGCCATGGTCGAGGCCCGCCGCGACTTTCTCGACGGCGGCCATTACGCGCCGGTGGCGCGGCGCCTGGCCGAACTGGCTGCCGAGCGCCAGCCCGGCGTCTGGCTGGATATCGGCTGTGGCGAAGGCTACTACACCGGGCAAATTGCCCAGGCCCTGCCGGCGGCGCAAGGCTATGCCCTGGACATCTCCCGCGAGGCGGTCAAGCGCGCCTGTCGCCGCGCGCCAGAGGTGACCTGGATGGTCGCCAGCATGGCCCGCGTGCCGCTGGCCGATGCCAGCTGCCAGTTCATTGCCAGCGTGTTCAGCCCGTTGGACTGGCAGGAGGCTCTGCGCCTGCTCAACCCAGGCGGTGGCCTGATGCGGGTCGGACCGACCAGCGGCCACCTGATGCAATTGCGCGAGGTGCTCTACGATGAAGTACGCCCCTACGCCGACGACAAACACCTGGCATTGGTCCCGCAAGGCATGGCCCATGCTCATAGCGAGATCCTCGAGTTCCGCTTGAGCCTGGCCGAGCCCAAGGCCCGTGCCGACCTGCTGGCCATGACCCCACACGGCTGGCGCGCCAGCGCCGAGAAACGCGCACGGGTGATCGACCAGCCCGAGCCGTTCGAGGTCACGGTTTCCATGCGTTATGACTATTTCGTGCGCCAAGACTGAGCACACCCGGAGCCTTTTTATGCGCCAACCCGATATCGAGATCTACCTCAAGGACAGCGACGTCGACCACAAGCAGATTTCTGCCTGGCTCGCCCAAGCGCTGGGCCCTTGCAGCGAATGGAAGCAAAAAGGCCAGACCTGGAAATGCCAGGCCGGTAACATTCCGGTCACCTGGTTACCCAAGGCTGTAGGGAAATGGAACAGCCTGTACCTGGAAAGCGACCAGACCCCATGGGACGACGACATCGCCTGCGCACGCGCAGCCTTTGCCGCGCTCAACGTGGAAATACGTTGCGCACCGGGTAGCTGGGCGGAAGAACAAGGGGAAGAAGATGCCGATCGCTGGATCCGCATCAGTGCCGACGGTGAAGAGGAAATCACCTGGCGTACGAGCTGAAGCTCGTTGCGCTTGGCATCAGGCTGCAAGTTCCACGGTCAACTTGCAGCTTGAAGCTTGAGGCTTAAAGACCGACTACATCCTCGGCCTGCAGGCCTTTCTGGCCCTGGGTCAAGTTGTACTCGACCTGCTGCCCTTCGACCAGGCTACGATGACCCTCACCGCGGATTGCCCGATAGTGGACGAATACATCCGCACCACCTTCGCGCTGAATGAAGCCATAACCCTTGGCATCGTTGAACCACTTTACATTCCCAGTCTCACGAGACGACATCTGAACTACTCCGGTTTTTTATTGTGAAGATCGCCTTGCTGACACAGGTTCTCCACCCTGTGCCGACACAGCTTGCCGAAATATCCTGCAAGGTGCGGACCGAGTATATGACAGAGAACAAAGAAAATTCATGACCGCCCCGTGAATTGCAGATTTTTGCTGAACTTACGCCGATACGGCAGACTAACTGACTGTAAATAGACCCGATCCTCTCATCAGGGCACACACATTCCATGACCCGTTCTCCCTTGCGTCGCCTGATCTTCGGCGCCCTGCGCCGCGTGCTGTACCTATGGGTGCGCTCCGAGACCATCAACCAATCGTCCCTGACCCTCAAGCTCGATCGCAGCCGCCCGGTGTTCTACGCCCTGCCCTCGCCATCACTGACCGACCTGGCGGTGATCGATCGGGAGTGCACCAAGGCGGGGCTGCCGCGCCCGGTACTGCCCGTTGCCGTCGGCCCCTTGCAGGAACCCGCCGCTTTCTTCTACCTGACGCCAGACCCGGACTGGCTCGGTCGCCAGGATAAACGCGGTGCACCGCCAACGCTCGAGCGCCTGGTCGCAGCGATCAGCCAGCACGCGGAAGAAGACGCGCAGATCATTCCAGTGAGCGTGTTCTGGGGGCAGACCCCCGCCAGCGAATCGAGCCCATGGAAGCTGTTGTTCGCCGATAGCTGGGCCGTCACCGGCCGCCTGCGGCGCTTGCTGACCCTCTTGATTCTCGGACGCAAGACCCGCGTGCAGTTCTCCGCGCCCATCCACCTGCGCGAGCTGGTCGAGCACAACAAGGGCCACGAACGCACGGTGCGCATGGCTCAACGGCTGATGCGGGTGCATTTCCGCAACCTCAAGACGGCAGTGATCGGCCCGGACATTTCCCACCGGCGCAACCTGGTCAAGGGCCTGATCCACGACCCGCTGGTGCGCCAGGCCATCGCCGATGAAGCCGAGCGCGAGAAAATCCCGCTGGCCAAGGCCGAGGCCCAGGCACTGCGCTACGGCAACGAGATCGCCTCGGACTACACCTACACCGCGATCCGCTTCCTGGAAGTTGTGCTCAGCTGGTTCTGGAACAAGATCTACGACGGCATCAAGGTCAATCACATCGAGCAGGTGCAGGGCATCGCCCCCGGCCACGAAGTGATCTACGTGCCGTGTCACCGCAGCCATATCGACTACCTGCTGCTGTCGTACCTGCTGTTTCGCAATGGCCTGACCCCGCCGCACATCGCTGCCGGCATCAACCTCAATATGCCGGTGATCGGCGGGCTGCTGCGGCGCGGCGGGGCGTTCTTCATGCGCCGCACCTTCAAGGGCAACCCGTTGTACACGGCCGTTTTCAACGAGTACCTGCACACCCTGTTCACCAAGGGTTTTCCGGTGGAGTACTTCGTCGAAGGCGGGCGTTCGCGTACCGGGCGCATGCTGCAACCGCGCACCGGCATGCTGGCGATCACCCTGCGCAGTTTCCTGCGTTCCTCGCGTACGCCGATTGTCTTCGTGCCGGTGTATATCGGCTACGAGCGCGTGCTGGAAGGCCGCACTTACCTGGGCGAGCTGCGCGGCGCAAGCAAGAAGAAGGAGTCGATCTTCGACATCTTCAAGGTCATCGGCGCGCTGAAGCAGCGCTTCGGCCAGGTCTACGTCAACTTCGGTGAACCGATCCGCCTGGCCGGCTTTCTCGACCAGCAGCAACCTGGCTGGCGCGAGCAGGCGCTCGGTCCGCAGTTCCGCCCGGCCTGGCTAAATGAAACCACCACCCGCCTGAGCGAAACCGTGGCCCGCCACCTCAACGAGGCGGCAGCGATCAACCCGGTCAACCTGGTGGCCCTGGCGCTGCTTTCGACCAGTCGCCACGCCCTCGACGAACGCGCGCTGGTGCGCATTCTCGACCTGTACCTGGCGCTGCTACGCCAAGTGCCCTACTCGTCGCACACCACCTTGCCCGAGGGCGATGGCCTGGCCTTGATCAAGCACGTGCGGGGCATGGACCTGCTGGCTGAGCAGAACGATGCGATGGGCCGCATCCTGTATCTGGATGAAGCCAACGCGGTTTTGATGACCTACTACCGCAACAACGTCATGCATATCTTCGCCCTTCCAGCGCTACTGGCGAGCTTCTTCCAGAGCAGTTCACGGATGAGCCGCGAGCTGATCGGCCAGTACGTCAAGGCGCTGTACCCGTACCTGCAGGCGGAGCTGTTCCTGCGCTGGACGCCTGAGCAACTGGACGAGGTCATCGATCAGTGGCTGGCAGCTTTTGTCGAGCAAGGCCTGCTGCGCTTCGAAAACCAGGTCTACCTGCGCCCGGCACCGAGCTCGCGGCAGTTCGTGCTGTTGACCTTGCTGGCCCGCACCATCACCCAGGCCCTGCAACGCTACTACATGGCCACCTCGCTGCTGCTCAACAGCGGCCAGCAGACCTTGAGCGCCGAGGAGCTGGAAGACCTGTGCGTGATGATGGCCCAGCGCCTGTCGATCCTGCATGGCCTCAATGCTCCGGAGTTCTTCGACAAGACCCTGTTCCGCCATTTCATCCAGACGCTGGTGCAACAAGGCGTGCTGCGCCCGGACAGCAACGGCAAGCTTGGTCATCACGACAAGCTCGGCGAGCTGGCCGAAGGGGTGGCCAAGCGTGTGCTGTCGGCTGAGCTGCGTCTGTCGATCCGCCAGGTAGCGCTGCACCGTGAGGATGCGCTCGCGGCAAGCCCGAGCTGATACCCACCCACGACGAAAATCCGCTAAAGTCCCTGGGGTTGGCCACAAGCCAGCCCCAGGACTACGGAGATTCCATGAAAAAGCTCGTTATGCTGTGTTGCGCATCCCTGCTCGCAGCCTGTTCCAGCACCACCCCGTCGAACCAGGCCAGCCTGGATGGCGAAGTCTTCTACCTGCAGCGCATTGCCTTGCCACCGGCCGCTACCTTGAGCGTGAGCCTGCAAGACGTATCGCTGATGGACGCTCCCGCCGTGACCCTGGCCAGCCAGGCCGGCCCAGTCAAGGGCAATGTACCGCTGCCGTTCCACCTGACCTACGACCCAGCCCAAATCAAACCCGGCCATCGCTATGCGGTCAGCGCGCGCATCGAACTGGACGGCAAGCTGCTGTTCATCAATACCGAACACCACGGCGTCCAGCTCGACGGCAGCGATGTGCAGCCGGTGCGGATCAAGGTCGATCCGGTTCGCTGATCCCCGTTCATTCATTTGCATAAGGAAGTACCCATGATTCGCTCCTCCCTGCGCCTCACCACCCTGTGCGCCGGCCTGCTGCTGTCCGCCAGCGCCCTGGCGGTGTCGCTTGGCGACCTGACCCAGAACGATGCGGCTGGCGGCCTGAAGGACGCCCTGACCCAAGGCGCACAAGTTGCCGTCAAGCAACTGAGCACCCCAGGCGGTTTCAGCAACAATCCGGACGTGCGTATCGAGCTGCCGGGCAATCTGGGCAAGGCCGCCAAGGCGATGAAGATGTTCGGCAAGGGCGACCAGGTCACAGCCCTGGAAGACAGCATGAACAAAGCTGCCGAAGCTGCGGTGCCACAGGCGCAGGCGATTCTGGTCGATGCCGTGAAGAAGATGACCGTGACCGATGCCAAGGGCATTCTCAGCGGTGCAGATGACTCGGCAACCCAGTACTTGAACAAGAGCAGCCGCGAGCAGATTCGCGCCAAGTTCCTGCCGATCGTCAAGGCCGCCACCGACAAGGTTGGCGTGGTTCAGCAGTACAACAGCTTCGCCGGCCAGGCTTCGGCCCTGGGCCTGGGCGATGCCAAGAGCGCCAACGTCGAGAGCTACGTGACCGAGAAGGCCCTTGACGGTCTGTTCGAGATGATCGCCAAGCAAGAGCAGAGCATTCGCCAGAACCCGGCCCAGGCGGCGACCAGCCTGGCCAAGAAAGTCTTCGGCGCCCTCTGATGTAACTGTTGAAGTGTTGGGGCCGCGTTGCGGCCCCAATTATCTTCAGTCTTTCCTGACCCTGAACCACGCCGCATACAAAGCCGGCAAGAACAACAGGGTCAACACCGTGGCGACGATCAAGCCCCCCATGATCGCCACCGCCATCGGCCCATAGAACACGCTGCGCGACAGCGGAATCATCGCCAGCACCGCCGCCAACGCGGTCAGCACGATCGGCCGGAAGCGCCGCACCGTGGCCTCGATGATCGCCTGCCAACGTTGCATGCCAGAGGCGATATCCTGCTCGATCTGGTCGATCAGGATCACCGAGTTACGCATGATCATCCCCGCCAGGGCGATGGTGCCGAGCATGGCGACAAAGCCAAACGGCTGGCGGAACACCAGCAGGAACAGGGTCACGCCAATCAGCCCTAGCGGGGCTGTGAGGAACACCATCACCGTGCGCGAGAAGCTGCGTAGCTGGATCATCAGCAGGCTCAGTACCACCACGATGAACAGCGGCATGCCGGCATTCACCGACTTCTGCCCTCGCTCGGAGTCTTCAACCGTGCCGCCCACCTCCAGCAGATAACCGTCTGGCAAGCTGGCGCGTACGTCCTGCAGAGTCGGCGAGATCTGCTTGACCAAGGTCGCCGGCTGCTCCTTGTCATAGATATCGGCACGTACGGTGACCGTCGGCAGGCGATTGCGGTGCCAGATGATGCCCTCTTCAAAGCCGTACTCCAGCGTCGCCACCTGCGACAGGGCAACGCTTTGGTCATTCTCGGTGGGCAATGCCAGGCTGCCGAGATTGGCCAGGTCACTGCGCTCTTGTTGAGTGCCGCGCAGGAGGATCTCGATCAGCTCGTTGTCTTCGCGGTACTGGCTCACCGTACTGCCGGTCAACGAACTCTGCAGGAAGCTCGCCAGGTGCGAAGTGCTCACGCCCAAGGCACGCGCACGGTCCTGGTCGATCTCCAGGAACACCGCCTTGCTCGGCTCTTCCCAATCCAGGTGCACGTTCACCACGTGCGGGTTTTCCCGCACCTTGTCGGCGACTTTACGGGCCAGTGCGCGGACCTTCTCGATGTGCTCGCCGGTCACGCGGAACTGCACCGGGTAGCCCACGGGTGGGCCGTTTTCCAGGCGCGTGACGCGCGAGCGGAGCTCTGGGAACTGCTCATCGAGCGTGGCGATCAGCCAGCTACGCAGCGCTTCGCGATCTTCCAGGGATTTGGCCAGGACCACGAACTGGGCGAAGCTCGCCGCCGGCAGTTGCTGGTCCAGCGGCAGGTAGAAACGCGGAGAGCCAGTGCCGATATAGGCCACGTAGTTGTCGATGCCATCCTGGGCCTTGAGCAGCCCTTCGAGTCGCTTGACCTGTTCGGCGGAGTTGCTCAGCGAGGCGCCTTCGGCCAGTTTCAGGTCGATCATCAACTCAGGCCGGCCCGAGGCCGGGAAAAACTGCTGGGGCACGAAGCGGAACAACAGGATGCTGCCGACAAAGGCGGCGATGGTCAGCAGGATGACTGTCTTGCGCCGCCGCACGCACCACTCCACCACGCGCCGTACGCGTTGATAGAACGGTGTGGCGTATGGGTCTGGCGCATGCCCATCGCTGCCGTGGCGCGCCGCGTGCAGCTTGGCCAGATCCGGCAGCAGCCTCTCACCCAGATAAGGCACGAACAACACCGCCGCGACCCACGAGGTGAGCAAGGCGATGGTCACCACCTGGAAGATCGACCGGGTGTACTCGCCGGTGCTCGACGCCGCCGTCGCGATCGGCAGGAAGCCCGCCGCCGTGATCAGGGTGCCGGTGAGCATCGGGAAGGCGGTGCTGGTCCAGGCGTAACTCGCCGCCTTGAAGCGGTCGAACCCCTGTTCCATCTTGATCGCCATCATTTCCACGGCAATGATCGCGTCGTCCACCAATAGGCCCAAGGCCAGTACCAGCGCCCCAAGCGAAATCTTGTGCAGGCCGATACCGAAGTAATGCATGGCGGCGAAGGTCATGGCCAGCACCAGCGGAATCGCCAGGGCCACGACCAGGCCGGTGCGCAGCCCGAGCGAGAAGAAGCTCACCAACAAGACGATGACCAACGCCTCGACCAGCACCTGGACGAACTCGCCAACACCGGCCTTCACCGCTGCCGGCTGGTCGGACACCTTGCGCAGCTCCATCCCCGCCGGCAGGTTGTGCGCCAGCCGCTCGAACTCGCCTTCAAGAGCCTTGCCCAGCACCAGAATGTCGCCGCCCTCCTTCATCGACACCGCCAGCCCAATGGCATCCTCGCCCATGAAGCGCATGCGCGGCGCGGGCGGGTCGTTGAAGCCGCGGTGCACCTCGGCCACATCGCCAATCCGGAAGGTGCGGTCGCCGACCCTGATCGGGAACTGGCGGATCTGCTCGACACTGTCGAAACGTCCACTGACGCGCAATTGCAGACGCTCGCTGGCGGTTTCGAAGAAGCCTGCGGTACTCACCGCATTCTGCTCCTGCAGCGCTTGCTGAACCGCCGCCAGCGGCACACCGAGGGTGGCCAGCTTGAGGTTGGACAGCTCGATCCAGATCTTCTCGTCCTGCAGGCCGATCAGCTCGACCTTGCCCACATCCTTGACCCGCTGCAGCTGGATCTGGATGCGGTCGGCGTAGTCCTTGAGCACGGCGTAGTCAAAGCCGTCGCCGGTCAGCGCATAGATATTGCCGAAGGTGGTGCCGAATTCGTCATTGAAGAATGGCCCCTGGATTTCCGGTGGCAGGGTGTGGCGAATGTCTGCGACCTTTTTGCGAATCTGGTACCACAGCTCCGGAATATCCTTGGAATGCAGCGAATCGCGGGCCATGAAGGTCACCTGCGACTCGCCCGGGCGGGAAAACGAGACGATCTTCTCGTACTCGCCCGTCTCCATCAGCTTCTTTTCGATGCGCTCGGTCACCTGGCGCGAGACCTCCTCGGCCGTCGCCCCGGGCCAGATGGTGCGGATGACCATGGCCTTGAAGGTGAACGGCGGATCCTCGCTCTGCCCCAGTTTGCTGTAGGACATCGCGCCAATGGCCGCGAGCAGGATCATCAGGAACAGTACGATCTGGCGATTGCGCAGCGCCCAGGCGGAAAGGTTGAAACCCATCGGGACTTACTCCTTGGCCGCCAGGTCTACTTCACGGTTGGTGCGATCCACCGGTCGCACTTGCTGGCCTTCGCGCAATACATGGCCGCCTGCGGCAACCACCCAGTCGCCGGCTTCGAGGCCTTCGAGCACGGGCACGCTATCCGCGCCATAAGCGCCCAGGCGCACTGCGGCGCGGTGCAAGCGTTTGTCCTGGCCGACACGCCAGACGTAGGCCTGGCCTTGTTCGGCAGTCACCGCCGACAGCGGCACCGACAGCGGCACCTGGCCGTTGTGGGCAATGAACACCCGCGCGCTCTGGCCCAGTTCGGCCGGCGTCTTGGTCGAATTGAAGGCAATTCGCGCGGCAAAGGTGCGCGAGCGTGGGTCGGCTGCTGGCGACAGCTCGCGGATATGGGCCTCGAAACGCTGGTTGGGGTGCGACCACAGTTCGACGCTGACCTTCTGCCCCACCGCGAAGCGGGCGAACTGCTGCTCTGGCAGGCCAATGACCACTTCGCGTTCGCCATCGGCGGCCAGGGTAAACACCGTTTGCCCGGCGGCCACGACCTGGCCGACCTCGACTTGACGCTTGGCGATCACCCCCGCCTGCGGCGCACGCAGCACGGCGTAGTCGGCCTGGTTGCCAGCGACATCGAACTCGGCCTTGGCCTGTTTCAGACGGGCAAGCCCGGCGCGATAGAGGTTCTCGGCGTTGTCGTAGAGCGAGCGGCTGACCATCTGTCGATCGAGCAGCTTCTGGTAGCGGTCACGCTCGGCCTGCACCAGGGCCAGATTGGCTTGGGCGGCGGCCAGTTGAGCGCGGTTAGCTTCCAGTTGCAGGCGGACGTCTTGCGGGTCGAGTTCAGCCAACGGCTGCTCGGCCTTGACCCGCTGGCCCTCCTCGACCAAGCGCTTGCTGACCTTGCCGGCGATGCGGAACGCCAGCTCCGGCTCGAACCGCGCTCGCACCTCACCCGGGTAGCTGTCGGCAGCCGCAGCGGCTGGTTGGGGCTGAACCACCAAGGCCGGGCGGGGTGCGGCCGGTGCGGCGGTCTGCTGACCACAGGCGGCCAGCAGCAAGGCCGCTGCGGCAGGCAAAGCGATGGACAAGGCATGACGCAACATGATGAATGACCTTTCGCGAAGAGCACTTCGAATATTTATACTGCCGAGTATATTAAATCAGGGAACCGAAGCCGGGAAGCTGGCGTCGCACAGATAATCAACATTAACGATTGGTCGCTGATTGCAGCCGGAGCGCGCCTGACCCGGTAAGATGGGCGACTGTTCACCTAGATGCGGATTCCAATGTCCAACGACGCACCCATCGGCCCTGGCCGGCCGAAGGACCTGGCCAAACGAGAGGCCATCCTCGAAGCGGCCAAGGCGCTGTTCCTCAGCCTTGGCTATGCCAACACCAGCATGGATGCGGTCGCTGCGGCGGCAGGTGTTTCAAAACTCACGGTCTACAGCCACTTCACCGACAAGCAGACCTTGTTTGGCTCTGCGGTAATGGCGACCTGTCAGACGCAATTGCCTGAGCTGATCTTCGAATTGCCCGACGGCGTGCCGTTGGATCAGGTGCTGTTAAACATCGCCCGCGGCTTCCAGGCGCTGATCAGCAGTGACGAGTCGGTGAAATTGAGCCGTTTGATCATTGCCCTGGGCAGCCAGGACCCAGGCTTTGGCCAGTTCTTCTATGAAGCGGGGCCCAAGCGGGTACTGGGCGAGATGGAGGCGCTGCTACGCTCGGTGGCTGAGCGTGGGTTGTTGCAGATCGATAACCCCTTGCGAGCGGCCGAGCACTTCTTCTGCCTGATCAAGGGCGCACCGGATTATCGCTTGCTGCTGGGCTGTGCGCCGGCGTTGTCGGTGGAGGAGGCAGAGGTGCATGTGCGCGAAGTGGTGGGCTTGTTTATGCGGGCTTATCAGTTTTAGGTTTTCACCTCATCGCGGGCTTGCCCCGCGATGAGGCCCATGCCAATTAAATTACAGCCGCTGCAAAATCAACTCTCCCGCAGCCCCCGCCAACCCAGGTTGCCCCGGCTCACCCGCACGCCCATTGGCCCCAGCATCGGTGCGATACACCAGACAGCCTTTGCTAGAGCCTCCTGCCCCAGCCTTGCCGGCAGCACCCGGCTTACCCGGCGCACCGCCCTCCAGACGAACCTGAACACGTTCCTGCGGATAGCCCTCAGGCAAAGCAAGACGGATCCGCCCACCGGCCGCGCCGTCATGGCCATTGCCGCCATTGTCGCCATTAGCCCCACGACTAGCCTGGCCCCAGGTGCAACCACCGGCCTTGCCATTGGCACCATCGAGGCCGACATACCCAGGCGCCCCTGCCCCACCGCGAGCATCGATCGCCAGCCGATCCGCGTCCAGCGCATGCAACTGCACATCCAGATTGCGCCCCGGTCGAGCAGCCCGCTCATAGCTGCCCGGCGCGCCTGGCGCACTGATCTCACTGCCCTCGGCAAAACGGGCATTGCCCGCTTCGATACTCAAGGCCGTTTCAGCGGGCGCCACGGCAATTCGCGCATCACGGCCAAGCTCCAGCTGATCGACTTTCAGCGAGGTCAGCGACGCCGGTAGCAACAACGTCGCAGAATCCGCAACGCGTAGGTGCTCAAGATGCACGCTGCTGGCTTTATTGGCCAAACGCAGCACCGAATGGGCGGCGACTTCCAGGCTTTCGGCGTGAGCCAGCGGGCTGGTCAATGCAACCAGCAACATCAATTTACGCACGGCGCGGCGCCTCCTGCGGCTTGGGAATGGACATTACATGGAAAATACCCGTCAGCAGGATCTGCAGACGGTCGAACCAGCGGTGGCTGCGTTGGCGCAGGCTAGCGTTGAAGAACAGCACTTCGAGCACATGCAGGCTCAGCAGCAAGATACCCGCAGCATTGATCAGTAGATTGAACGGCAGCGGCTGGGGCATCAGCCAGTTCACCAGCACCACCCACCAGAACACCACGGTCAGGGCCTTGCCCAGGCCCAGGATGAACTTCATACCCCGCCCCCTGAGTTGTTGTTATGACGAAGCGGCCCGTTCGAGCGGGCCGATTCGACAACAGTAACCGCATGGCAGAAAGCGCGCCAGAGGGGTTCAGTTCAGGTGCAGTTCCACCCGTCGGTTGAGCGCGCGGCCTTCCTCGGTGTCGTTGTCGGCCACCGCCTCGCTCTTGCCGCGGCCTTGGCTGGTCACCTTGCTGGCCGCCACTCCCTGGCTGATCAGGTACTCGGCGACACTGCTGGCACGGCGTTCGGACAAGGTTTGGTTATAGCTGTCGGAGCCTACTGCATCGGTATGGCCAATGACCTTGATGCTCGTCACGCTGGGGTCATTGAGCTTGGGCAGCACATCATGCACTCGCTGCTGGGCGGCAGGCGTGAGGGTGGCCGAGTTGAACGCGAACAGCACCTGGCCTTGGTCGTCCAAGGTGATCACCTGGGAAGTGGCTTCAGGCTCTTGCGGCGTTCCGCTGGCAGGCGGATAACCCACGAACGGACAGCCCATATGATCGACCTGGGTGCCTGCCGGCGTATCCGGGCAGCGGTCGCGGCGGTCGAAGACGCCGTCGCCATCCTCGTCGCCATCCTGGGCATAGCAGATCAGACCGCCCGCGATCGCTCCGGTTGCGCCAAGCCCGGCCGCCCAACTGGAACTCTCGATAGCGCCAAGGCCACCGCCGGCCAGCCCGCCTAGCAGGCTGCACAGTGGCCAGGTCCTTTGATTGAGGGGCGCACTGCCGTCACTGTGGGTTGCGCAGCCTGTGAGCAGACTTGACGCCAACAGTAACGGCAGAGCCGCCTTCGACATAACACTCATGGTGAATGCTCCTGTGTCACCGGCCGCTACCGGTCTGACAGGAGTAAAGACGCGCCCGCGCCACTTCTCAAGGCGCGGGCACGTGCCATCAACGCTGGATCTTGATTTCCGTACGCCGGTTCATGGCCCGCCCATCAGCGCTAGCGTTGTCGGCAACAGGCTGGGTTTCGCCAGCGCCAACCACCGAGACGAAGCTGCTGCGCGGCACGCCACTTTCAACCAGGTAATCAGTGACCGAATGGGCCCGACGCTCGGACAGTTTCTGGTTGTAGCTGTCGGAGCCGACGCTATCGGTATGCCCGGTAACGCTCAAGCGAGCGCTGGCCGCCTCTTGCTTCAATCGTGTCGCGATGGTGTTCAAACGCTCCTTGTCGGCGGCGGTCAGGCGGGCGGAGTCGAATTCGAAGTGAACGTCGCGAATGACAATGACTTCTTCCTTCTCGACCACCACTTCCTCGACCACGGCAACCGGCTCAGGCGGGCAGCCATTGGCGTCGACCTGCACCCCACGCGGGGTACCAGGGCACTTGTCGCGGCTGTCAGGCACGCCATCGCCATCTTCGTCACCATCGCCGTGGGCCCAGCAGTAACCCGCCGCCAGGCCACCGCCCAGTAGCGCGCCCCAACCCGCCCAGCTGGAACTCTCGATGGCGCCAAGCGCTGCGCCGCTCACACCCCCGACGGCAGCACACTTCGGCCAGTCGGTTTTTTGCAAACCTGCACAACCAGTCAACACACTGGTGAGCAGTACCAGGGGTATCGCTGTGCGTACTATGCTCATTTTGTTGCTTCTCCTAGGGGGAATCGGCAGATGGCCGATCTCTGGGAGTAAAGACTGCACATTTCCTCTCTGCCAGCGATAAGCCACGATGCGCTTTGCCCGCGCGCCGGGGACGGCTAGTCTTGAACACCCCCAACGAGGATTGGCAATGACCGACGGTTTTTCCCAACGCACCCCGCAACAGGCACTGGCAGCCCTGCTAGAGCGCTTCACGCCGCAGCGGCTGTTGCTGGTGGGCACGCGCTTTCCCGCCCTGGACGCGTTCGCCCAGGCCCACCCCGAGGTCACGATAGAAGTGGCCGAACCCGGCGCATTGCCGGCACCCGTAGCGGCGCAACGTTACGATCTGGCCGTGCTGGTCGATTGCCTGGAGCACCTGCCCAAGCGCAACGGCTTGCAACTGCTCGGCGGCATCCGCAACCTCAATGCCAGCCGGGTCGCGGTATTGGCCGACCTGGCCGCCTGCGGCTGGCACGAGACCGATTTCTTCTCCCTGGCAATGTCAGCCAGCGAGAAATTCCGCCGTGACCAGCAGGTATTGAGCCTGTTCACCTATGATCTACATGACTACAAGCAAGTCCCGGACTGGCTCAACGCCAGGTTCTGGGCCAACCCTGAAAATTTTGGCAAGTATTGGTGGTGATTTGATGAGTGTCTCGGTCTGCCCCTGTGGCAGCGGCAACCTGCTCGACGCCTGCTGCGGGCATTATCATTCCGGTACCCCGGCCCCGGACGCGCAGGCGTTGATGCGTTCGCGCTACAGCGCCTACGTGCTGGGCCTGATCGACTATCTGGTGGCGACCACCCTGCCTGCCCAGCAAGCGGACCTGGATCGCAACGCAATCGCGGCGTGGAGCGCGCAAAGTACCTGGCTGGGCCTGGAAGTGGAGAGCGCCGAGGTGCTCGGCGGCCAACCCGAGCATGCCTTCGTCACCTTCACCGCGCGCTGGCACGATGCACAAGGCGAGCATGCCCATCGCGAACGCTCGGCCTTCGTCCAACGAGATGGGCGCTGGTACTTCATCGACCCGACCGTACGCCTGAAGGCCACGCGCAACGACCCCTGCCCCTGCGCCAGCGGGCAGAAATTCAAGAAATGCTGTTCCAGTTACGTCGGTAGCTGAGCATGAGCGCCCTGGCCCGCCTGCTGCTGCTCAGCCTGGTGCTGCTGCTAGCCGGTTGTGCCAGCTGGGGGGGCGACGACTGGCGCGAACCTGAGGTGCATCTGGTCAAGGTCGAGACCGTCAAGGCGCGTTTGCACCAGCAGGAGTTCGTGCTGCACCTGCGGGTCGACAACCCTAACGACAGTCGCCTGTTCATTCGCAACCTGGGGTATTCGCTGCGGCTCAATCAACTGACGCTGGTGGAGGATGAAACCAGCGTCTGGCGCAGTGTCGGCGGGCACGCCCGGCGGACCTTCAAGATCACCGCCCGAACCAACCTCTGGCAGCACCTCAAGCCCCTGGCCAAGCTCCTCAAGAGCCGCCAGCCGCTGCGCTATCAACTGCAGGCTGAGCTCAATACCGGACTGATCATCTGGCGAAGCCTGCACTTGTCGCGCAGTGGTGAGATAATGCCCGGCGATTTCAACCCGGAGTGACCCGCAATGACTCAACAACCCCATGTCCATGGCCCTGACTGCAACCACGATCATGATCACCACCACGATCACGACCATGGCCATGTGCACGGCCCGCACTGCAACCACGGCCACCAGGAGCCGGTGCGCAACGCCCTGAAGGACGTTGGCCGCAACGACCCATGCCCGTGCGGTAGCGAGAAAAAATTCAAGAAGTGCCACGGCGCCTGATCGACGCCCGGTACTGGCCTCTTCGCGGGTTTACCCGCGAACGAGCGCAGCTCGATCTCCCGCCCGGCGACCACTGGGCAGCCCCATGAAAATAAAGCTTTGCAGCACCTTGCATGGCGCCCCCTCGCTCACTACCTTAGCGCCTTTCGAACCCCGCCACGCCTTGCAGGAGCCTTGTCATGGCCGCGCCCGCCTTTCCTCCCATCCGTCCCCGCTTCGCCGCCACGGCGCTGCTCAGCCTGTTCGGTCTCGCCGGCTGCCAGATGGGCGGCTATCAGGACAGCGTGCCACCGACCACTGGCGTGCAGCCACTCAAGGGCCTGGCGCAGAACGTTTCGGTACGCCGCAACGCCATGGGCGCACCGCTGATCGAGAGCAGCAACTTCCACGATGCGCTGTTCAGCCTGGGCTATGTGCATGCCGGTGATCGCATCGAGCAGATGATCAGCATGCGCTTGCTGGCCCAGGGCCGTTTGGCCGAACTCGCAGGCCCCGAGGCGCTGGATATCGACCGCTTGATGCGCGCCGCCAACCTCAAGCAGAACGCAGCCCAGCTGTACGCCGATGCCTCGCCGCGGCTCAAGCGCTTCTTCGAAGTCTATGCGCGCGGGGTCAACGCCTACCTGTTCCGCTACCGCGACAAACTGCCGGCCGAGCTCGCCCGCAGTGGCTATCGCCCGGAATACTGGAAGCCTGAGGATTCGGCACTGGTGTTCAGCCTGTATGCCTTCAGCCAATCGGTGAATGTGCAGGAAGAGCTGGCGGCCCTGACCCTTGCGCAAAAAGTTGGCAGCGACAAGCTGGCTTGGCTACTGCCTGGTGCGCCGGACGAGCCGCTGGCCGAAGCCGAAGTCGACAAGCTCAAGGGGCTCAACCTGGCCAGCCAATTGCCAGGCCTGGCGGCCCTGACCAGCGCCAGCCAAAAGCTCGCCGACCTCGGCCTGCTCGGCAGCCCAGGCTCGGCCAACCTCGCCCTGGGCCCGCAGCGCAGCCGCAGTGGCAAAAGCCTGTTGGCCAGTGATAGCCGCGCCGCCTGGGCGCTGAGCCCGGTCCAGATTCATACCGGCAAGTACCAGGTCGCCGGCCTGTCGCTGCCCGGTTTGCCGATTCTGCTCGGCGGCTACAACGGCAAGCTGGCCTGGAGCAGCAGTGCGGTCATGGCCGACAATCAGGACCTGTACCTGGAACAGGTCCGCCGCCAGGGCACGCAACTGACCTACCTGGCCGACGGCAAATGGCTGCAAGCCCGCGCCCGCAGCGAAACCTTCTTCGCCCGCGGCCAGCGCCCGCTGCGCGAAGTCATGTACGACACCCGCCACGGCACCCTGCTCGGCCAACCGGGCACTAACGGCCTGGGCCTGGCCCTGAGCTTGCCGCAGCTCAAGGGTGACCGCAGCCTCGATGCGCTGTTCGACCTGACCCGTGCGGCCAACGTCGAGCGCGCCTTCGACAGCACCCGCGAGGTCGGTGCAGCCGCCCTGAACTTTGTCTTCGCCGAGCCCCAGCACATTGGCTGGCAGGTCAGCGGCCGCTACCCCAATCGCCGTGAAGGCCAGGGCCTGCTACCCTCGCCAGGCTGGGACGGGCGGTATGACTGGGACGGCTACGCCGACCCGATGCTGCACCCCTACGATCAGGACCCACCAGCAGGCTGGATCGGCCATGCCAACCAGCGCAGCCTGCCCAAGGGCTACGGCATGCAGCTGTCCAACACCTGGTACTACCCGGAGCGCGCCGAGCGCCTGGCGCAGTTGGCAGGTAACGGCCGTCACGACAGCCGCAGCCTGATGGCGCTGCAGAACGACCAGGTCACCTTGTTGGCGGACAAACTCAAGCAGATGTTCGACGCTCCAGGCATGGCTCAACCGCTCAAGCAGGCCATTGATGCCCTGCCCGGAGCACAACGCGACAAGGCGCGCGACGCCCTGGCCCGGCTCAAGGCCTTCGATGGCCGCCTGAGCCCGGTGTCGGCGGATGCCGCGCTGTATGCGCTGTTCTTGCAGGAAGTGGCCCGGCAAACCTTCCTCGACGAGCTTGGCCCTGAATCCAGCCCCGCTTGGCAGGCATTCGTCAGCAATGCCCAGTTGTCCTATTCGGCCCAGGCCGACCATCTGCTGGGCCGTGAAGACAGCCCGTTCTGGGATGACCGCAGCACGTCAGGGAAAGAAGACAAACCCACCATCCTCGCACGCAGCCTGGCCGGTGCAGTAGATGCCGGCACTGCGCAACTGGGCGCTGACCGTCGCGCCTGGCAATGGGGCAAGTTGCACCAGTACCGCTGGCCAGCGGCCAACTACCATGGCCTGGGCGATGCCATCAGCCGTGCGCCAATCGCCGCCGGGGGTGATTTCAGCACCCTGGCGATGACGCCATATGCCTGGGGGCGCAACTTCGACACGCAACTGCCGGCCTCGGCGCGGATGATCGTCGACTTCGGCCAGGCAGAGCCATTGCAACTGCTGACCAGCAGTGGCCAGTCCGGTAATCCGGCCAGCCGGCATTACGCTGATGGCCTGGATGCCTGGTTCAAAGGGCGGTTCATGAGCCTGCCAATCCAGCCGCAGAACTTTGCTCGAGCCTATGGCAGCCAGCGCCTGACCTTGGTGCCGGGCAAGTAAGCAGACAAGATCAACGAAAAAGCCGCCTCACTGGGCGGCTTTTTCGTGCTCAGGCGGCGACTACCGCAAGCTCTATACGTTGTCCTAAAACATGCAACGCATGCTCGACCTGTTCAATTTTGGATCGATGCAGTAAATCCACCAACCTATCTACTTGTGGCCGATTTACACCCAAACGCCGGGCCAGCTCGGTCTTGGTGACCTTCTGCTCCAACATCGTATTCCACAGCGCAGCCTTTGCCGCAGTCAATGCCGGAAGCCTTACCAATGTCTGCCCTGAAGCAACCGCTGAGGGCAGCGGAATCGTGATTTTCTGGTCAACGTAGAGCGATAAAGCCGACTCCAGCGCATCCACCGCATCAAACAGCGCTTCATCAACAGTCTCACCAGCGCTGGCCATTTCCGGAACGTCCGGGCAACTGACCCAAACGCTGCCCTGCTCCTGATGCACTATTACGGGATAGTCGAAGATCATCAGATCATCTCCACTCTGCTTATCATTCAGTCAGCCCCAAGTCCTTGATGATTTTCTTCCTGAGGCCTTCCCCTATCTCCTTGGCACCATGATCTGGAAATATCGTCTGCCGATTGCCTAGATAGACTTTGAAATGGCTGCCCTTCGCAGGTACGAACGTCGCACCACGAACCCGCAGCCAGCGGCGCAATTCGCTGTATTTCATGCAGGCCTTCGAAAATCAATGTGCAACAGAAATCCTGCGCCTGCAACATTTTTGTTGCATCGCAATGGACGAGACTCAATTAAACAGCAAAGGCTTCTTCCTCATTTCCGCCTTTACCGTAAGGTTCTTCACTTCGGTGGATTGAGCCTTTCATCTGCCAACCCAACCGAACTTCCCCTGTCAGCACACGCTCCTACTTGGTAACCCCTAGCCAGCGCACCTGCCATGGATCTTGTGATCGCCCGCCCCGAAGGCCTGTACTGCCCGCCCGGTGATTTCTACATCGACCCGTGGCGTCCGGTCGAGCGCGCGGTGATCACCCATGGCCATGGCGACCACGCGCGCACCGGCAATGCGCGCTACCTGACTGCCGAACCCGGCGCGGGGGTTCTGCGCAGCCGCCTGGGCGCGGACATCAACCTGCAGACCCTGGCCTACGGCGAGCGCCTCGATCACCACGGCGTCACGTTGAGCTTGCATCCTGCCGGGCACGTGCTCGGCTCGGCCCAGGTGCGCCTGGAATACCAGGGCGAGGTGTGGGTGGCCTCCGGCGACTACAAGGTCGAGCCCGACGCCACCTGCGCGCCCTTCGAGCCGGTGCGTTGCCACACCTTCATCACCGAATCGACCTTCGGCCTGCCGATCTACCGCTGGCCGCCACAGGCGGTGATTTTCGAGCAGATCAACAGCTGGTGGCGGGCCAATCGCGATCAGGGCAAGGCCAGCGTGCTGTTCTGCTACGCCTTCGGCAAAGCGCAACGCATCCTGCATGGGCTGGATGCGGGCATCGGGCCGATTCTTGTGCATGGCGCAGTCGAGCCGCTGAACCGGGTCTACCGCGACGCCGGGGTGGCCCTGCCCGAAACCCACTATGCCGGTGACTTTACCCGTAGCGATCCGCTGCTGCGTCAAGCCATCGTACTCGCGCCACCATCTGCTGGCGGCAGCAGCTGGATGAAACGGTTTGGCGACTACAGCGACGCCTTCGCCAGCGGCTGGATGCGCTTGCGCGGCACCCGTCGGCGGCGCGGGGTGGATCGTGGTTTCGTCTTGTCTGACCACGCCGACTGGCCTGGATTGCTCTGGGCCATCGAGCAAACCGGGGCCGAGCGGGTGATGGTGACCCATGGCTCGGTCAATGTGCTGGTGCGCTACCTGAGTGAACGCGGGCTCGATGC
Organism: Pseudomonas sp. xss_2; assembly: GCF_043104195.1. Lineage (NCBI taxonomy): Bacteria > Pseudomonadati > Pseudomonadota > Gammaproteobacteria > Pseudomonadales > Pseudomonadaceae > Pseudomonas > Pseudomonas sp. xss_2. The sequence goes on from NZ_JBICKL010000046.1 coordinate 24,592, forward strand.
CCGTGGATTCGTCACCGAATACGGCGATGAAGACGATGCCAGCGCCGAGCAGGCTTCGCCATGAAGGCCTTCGCCGAGCTCTACCTGCGCCTGGATGCGACCACTTCCAGCAATGCCAAGCTGCAGGCCCTGCGCGACTACTTCAGCCAGGCTCCGGCCAAGGATGCGGCGTGGGCGGTGTATTTTCTCGCCGGCGGCCGCCCCCGGCAGTTGGTGCCGACGCGGCTGCTGCGTGAACTTGCCATTGAGCTGTCGCGCCTGCCGGACTGGCTATTCGAAGAAAGCTACCAAGCGGTGGGCGATCTGGCCGAGACCATTTCCCTGCTGCTGCCGGACAACCCCCACGGCAGCGAGCAAGGCCTGGCTGAATGGGTCGAGCAGCACTTGCTGCCGCTGCGTGGGCAGCCCCCGGAGGCGGTGCGCGAGCGTCTGCCGCAGCTGTGGGCGCAGCTCGACCGGCAGAGCCTGATGCTGTGTCTTAAGCTAATCACCGGCAGCTTTCGGGTTGGCGTCTCCAAGCTGCTGGTCACCCGCGCCCTGGCCCATCTGGCCGAGCTCGATGCCAAGCGCGTAGCGCAGCGCATGGTCGGCTACACCGACCTGAGCCATAAACCCAGCGCCGACAGTTACCTGAAACTGATCGCCGCCGAGTCTGCCGATGAACACAGCCAGCGTGGCGGGCAGCCCTACCCGTTCTTTCTCGCCCACGCATTGCAGGCTCCTACCGAGCAGTTCGGCGGCCTGCTCGGCCCGCCCAGCGACTGGCAAGTGGAGTGGAAATGGGATGGCATCCGCGCCCAAGTGGTCAAGCGTGATGGCCAGTTGTGGATCTGGTCGCGGGGCGAGGAATTGGTGACCGAGCGCTTCCCCGAACTGCACAGCCTGGCCTCGACCTTGCCCGATGGCAGCGTGCTCGACGGCGAGATCCTGGTCTGGAAACCTGGCGCCACGGCCGCAGAAGTGGCAGTGCAACCGTTCGCTTTGCTGCAGCAGCGCCTTGGCCGCAAGACCCTGGGCAAGAAGCTGCTGGCCGATGCGCCGGTGGTACTGCAGGCGTACGACCTGCTCGAATGGCAGGACCAGGACTGGCGCAACCGGCCCCAGCACGAGCGGCGCGCGCAACTGGAACGGCTGGTGGAGCAATACCCGCTGGCACCTGTCCTGCTCTCGCCCTTGCTGCAAGGTGATGACTGGGCGGATCTCGCCCGCCAGCGTGAGCAGTCACGCAGCCTTGGGGTGGAAGGCTTGATGCTCAAGCAGCGCGAGGCGCTCTACGGGGTCGGGCGAACCAAGGACATGGGCGTGTGGTGGAAGTGGAAGATCGAGCCGTTCAGCGTCGATGCGGTACTGATCTACGCCCAACGCGGCCATGGCCGGCGCGCCAGCCTCTACAGCGACTACACCTTTGCCGTCTGGGATGCGCCTGCTGGCACTGCCCAGCGCAGCTTGGTGCCCTTCGCCAAGGCCTATTCGGGGCTCAGTGACGAAGAGATGCGCAAGGTTGACGCGATCATTCGCAAGACCACGGTGGAAACCTTCGGTCCGGTGCGCAGTGTGACCCCTACCCTGGTGTTCGAACTGGGCTTCGAGGGCATCGCCCTGTCCAAGCGGCACAAGAGCGGCATTGCCGTGCGCTTTCCGCGAATGCTGCGCTGGCGATTGGATAAGCCAGTGGATGAGGCGGATGACCTGGGCACCCTGCAAGCATTGCTGGCCTGATTGACAGGGTAAAACCACTGGCAACATGCGCAATCGCCAAGTTTATGCTTCTATCTTCAATCGCAGACCGTTCAACCCAACGCCTACCAGGACCACCATGCACCACTCGACCCACGACCTGCTGTCTCCCGTTCCGGGTATCACCCGCCAGTTGCACAGTTTCCACTTCGGCCCACGCGGGGGTGGCAAGGTCTACATCCAGGCCTCGCTGCACGCCGACGAGCTGCCCGGCATGCTGGTGGCCTGGCATTTGAAGCAGCGCCTGCTGGAGCTTGAGCAGCAAGGCCGGCTGCGCCAGGAGATTGCCTTGGTCCCGGTGGCCAATCCGGTGGGTCTGGAGCAGGTGCTGCTGGACGCCCCGCTGGGGCGCTTCGAGCTCCAGAGCGGGGAGAATTTCAACCGCAATTTCGTTGATCTGTCAGACAGCATCGGTGACCAGATCGAAGGCCACTTGACCGATGACCCAGCGCACAACCTGGCCTTGATCCGCGAGTACCTGCGCCGCGGCCTGGACGCTCACCCGGCGCGCACGCCGTTGCAGTCGCAGCGCCTGTGCCTGCAACGGCTAGCCTGCGATGCCGACATGGTGCTCGACTTGCACTGCGATTTCGAAGCGGTCGAGCATCTCTACACCACCCCAGAGGCCTGGCCCAAGGTCGAGCCGCTGGCACGCTACCTCGGCGCCCAGGCCAGCCTGCTGGCCACCGACTCTGGTGGCCAGTCGTTCGATGAATGCTTCAGCCTGGTCTGGTGGCAGTTGCAGCAACGTTTCGGCAAACGCTTCCCGATCCCCCAGGGCAGCTTCTCGGTGACTGTCGAGCTGCGCGGCCAGGCCGATGTCAGCCATGAACTGGCGAGCAAGGACAGCCAGGCAATCATCGACTTCCTCACCCATGCCGGCGTCATCGGTGGCCAGCCCGCGCCGCTGCCTGCCCTGCCCTACCCAGCCTCGCCACTGGCTGCGGTGGAGCCGGTCACCGCGCCGCTGGGCGGTTTGCTGGTGTTCCACGCCAAACCTGGCCAGTACCTGGAAGCCGGGCAACTGATCGCCGAGGTGATTGATCCGCTCAGCGATCGCGTGACCGCTCTACGCAACAGCCAGGCAGGGCTGTTGTACGCACGTAGCGTGCGGCGGATGGCTACCAGCGGAATGGTCATCGCTCATGTTGCCGGCGAAGAGATCTGCCGCAGCGGCTACCTGCTGGGTAATTGATCGAGTAAAACCAATCGCCGCGGCCAACGGTCTGTAGAAGCACAGCCTTCGACGGATCCGCTGCATGAGCGCCTCGACCGACCTTGCCAACGCCTGGTTTACCGCCCGCGGCTGGAAACCGTTCGCTTTCCAGCGCCAGGTGTGGGCAGCGGTCGAGCGGGGTGAGTCAGGCCTGGTGCATGCCAGCACTGGCGCTGGCAAGACCTATGCCGTGTGGCTGGCGGCACTGCGCGCTTTTGCCCAAGCAGGCACTGCACGCCAACCCGCGCCGCTACAGGTGCTGTGGGTCACCCCTATGCGCGCCTTGGCAGCAGACACCGCGCGCGCCTTGCAGACGCCATTGGACGAGCTGGAGCTGAACTGGAGCGTGGGCGTGCGCAGTGGCGATACCAGCGCTTCGGAGCGAGCGCGCCAAGCTCGACGCTTGCCCAGCACGCTGATCACCACACCCGAAAGCCTTACCCTGCTGCTGACCCGCGAACATGCGGATGAAGACTTTTCTGCGCTGCGCATGGTGGTCGTGGACGAATGGCACGAACTGCTCGGCAACAAGCGTGGCGTGCAGTTGCAACTGGCCTTGGCGCGCTTGCGCCGCTGGCGACCTGAGCTGGTGGTCTGGGGGCTGTCGGCCACCCTCGGCAACCTGGAGCACGCCCGCGAAGTCTTGCTGCCTGGCGCCGGCGTACTGATAAAGGGCAGGCAAGACAAGCGTTTTGAGGTCGACACCCTGCTGCCGGAGGCCATCGAACGCTTCCCCTGGGCGGGCCATATGGGCCTGAAGATGCTCGCTCAGGTCAGCGCGCAAATTGACGCCAGCGCCAGTTGCCTGGTGTTCACCAATACCCGCGCGCAAGCCGAACTCTGGTATCAGGCCCTGCTCGAGCAGCGCCCCGACTGGGCGGGACTGATTGCCCTGCACCACGCCTCGCTGGCACGGCAGACCCGCGACTGGGTCGAGCGCAGCCTCAAGCAAGGCACGCTCAAGGCGGTCATCTGCACCTCCAGCCTCGATCTGGGCGTGGACTTCCTACCGGTGGAGCGTGTGCTGCAGATTGGCTCGGCCAAGGGCATAGCCCGGCTACTGCAGCGCGCAGGGCGCTCCGGGCATGCGCCGGGGCGCGCCTCGCGGATCACCCTGGTGCCAACCCACAGCCTGGAATTGGTGGAAGCCGCAGCTGCCCGTCACGCCCTGGCAGCCGGCCAGATCGAGGCACGCCAGTCGCCGCGCTTAAGCATGGATGTGCTGGTCCAGCATGTGGTCAGCATGGCTTTGGGCAGTGGCTTTCGACCGGAGCAATTGCTCCAGGAAGTGCGCAGCACCTGGGCGTTTCGCGATTTGCGCGATAGCCAGTGGCAATGGGCGCTGGACTTTGTCCGCCACGGTGGTGACTCACTCAGCGCTTACCCTGACTACCAGCGCGTAGTCGCCCACCCCGATGGTGTCTGGCGAGTGGCCAGCGAACGCTTGGCCCGCCGCCACCGGATGGGCATCGGCACCATCGTCAGCGAGGCCAGTATCAACCTCAAGTACTGGAGCAAGGGGGGCGGTGGCAAAAGCCTGGGCAGTGTCGAAGAGGCCTTCATCGCCCGCCTGCGCCCCGGCGACACCCTGGTGTTCGCCGGCCGCGTGCTGGAGCTGGTTAGGGTCGAGAATATGACCGCCTACGTACGTCGCAGCACCTCGCGCAAGGCCGCGGTAGCACGCTGGAATGGCGGGCGCATGCCGCTTTCCAGCGAACTGGCCGATGCCCTGGTCGCCCAGCTGGACGCCGCCGCCCACGGCCATTTCAACGGCCCGGAGATGCGCGCCGTGCGTCCCTTGCTAACCTTGCAACACACCTGGTCAGCGCTGCCCACCGAGCAGACGCTGTTGGCCGAGACGCTCACCTCGCGCCAGGGCTCGCACCTGTTCCTCTACCCCTTCGCCGGACGCATGGCCAACCTGGGCCTGGCCAATCTGCTGGCCTGGCGAGTCAGCCGGGTGCAGCCACTGTCGGTGTCGATCGCCGTTAGCGACTATGGCTTTGAGCTGCTTAGCCCGAGCGCTGTCGATTGGGCCAGCTACCTGCCACCGGCGCTGTCCACCGATAACCTGCTGGAGGACGTGTTGGCCAGTCTGAACGCCGGCGAGATGGCCTTGCGGCGCTTTCGCGAAATCGCCCAGATCGCCGGCTTGGTGTTTGGCGGCTATCCGGCGGCGCAAAAAAGTACCCGGCAGATTCAGGCATCCAGTGGCCTGTTCTATGAAGTGTTTCGCAAGCATGACGCGGGCAACCTATTACTGGATCAGGCGCGCGATGAAGTGTTGCGCGAGGAGTTGGAGATCGAACGGCTACACCGGCAACTGCTGAAGATGAGCAGGCTGCGCCTGGATCTACGCGCGCTGCGCCGGCCCGGGCCGCTGGCGTTTGCGCTGTTGGTCGAAGGCATGCGCGAGACGTTGAGCACCGAGAAACTGGCCGATCGCATTGCGCGGATGGTCGCTGACTTGGAAAAAGTGGCAGACAGAGGCTGAGGGGGCGCCAGACCGATCAGTTGCAAAGCGTTGGACATCGTCAACAATCCTGAAGGAGTGTCATGGGCCAGCACCTGGTAATCGAACACTGTGGCGAAACCCTCTGGCTGCTACCGGACAAGGCCCTGTATTGGCCAGCCCGACGCGCTTTGCTGGTGGCCGACGTGCACATCGGCAAAGCCGCTAGCTTTCGCGCCCTGCATCAACCGGTGCCTCGCGGCACCACCGACACCACCCTTGCCCGACTGGATGCTTTGCTCGATGCCTACGATTGCGAGCAGCTGATCGTGCTGGGCGACTTTCTCCATGCGCGCCCGGCGCGCGCACCGACCATCGTCGCCAAGCTCACGGCTTGGCGCCAGCGTCATCGCCACCTGCGCATGGTGTTGGTACGCGGTAATCACGACCGCCACGCTGGGGATCCTCCAGCAGAGCTGGACATCGCGATCAAGGATGAACCCTGGCTTCTGCCGCCCTTCGCCTTGCAGCACGAACCGACTGCGAACCCAACCCACCCCGTGCTGGCAGGGCACATTCATCCAGTCTTCATACTGCGCGGCAGAGCCCGACAGCGCTTGCGCCTGCCGTGTTTTCTGATCGATGACAATGTCAGCCTATTGCCCGCCTTTGGTGAATTCACCGGCGGCTGGACGGTCGAGCCACACGCCGCCACCCGCGTGTTCGTCGCGGGGGCTGAGCAGGTCTGGGCGCTGCAGCGCTGATCAGGCTACAGGGGCAGGAGGCGGCTCATCGGGCAAGGTTGGCTCGCCCGGTTCCATCGGTGGATGCTCACCAGGTTCGGGCGGCTGCGGGGTGTCGGGATCAGGCTGGTGCGGCACGCCACCGGCTTGCAGCGGCGGATGGGCCAGCAGTGACCATGCAAGCAACCCGATCTGATTGGGCTGCAGGACGGCCAGCTTCGCACTGATTGCGGGATTGAGTTTCATAGACAGCTCCTGACGAGAGCCAGCGCACGTCATGCGCGCTGGAACTGTTCACTCGTTGGAGTGCCAGGCGGGGCAGGAATTCCCCGCGCTCGTCGGCTCAGGTGCGCGGCAGGGTGACGCCACGCTGGCCCTGGTACTTGCCACCGCGGTCCTTGTAGGACACTTCACACTCTTCGTCGGACTCCAGGAACAGCATCTGCGCCACGCCTTCATTGGCGTAGATCTTCGCCGGCAGCGTGGTGGTGTTGGAGAACTCGAGGGTTACATGGCCTTCCCACTCGGGCTCGAGCGGGGTGACGTTGACAATGATGCCGCAGCGGGCATAGGTGCTCTTGCCCAGGCAGATGGTCAGCACATTGCGTGGAATGCGGAAGTATTCGACGGTGCGGGCCAAGGCAAAGGAGTTCGGCGGAATGATGCAGACGTCGCTCTTGACGTCGACAAAGCTGCCGGCATCGAAGTTCTTCGGATCGACGGTGGCCGAATTGATGTTGGTGAAAACCTTGAATTCGTCAGCGCAGCGTACGTCGTAGCCATAGCTGGAGACGCCGAAGGAGATCACCCGGCTATCTGCTTCGCCGCGCATCTGGCGCTCGACGAACGGTTCGATCATGCCGTGTTCCTGCGCCATGCGGCGAATCCACTTATCCGATTTGATGCTCATGGCGGGGGGTGTCCTGAGAGTGCGAGGTAAAAAACAAGATGCGCATCTTACCGGTCCCGGCGTCTGGGTTAAAGTTCCATGCCGTATCCCGCGCCGGACGGGGCTTGCGGCCGCCGTCGATCCGAATTTCATCAAACCGGCTTTTGACCATTGGCAGGTCGCGGAAAGTGGGTTAAGGTGACGCCACTGTGCTGCACGTGACACCGAGAATCTCTAGTTTGATGCACGATTTCCATCGGCCCATCGCTGAATTTTCCTACTCTTTGCACTCAGTCCGGCCAGGGCGTTTCCTGTGCCGAAATTTACTTTGTCCAAGGAGACAGACACATGTCCAACCGTCAATCCGGTACCGTCAAGTGGTTCAACGATGAGAAAGGCTACGGCTTCATCACCCCTCAGTCGGGTGACGACCTGTTCGTGCACTTCAAAGCCATCCAAGCTGACGGCTTCAAGACCCTGAAAGAAGGCCAAGCTGTTACTTTCGTCGCTACCCGCGGCCAGAAAGGCATGCAGGCTGAAGAAGTTCAACTGGCCTAATCCAGTTTAGCTTCAAGAAGAACCCGCCTTTTGGCGGGTTTTTTTGTGCCTGCAAAAACATCCAGCTGCTGGGCAGTAGGGGTGGGCTGGCCTACGACAGCGTCAGCACGAGCGACGCTATCGCAGGGCAAGCCCGCGCCCAGGGTCAGTCTTCGCTGATGGTAATGTTGGGCATTGCCGGTGCTGCGGCTTCCTGCTGCACAATCCGCGCACCGACGTGCCGCGCCAGCTCTTGATAGACCATGGCGATCTGGCTTTCAGGTTCAGCGATCGCAGTAGGTTTGCCGCTATCGGCCTGCTCACGGATCAGCATCGACAGCGGCAGCGAGGCCAGCACTTCGACCCCGTACTGGGCGGCCAGCTTGGCGCCACCGCCTTCACCGAACAGATGCTCGGCATGCCCGCAGTTCGAGCAAATATGCACGGCCATGTTCTCGACCACACCCAGCACCGGAATGTTGACCTTGCGGAACATTTCCACGCCCTTCTTGGCATCGAGCAGCGCCAGGTCTTGCGGGGTAGTGACGATCACCGAACCTGCCACCGGCACTTTCTGCGCCAGGGTCAGCTGGATGTCACCGGTGCCGGGTGGCATGTCGATCACCAGGTAATCGAGATCATCCCAGGCGGTCTGGGTTACCAGTTGCAGCAGCGCCCCGGACACCATCGGACCGCGCCAAACCATCGGCGTGTTGTCGTCGGTCAGAAACGCCATGGACATCACTTCAACACCATGGGCCTTGAGCGGCACGAACCACTTCTGGTCACGGATCTGCGGACGGGTACCTTCGGCGATGCCGAACATCACCCCTTGGCTCGGGCCATAGATGTCGGCGTCCAGAATACCTACCCGAGCACCTTCGCGGGCCAGGGCCAAGGCGAGGTTGGCGGCGGTGGTCGATTTACCCACCCCTCCCTTGCCCGATGCCACGGCAATGATGTTCTTGACGTTGGCCATGCCTGGGACTTGGGCCTGGGCCTTGTGCGCAGCGATCACGCAGTCGATGGCCACGTGCGCAGCCTCCACCCCGTCAAGATTGCCAATGGCCGTTTCCAATACCTGGGCCCAGCCGCTCTTGAACAGGCCTGCGGCATAGCCCAGCTGCAGCTGGACCTTGACCTGACCGCCCTGGATATCGATGGCGCGCACGCAACCGGCACTGACCGGGTCTTGGTTCAGGTATGGGTCGGTGTACTGGCGGAGCACGCCTTCGACGGCGGCACGTGTGACGGCACTCATGGAGACTCCCATTGGCAAACTGAATGTGGAACAGACGCTTATGCTAACCCGTCAATCGTCTAGAGATGCGTGCTTGGGGTGAAATATATTCGCCAGCCCTTTATAGTGGCCGATCATCCATTTTTTTCCGTAGCCAGATAAGTAGCCGAGCCACCATGTCCGAGCCACGTCAGATTCTTGTCACCAGCGCCCTGCCCTATGCCAATGGTTCTATCCACCTTGGCCATATGCTGGAGTACATCCAGACGGATATGTGGGTTCGCTTCCAGAAGCTACGTGGCAACCAGTGCATCTATGTCTGCGCTGACGATGCCCATGGCTCGGCGATCATGCTGCGTGCCGAAAAAGAAGGCATCACCCCTGAGCAGTTGATTGCCAACGTCCAGGCCGAGCACAGCGGCGATTTCGCTGAGTTCTTGGTCGACTTCGACAACTTCCACTCGACCCACAGCGAAGAAAACCGCGAGCTGTCGAGCTTGATCTACACCCGTCTGCGCGAAGCCGGCCACATCGCCAATCGCTCGGTCACCCAGTATTTCGACCCTGAGAAGGGCATGTTCCTGGCCGACCGCTTCATCAAGGGCACCTGCCCTAAATGCGCGGCCGAAGACCAGTACGGCGACAACTGCGAAAAGTGCGGCGCCACCTACGCGCCAACTGAGCTGAAGAACCCCAAGTCGGCCATCTCTGGTGCCACTCCGGTCCTTAAAGACTCCCAGCACTTCTTCTTCAAGCTGCCAGACTTCCAGGCCATGCTGCAGCAATGGACCCGCAGCGGCACCTTGCAGGATGCGGTCGCCAACAAACTCGCCGAATGGTTGGACTCGGGCCTGCAAGAGTGGGATATCTCCCGCGATGCGCCGTACTTCGGCTTCGAGATCCCCGGCGAGCCTGGCAAGTACTTCTATGTCTGGCTGGACGCACCGATCGGCTACATGGCCAGCTTCAAGAACCTCTGCGCACGCCGTCCGGAACTGGACTTCGATGCGTTCTGGAAAGAAGACTCCAGCGCCGAGCTGTACCACTTCATCGGCAAGGACATCGTCAACTTCCACGCCCTGTTCTGGCCAGCCATGCTTGAAGGCGCAGGCTTCCGCAAGCCTACCGCGATCAACGTGCACGGATACCTGACCGTCAACGGCGCGAAGATGTCCAAGTCCCGCGGCACCTTCATCAAGGCGCGCACCTACCTCGATCACCTGGCCCCGGAATACCTGCGCTACTACTACGCATCCAAGCTGGGCCGTGGCGTCGATGACCTGGACCTGAACCTGGAAGACTTCGTGCAGAAGGTCAACTCTGACCTGGTCGGCAAAGTGGTGAACATCGCCAGCCGCTGCGCAGGCTTCATCCACAAGGGCAACGAAGGTGTACTGGTAGCGGGCGACGCCGCGCCGGAGCTGAGCGAGGCGTTCCTCGCCGCGGCGCCGTCGATCGCCGAAGCCTATGAAGCGCGCGATTTTGCCCGCGCCATGCGCGAGATCATGGGCCTGGCCGACCGTGCCAACGCCTGGATCGCCGACAAGGCGCCATGGTCGCTGGCCAAGCAGGAAGGTAAACAGGACGAAGTGCAGGCGATCTGCGCCCAGGGCGTCAACCTGTTCCGTCAGCTGGTGATCTTCCTCAAACCAGTACTGCCGGTATTGGCAGCCGACGCCGAGGCGTTCCTGAATGTCGCACCGCTGACCTGGAACGATCACCTGTCGCGCCTGGAAAACCATCAGTTGAACGCCTTCAAACCGCTGATGAGCCGGATCGAGCCAGCCAAGGTCGAAGCCATGGTCGCCGCCAGCAAGGAAGACCTACTGGCCTCGCAGACTTCCAGCGCACCTGCCGGTAACGGCGAGCTGAGCAAGGAGCCACTGTCGGCAGAGATCGAGTTCGATACCTTCGCCGCCGTCGACCTGCGCGTAGCGTTGATCGTCAAGGCCGAGGCTGTACCAGGCGCTGACAAGCTGCTGCAACTGACCCTGGACATCGGTGACGAGCGTCGTAACGTGTTCTCCGGCATCAAGTCGGCCTACCCTGACCCGTCCAAGCTGGAAGGCCGCCTGACCATGATGGTCGCCAATCTCAAGCCGCGTAAAATGCGCTTTGGCATGTCCGAAGGGATGGTCATGGCTGCCGGCCCTGGCGGTGAAGAAATCTACCTGCTCAGCCCAGACAGCGGCGCCAAGCCGGGTCAACGCATCAAGTAAGTCTCCAGCCCCGGCCTTTGCGCCGGGGCTTTTTCATTCCCCGCCCTAGTGCCGGATATACTCAGTGCAGCCCACGGTTTTTCGGCATTCTCATGAGCGACTACGTCCTGGTTCTGGTCAGCGCTGCGCTGATCAATCACCTGTTCCTGCACAAGGGCACTGCCTCGCGCCTGCAAGTGCATGCGTTCGGCCTCTCCAGCGCAGTGCTGATACTACTTGGGCTGCTCGGCGCGAAGCTGCTCGAAAGCCTCATCTTCACACCATTGCAGATACAGAACCTGGAACTGTTGACGCTGCTGCCGCTGCTGGCAAGTATTGCCTGGGGCTGGCCAACCCTGCTTGCCCGCCTAAGGCCAGCATGGCCCATCGCAGAGATGCGCCCGGCATTGCTTTTGAATGTAACGGCCCTTGGCTTGGCCTTGCAGCTTAGCGCCGAGCGCAGTGACTGGGTGACGACCCTAGGCTGGGGGCTGACCGGTGGGCTAGGATTTTGGCTGGCGCTGGCTTTGTTCGACGACCTGCACCAGCGCTGCCAGCATGAAGACGTGCCCGTCACCTTGCGCGGCCTGCCCATCGAGTTGTTGGCCGCCGGGGTCATGACCATGGCGTTTTCCGGCCTCAATGGATTGTTCACAACATGACCCAGGCGCCTGACCCACGACTGCGCACGGCCATGGGGCTGGTGCTGCTGGCCTGCGTACCGGGCCTGCTGGCACTGCTCTGGCTACAGGGTTGGGGCGTACTGTTCAATCTGATCTTGTGCGCCTGCGCTGCCAGCGCCAGCGAAGCCTTGCTACTAAAGCTGCGCGGGCAACAGCTGTTGCCTTCGCTAGTCGATGGCAGCGCCTTGGTCACCGCAGTGCTACTGGCAGCAGCCTTACCGCCCTATGCGCCGTGGTGGCTTCCAGTACTTGGCACAAGTGTCGCCATTGGCATTGGCAAGCAAGCCTTTGGCGGAGTTGGACGCAACCTGTTCAACCCGGCAATGGTCGGTTACGCCTTCGTGCTCTTGAGCTTCCCGCTGCAGATGAACCACTGGCCAGGTCCAATACCGGGATTACCAGAAAGCCTGCAACTGGTGTTTGGCAACGCCAGCATCGATGCCTGGGCCCAGCCCACCGCACTCGATGGCCTGCGCCACAACCGCAGCTTGACCGTCGAAGAGCTGTTTGCCAGGCAGCCTGGGTTTGGCAGCATTGGCGGCAGCCCTGGCGAATGGGTCAACCTGGCGTTTCTGCTCGGTGGGTTGTTTTTGCTGCAGCGCAAGGTCTTCAGCTGGCACGCGCCAGTGGGCCTACTGGGTGGGCTGTTGGTGTTCAGCCTGCTAGGCTGGAACGGTTCGGGCTCCGACTCCAATGGCTCACCGCTGCTGCACCTGTTCAGCGGCTCGACCATGCTGGCCGCCTTCTTTATCGCTACCGAGCCCGTGTCCGGCCCCAAGCCTGCGCTGGCGCGGCTATTGTTCGGCATTGGTGCAGGGTTGTTGATCTATCTGATCAGGACTTGGGGCAACTACCCTGACGGCAGCGCCTTCGCCATTTTACTGATGAACCTTGCAGTGCCGTCCCTTGAGCGTCTGGCGATGCGCCGGCAGCAGGCGACTTCATGAACAGCGTGGCACGTCAGGCCTTGGTGCTGACACTGGTCGGCAGTTTGTCGCTGGCGGTGACGGTGGCCTGGTGGCAGCTCACAGAGAAGCCCATCGAGCACGCACAGCGCGAGTTGCAGAGCCGTCAGTGGCTGGCGGTATTGCCGGCTGATAGCTACGACAACGATCCTTTGCAGGCCCCACTGCACCTGGAAAATACGCAACTTGCCCACAGCCAGCTACTTGCAGGCTTTCGCGCCACCCTGTCGGCAAAACCGGTAGCAGTGGTGTTACGCAGCCGCACTCAAGGCTATGCCGGACCGATAGAGCTGGCTATTGCCATTGCTGCAAATGGGCGGCTGCTCGGCATTGAGGTTTTGCAACAGCAGGAAAGCCCTGGCCTGGGTGATCGCCTGGTCGACCCAGCACTGCGCTGGCTGGATCAATTTATCGGCCGCACGCACTCGGATGCCTGGGCGATCAAACGTGATCAGGGGGATTTCGATCAGCTGGCAGGGGCTACGGTTACCTCTCGCGCGGTGATTGATGCCTTGCAAGATGCCTTGCGCTACTTCGACGAACACCGCGCCGCCCTGATCGAAGGCAATCCTGATGAATAGATTGTGGTTTTTCAGCGTCAGTTTGCTGCCCTTGCTGGGCGCGACCCGCTCACTGCTCCAGGCGGCGGCAATCTGCGGCTGTGCGGTTCTGCTGATGGTCTCGCATCAAGCCTTGTTGACGCCCTTGCGCCGGCAGCTCAGCGGCTATCTCTACCTGCTGGCGAGCGTCCTGCTGATCGCAGCACTGACCAGCTGCCTACATATGAGCCTGCATGCCTGGGCACTACCGCTGGCCTTGGCGCTCGGTCACTACCCGCTATTGCTCAGCGTGCAATGCCTGGCAGCCGATCATCTATTACCCCAGCAAGCACGATGGCGCTCATTGGCCCTGCATCTAGGTGGTTTCGTCACAGCCGGCCTATTGCTCGGTGCGCTGCGCCAGTGGCTGACGAGCAGCACTGATCTGTACCTGGCCAATCTGGCTCCAGGTGCATTGATACTGCTCGGCCTGCTGCTTGCCTTGTACAATCGCCTGCGTCCGGGGCCTGCCCCTTCACGTCGTCAAGGAATTCGTTGACCCCATGAATGCTGCCAAACGCCTGGAGATTTTTCGCAGGCTGCACGAAGACAATCCTGATCCGAAGACTGAACTGGCCTACACCACGCCCTTCGAGCTGCTCATCGCGGTGATTCTGTCTGCCCAAGCCACTGATGTCGGGGTCAACAAGGCCACTGCTCGCCTGTATCCGGTTGCCAATACACCTGAGGCGATCTATGCGCTGGGGGTCGAAGGCTTGAGCGAGTACATCCGCACCATCGGCCTGTTCAACAGCAAAGCCAAGAACGTTATCGAGACCTGTCGCTTGTTGATTGAGGTGCATGGCAGCGAGGTGCCGCAAACCCGTGAGGCGCTCGAAGCACTCCCCGGAGTTGGCCGCAAGACCGCTAATGTGGTGCTTAATACCGCTTTCCGCCAACCGGCGATGGCTGTCGACACGCATATCTTTCGGGTCAGCAATCGAACGGGCATCGCACCGGGCAAGACCGTGCTGGAAGTGGAAAAGAAACTGATGAAATTCGTTCCCAAAGATTACCTGCTCGATGCTCATCACTGGCTGATCCTGCACGGCCGCTATGTCTGCCAGGCGCGCAAGCCGCGCTGTGGTAGCTGTCGGATCGAGGACCTGTGCGAGTACAAGCACAAGACCTCCGATGATTGAGCCGATAGGTGAAAACACCGTCGTACGATTGAAAAAATCTTTTTTACCGCGATCGAGTTTCTCGTTATAAGGACGCCCAATGGCCCTTTGGCTTGGAGTAACTCATGAGCACCGATAAAGACGAGCTGTCGATCGACGATGATTTCACCGCTTCCGCTGAAGACGAAGCAGAGCCTCAAGTGGAAACCGCAAAGACCAACCTGAGTAAACGCCGCACCATTGATAACATGCTCGAGGAGCGCCGCCTGCAACGCCAGCTGTCCGACTACGACTACGACTTGTAGCGCATCGATTTTTTACTCTACGCAAGCCTGTAGGTGGGGCTGCGCTTGCAGCCCAATCGCAGGCTGCGCCAGCTCCCACAAGGCTGTGGTCGAGCAGAAGAACCGGGGCATACAGCCAACCCTGTGTGGGCTGGCGCAGCCTGCGATTGGGCCTCGCAGCGGATCCTTGGCCTTAGGCTTTGTTTGTTCGGTCAGGCTAGGCCATGACGCTGTGCCAGTTCGATCAGATCGACCAACGAGCGGGCGTTGAGCTTGAGTAGCAAACGTGTTTTGTAGGTGCTGACGGTCTTGTTACTAAGGAACATGCTATCGGCAATGTCCTTGTTGCTTTTACCCCGCGCCAATTGCTGCAGCACCATCATTTCCCTGGCCGATAGACGCTCGACCATTTCCACCTCACTACCGTTATTCAGACTTCCACGGGTCTTGTGCAACGCCTGATTGGGAAAGTAGCTGTAACCGGATAACACCGCCTTTATGGCACTGAGCAGTTCAGTCAGTTCTTGTTGTTTGCACACATATCCGGCGGCGCCAGCCTGCATGCAACGCATGGAAAAATGCCCAGGTGCCTGCGAGGTGAGTACCAGCACTTTACTGCCAGGACTGGCCAAGGTCATCCGCGCAATGACCTCGAGCCCATCCAGTTTGGGGATGCCGATATCCAGCACGACGATGTCGGGCAGATGCTCCCGCGTCAGTTGCAAGGCATCCACACCATTGTCAGTTTCCGCCACCACCTCATAGCCATGCCGTTCCATCAGCATGCGCACGGCCAGGCGGATAACAGGATGATCATCCACGATAAGCACTTTATTCATGCGATATCCATTGATTCGTTATTTTTTGCAGGCGTAACAATAACCGAGGAGAACCTTCAATGGGCCTATGAAGTGCCCCATAAACTCACACAAAGATGAGGACTACATGAAATAAGGAATAGTCCTACAATGCCTACCTGAGGGGTTTAGCCAGCTTCGGTAGATATGATTAATTCCCGCAATTCCGCCAGGCGAGCACAATCCCCCTGAGCGTTCGACAATATGCGCACACTCAAAAACAACTAGGGTCCGTAGCAGCTGTATTTGCGTTAAGGCTGATAAGACGAAAGCGGACAAGTAACGCCCCGGGCGAACACGACTGTACTGGAGTTCCTGAGTATTCCAAGCCCCGTTCCAACGCGGTATGGGTGTCGAATAACCGCTACCTCAGTTACAGCGCTTACACCTGGAAATAGGCTCCTTTTGTTTTCAAACGTCATTACAGGTACATATGGAACCATCCAATGCAAGGCTGCAGTCATGAACATTGAAAAGGGCCTGGGTCCATTGACGCTCATTGCTATCTTTGCCGGCATCGTTGAAGCCTCGGCCTTGGCTTCGCTGCCGTTCCTCAGTGAGAGTAGCCAGACGATCTACACCTGGTTTCTGGTCGGTTTCCCTTTCTTTTTGACGGTGCTGTTCTTTTTGACGTTGAACTTCAATCACCGCTCACTCTATCAGCCCCCGCCACAAGAGGCCGCAGACAAGCACTTTGATTCCTATACGATGAATACTCCACCCCCGCAGCCTCACCAGCCTAGCCCAATTAATAAAACCATCGCGTTGTCTGGTCCTGAAGCGCAGAAATTCATTGAAGCGCATATCCTGCGCACCCTGACACATCGCTACCCGCAGGCACGCTCCTGGACACTGTGTAATCTGGACACGCGCATGCGCATCAGGTTGAGCGTCAGCCCGGTCGCCGATGACGAGGAACTGTCAGACTTTTGATAGACACAAAAAACCCGGCACCAGGCCGGGTTTTTAAAGCGCGCGCTCTATTACAGCAGCGAGCGGCCCTTGTTGGCGGCAATGCGCATACGCAGGGCGTTGAGCTTGATGAAGCCAGCAGCATCGGCCTGGTTGTAGGCGCCGCCGTCTTCTTCGAACGTCGCGATGTTGGCATCGAACAGCGAATCGTCCGACTTGCGACCAACAACAGTGACGTTGCCCTTGTACAGCTTCAGGCGAACCACGCCATTGACGTTGACCTGGGACGCATCGATCATCTGCTGCAGCATGACCCGCTCTGGGCTCCACCAGTAACCGGTGTAGATCAGGCTGGCGTATTTTGGCATCAGCTCATCTTTGAGGTGAGCGACTTCACGGTCGAGGGTGATCGACTCGATGGCGCGGTGAGCGCGCAGCATAATGGTGCCGCCTGGGGTCTCGTAGCAGCCACGCGACTTCATGCCGACATAACGGTTTTCGACTATGTCCAGACGACCGATGCCGTTGGCGCCGCCGATGCGGTTCAGGTCAGCCAGCACGGTAGCCGGGGACTTCTCGACGCCGTCGATGGCAACGATGTCGCCATTGCGGTAGGTCAGCTCGATGTAGGTTGCCTGGTCTGGTGCGTTCTCTGGCGAGACGCTCCAACGCCACATGTCTTCTTCGTGCTCGGTCCAGGTATCTTCCAGGACACCGCCTTCGTAGGAGATGTGCAGCAGGTTGGCGTCCATCGAGTACGGCGATTTTTTCTTGCCGTGGCGCTCGATCGGGATACCGTGCTTCTCGGCATAGTCCATCAGTTTTTCGCGGGACAGCAAGTCCCACTCACGCCATGGGGCGATGACCTTGACACCAGGCTTGAGCGCATAGGCACCCAGCTCGAAGCGCACCTGGTCGTTGCCTTTACCAGTAGCGCCGTGGGAGATAGCGTCGGCGCCGGTTTCGTTGGCGATTTCGATCAAGCGCTTGGCAATCAGCGGACGAGCGATGGAAGTACCCAGCAGGTACTCGCCTTCGTAGACGGTGTTGGCGCGGAACATCGGGAATACGAAGTCACGCACGAATTCTTCGCGCAGGTCGTCGATGTAGATTTCTTTCACGCCCATCGCCTGAGCCTTGGCGCGGGCCGGTTCGACCTCCTCGCCCTGCCCCAGGTCAGCGGTGAAGGTCACCACTTCGCAGTTGTAGGTATCCTGCAGCCACTTGAGAATCACCGAAGTATCAAGGCCGCCGGAATACGCCAGTACGACCTTATTTACGTCCGCCATGCCATCACTCCACGGGGTTGTACGGAAAGCGATTGATTCTACCGGCGTCAGTGAGAAATTTACAGTGGGGCGACAGCTTCTGACGACAAAGCGACAGGAACTGTCGACGGCGCGACTAGTGAATAGGTGGTGGTTATTCGAGTTTAGCGGTGACAGGCGCGGGGGCCGCTTTGCGACCCTTTCGCGGGCAAGCCCGCTCCTACAGGAGTTGCGGCGCGCTCAGGTTCAGCGCTGAACCTGAGCAATGGTCTGGTCGCGACCCTTGGGATGTCGATCAGAGTTGTTTGGCGGCAGGCGCAGCAGCGGGCGCTGAAGTCGGAGCCGACGCAGCAGGTGCCTGCTCAACAGGCTTCTCGAGCGGTTTCTCAATCGGTGCAACCCGATCCAGCTCAATGTTCACCCGACGGTTACGCGCACGATTGGCGGCGCTGTTGTTCTTGGCCAGCGGATACCGCTCGCCATGGAATCGCACGGTGATCTGCTCTTCGGGCACGCCATGCGCCTTCAGGTAGTCAGCTACCGCCAGGGCGCGGCGCCGCGAATTTTCCCGATTGGTCAGGCGATTGCCGCTGTTGTCGGAGTGGCCGTTGAGCTCGATGTGATTTACCGACGGGTCTGCCTTGAGGTAATCGAGGATCACATCCAGTCGCGCCCGGGCATTGCTGTCCAGATCGACCCCGGTGGGGAAGCCGACCTGGGTCTGGCGAATCTGGTCGTAGTTCATTGGCAGCAACTTACCGGCACACGCCTGATAATCGCTGTAGGCCTTGGCGAAGCTTACCGGCAGTACTCGCACTTCCATGGCCCGGCCGCCTTCGCCGGTGTAGTTGCGCACCACTGTGCTGCGTCCATCGAGCAGGCCATTGATCAGACGGCTGGCCTGGCCCTGGGACGAGGTAAACAGCACGCCGGTACGCGCCATGCGCACGGCGCCCAGGTTGATATCGCCACGCCCAGGCTGCCAGGGCGCTGCAGCAGCGAGCAAAGTGGCCGAACCCGCTCCCAACACGTTGCTGTTGGAACGCAGCTGGAAGGTCGGCTGCTCGCCGGCGCGCCGCACGAACTCGCCGCTGCCAAAGCCTTCGATCGGCTGGACCAATCGGCACTCGAACTGGTCACCCTCGACCGTCCAGGCGATGTTCTCCATCCGAGTCTGGAAGGTCAGTGCACCGGCCGGCAGGCTGGCAAACAGAGTGAACAGGGCTAGGTAACGCTGGCGCACGGGCGGCTCCACAAATTCTGACGGCTTACCTGCAGGCTATCGGTCGGCTGGCGGAAAACTTGATAGCCGTGCTCGTGCAAGGGTTTTCCGGTAGCATTCACCCTTGAGTTCGACCCGCCTGGAATTCCCAATGTCCGACCGCCTGACCCTCCTGCGTCCCGACGACTGGCACATCCATCTGCGCGATGGTGCCGTCTTGCCCCACACCGTTGGTGACGTGGCGCGCACCTTCGCCCGTGCCATCATCATGCCCAACCTGGTCCCGCCGGTGCGCGACGCCGCCGAGGCTGGCGCCTACCGCGAGCGCATCCTTGCTGCTCGTCCGGCAGGCAGCCGCTTCGAGCCGCTGATGGTGCTGTACCTCACCGACCGCACCAGCCCTGACGACATCCGCGCGGCCAAGGCCAGTGGCTTCGTGTACGCCGCCAAGCTCTACCCGGCTGGCGCCACGACCAACTCCGATTCCGGCGTGACCAGCATCGATAACATCTTCCCGGCTATCGAAGCCTTGGCCGAAACCGGCATGCCATTGCTGGTACACGGCGAAGTGACCCGTGCCGAGATCGACGTGTTCGACCGCGAGAAACGCTTCATCGACGAGCACATGCGTCGTCTGGTCGAGCGTTTCCCGACGCTCAAGGTGGTGTTCGAGCACATCACCACGGCCGATGCTGCGCAGTTCGTCACTGAGGCCCCTGCCAACGTCGGCGCGACCATTACTGCCCAGCACCTGTTGTACAACCGCAACCACATGCTGGTCGGCGGCATTCGCCCGCATTTCTACTGCCTGCCGATCCTCAAGCGCAACACCCATCAGGTGGCGCTGCTGGACGCCGCTACCAGTGGCAATCCCAAGTTCTTCCTCGGCACCGACTCGGCGCCGCACGCCCAGCATGCCAAGGAAGCCGCCTGTGGCTGCGCCGGTTGCTACACCGCCTATGCAGCAATCGAGATGTACGCCGAGGCGTTCGAGCAGCGCAACGCGCTGGACAAGCTCGAAGGCTTTGCCAGCCTGCACGGCCCCGCCTTCTACGGCCTGCCGGCGAACACCGACACCATTACCCTGGTCCGCGAAGAGTGGACTGCGCCAAGCAGCCTGCCGTTTGGCGACAACACTGTGATTCCGCTGCGCGCCGGTGAAAAACTGCGCTGGCGCCTGCTGGAGGAAAACGCGTGAGCGAAGATCTGTACGAAGACGACCAGGAAGGTCAAACCGGCGGTCCTCGCCACCCGATGGCCGAGCGCTTCCGGGGTTACCTGCCAGTAGTGGTGGATGTCGAGACTGGCGGCTTCAACAGCGCCACCGACGCGCTGCTGGAGATCGCCGCAGTTACCATCGGCATGGATGAGAAGGGCTTCCTGTTCCCGGAGCATACCTATTTCTTCCGCGTCGAGCCGTTCGAAGGCGCCAACATCGAAGCGGCCGCCTTGGAGTTCACCGGAATCAAGCTCGATCACCCACTGCGCATGGCCGTGAGTGAGGAAAGCGCGTTGACCGATATCTTCCGTGGCGTGCGCAAGGCGCTCAAGGCCAACGGCTGCAAGCGGGCGATCCTGGTTGGTCACAACAGCAGCTTCGACCTGGGTTTTCTCAACGCCGCAGTGGCGCGCAACGACCTCAAGCGCAACCCGTTCCATCCGTTCTCCAGCTTCGACACCGCCACCCTGGCCGGCCTTGCCTATGGCCAGACCGTACTGGCGCGGGCCTGCCAGAGCGCGGACATCGACTTCGATGGTCGTGAGGCGCATTCGGCCCGTTACGACACCGAGAAGACCGCCGAGCTGTTCTGCGGCATCGTCAACCGCTGGAAAGAGATGGGCGGCTGGCGCGACTTCAACGATTGATCCCAAGGCCGCACCGCGGGGCCAGGCCGCTGCCACGTATTCACTACGAGAGTGGCAGTAGCCGTGCTGCGCGATGGGGCTTTGAGCACGCATAAAAAAACCGGCCACTTGGGCCGGTTTTTTTTATGCGTGGCGCTTACAGCTTGCCAGCATTCTCGCTCAGGTAGGCAGCAACGCCTTCTGGCGAAGCGTTCATGCCTTTGTCGCCTTTTTTCCAGTTGGCAGGGCAGACTTCACCGTGCTCTTCGTGGAATTGCAGGGCGTCAACCAGACGCAGCAGCTCGTCCATGTTACGGCCCAGCGGCAGGTCGTTGACGATCTGCGAACGAACAACGCCGTTCTTGTCGATCAGGAAGGCGCCACGGAAAGCTACGCCGCCTTCGGACTCGACGTCGTAGGCTTTGCAGATTTCGTGGGTGATGTCAGCTGCCAGGGTGTACTTGACCTGGCCGATGCCGCCGTTGTTGACCGGGGTGTTACGCCAGGCGTTGTGAGTGAAGTGCGAGTCGATCGACACGCCGATCACTTCCACGCCGCGGGCAGCGAAGTCTGGGATGCGGTTGTCCAGAGCGATCAGCTCGGACGGGCAGACGAAGGTGAAGTCCAGCGGGTAGAAGAACACCAGGCCGTACTTGCCCTTGATGGCCGAGGCCAGGTTGAAGCTGTCGACGATTTCGCCGTTGCCCAGTACAGCTGGAACGGTGAAGTCGGGGGCTTGTTTACCAACGAGTACGCTCATTCGTTAACTCCTGATGATGGTGAAAAATCGTTGCCCGCACGCTGACAGCGCCAGGCATCCAACAAAGGCCGCCCATCATACACAGGTTCGAGTGACAGTCCGAATCCAACCGCCGGTCGCTCAAGCTGGGTGCTTTCAGAAAGCACTTTGACAAGCATTCTCATTACCATTAAGCTCCAATCCATCGACTCAACCCGCGATGGTCAGCCCTATGTATGTGTGTCTTTGTGTCGGCGTGACCGACGGACAGATCCGCGATGCGATCTACGAAGGATGCTGCAGCTACAAGGAAGTTCGAGCCGCCACCAATGTGGCCAGCCAATGTGGCAAGTGTGCCTGCCTCGCCAAGCAGGTGGTCCGCGAGACCCTGACCGACCTTCAGGTCAGCCAGCAAGCCGCCCTGCCCTACCCCGTTGAATTTAATGCGGCGTGAAATACCAGCGAATTTGAAGAACCGGACCTCGTGTCCGGTTTTTTTATGCCTGTAATTCAATAAGTTAGCGTTCTAACGCGGTTCACAAACATTCTTATTCCGATTAAATTTCATTTATTATTCAATAACTTAGGTTTGACAGCAGTAGTTGTCGGGCTCAAACTTCTCTGTATTGGCATACCTCACAGGGCAGGAACCCGGACATGAAAGGCGACGTAAGCGTCATCCAGCATCTCAACAAGATCCTCGGAAACGAGCTGGTCGCGATCAACCAGTATTTCCTGCACGCACGCATGTACGAAGATTGGGGCCTGAACAAGCTCGGCAAGCACGAGTACAAGGAATCGATCGATGAGATGAAGCACGCTGACAAATTGATCAAGCGTATTCTCTTCCTCGAAGGCATCCCAAACGTTCAAGACCTGGGCAAATTGCTGATCGGCGAGCACACCAAGGAAATGCTTGAGTGTGACCTGAAGATCGAGCAAAAAGGCCTGACCGACCTCAAAGCCGCCATCGCCCATTGCGAAACGGTCGGCGACTTCGGCTCGCGTGAAATGCTCGAAGACATCCTCGAATCCGAGGAAGAACACATCGATTGGCTGGAAACCCAGCTGAGCCTGATCGATAAGATCGGCATCGAGAACTACCTGCAATCGCAGATGGGCGAAGAATAATCTTCTCCCAGATACGAAAAAGCCCCGCCAGTGCGGGGCTTTTTCGTATCTGCCAGAGCGGCGTGACCGCTCCGGCATCAATGTGTATCAGGCTTCGGAAGCCTTGGCCTTGGCGGCTGCTTCCTTGATCAGCGTTTGCAGCTCACCGTTCTCGAACATCTCGAGCACGATGTCGCTGCCGCCGACCAGCTCACCGGCTACCCACAGTTGCGGGAAGGTTGGCCAGTTGGCGTACTTAGGCAGGTTGGCGCGAATTTCTGGGTTCTGCAGGATGTCGACGTAGGCGAACTTCTCGCCGCACTGCATGACGGCCTGCGAGGCACGGGACGAGAAGCCGCACTGCGGGGCGTTCGGCGAGCCTTTCATGTAAAGCAGAATGGTGTTGTTGGCAATCTGCTCTTTGATTGTTTCGATGATATCCATGGAACACCTCGTCTGAACTTTCCGACTCGATGGTCGGCACGGTGACGCATTGTATCGGAAAGCTCAGCGGTGGGTCGACCAGCGTGCAGACAGATCGACCAATGCGTTGTAGCCGCCACCGTTATCGCGGGGCAAGCCCGCTCCCACGCAAACGCTCGTGGACGTTACAGCACCTGAGTTGGAGCAGTTAGGGCAGCATTTGCGAAGGATGGTAGACGGTTCAGTCCTCAACAACGCCTATCAACGTGGGCCAAGCCCGCTCCCACGCAAGCGCTCGTGGACCTTACAGCACCTGAGTTGGAGCAGTTAGGGCAGCATTTGCGAAGGATGGTGGACGGTTCAGTCTTCAACAACGCCTAGCAACGTGGGAGCGGGCTTGCCCCGCGATAGCGTCATCGCAAACAACGCTATCGCGGGGCAATCCTGCTCCCTCGGGCATCCACGTTAGCTAACGAAAGAGCCAACCCCATCAGCAGAAGAATCAAGCCGCCTCCACCTTCACCGGCACCCCATTCAACACCGCATTGCCCGACACTGCATCGCGCAAATGCTCATCGGTCAGGTCATTGGCACTCACTCCAGGCTGCGCCCCGGCGATGTGCAGCTGCACGCCCTGGCGCCCATGCCCATAACCATGTGGCAAGCTGACCACACCCGGCATCATCTCCTCACTCGATTGCACCTGAACCTCGACGACCCCAGTCCGCGAACGGATCCGCACCCATTGACCGTCCGTCAGCTGCCGCTGGGCGAGGTCCTGCGGGTGCATCAGCAACTGATGACGGGGCTTGCCTTTAACCAAGCGGTGGAAGTTATGCATCCAGGAGTTGTTGCTGCGCACATGTCGACGTCCTATCAACAGCAACTCGTCCACCGCCGGTGGCACCTGCTCAGCCAACCGGCGCAAATCGTCCAGTAGCAACTGCGGCGCCGCTTCGACGGCCTGGCTGGCGGTGCGCAAACGCGCCGCCAGGTTCGGCTGTAAAGGCCCGAGGTCGAGCCCATGAGGAAACCGATCGAGGGTTTCCAACGACAACTGCCATGTCGAGCCCTCACCATGACGGCCTTTACGCAAAGCCAGGTCGATCATCTGGGCGGGCGGCAGGGTCTGCTTGAGTTCCACGCCAGCACGCTCGGCGAAGGCCTTGGCCAGGCCGACGAAAATCTCCCAGTCGTGCAGTGCACCCTCAGGCTTGGCCAGGATCGCCCGGTTGAAGCGCGTGACGTTACGCACGGCCAGCAAGTTGAAGGTGGTGTCGTAGTGATCGTTCTCCAACGCCGAGGTCGACGGCAGGATCAGGTCGGCATGGCGGGTGGTCTCGTTGATATACAGATCGATGCTGAGCATGAACTCAAGGCCCGCCAGCGCCTGGTCCAGCTGTCGGCCATTGGGCGTGGACAACACCGGGTTGCCGGCTACCGTTATCAAGGCCCGCACCTGCCCTTCGCCAGGCTCAAGCAGCTCTTCTGCCAAGGCTGCCACCGGCAACTCACCGCCATACTCCGGCAAGCCAGACACGCGACTTTGCCAGGCATTGAAGTGCCCACCGGCGGTACTGGCGACCAGATCCACCGCAGGTTCGGTGCACAACGCCCCGCCTTGGCGGTCAAGATTGCCGGTGACCAGGTTGATCACCTGCACCAGCCAATGGCACAAGCTACCAAAGGCCTGGGTCGAGACGCCCATTCGCCCGTAACAGACTGCCCGCCCGGCGCCAGCGAACTCACGCGCCAGCAGGCGAATCTGCTCGGCGGCCACCCCGCACAGTGGGCTCATGCGCTCAGCGCTGAACGGCGCAATCGCCTCGCGTACCTGCTCCAGGCCATTGACCGGCAAATGCGAGCCCTTGGCCAGATCCTCGCTGAACAGGGTATTGAGCAGGCCGCACAGCAACGCGGCGTCACCGCCTGGCCGAATGAACAGATGCCGATCAGCCATGTTGGCTGTCTCGCTGCGTCGAGGGTCGACCACCACAAGCCGCCCGCCCCGCGCCCGCAAGGCCTTCAAGCGTTTCTCGACATCCGGCACGGTCATGATGCTGCCGTTGGAGGCCAGCGGATTCCCCCCCAGTATCAGCATGTAATCGGTGTGATCGATATCCGGGATCGGCAGCAACAGGCCGTGGCCGTACATCAGAAAGCTGGTCAGGTGCTGAGGCAACTGGTCAACCGAAGTGGCCGAAAAGCGATTGCGCGTCTTCAGCAGGCCAAGGAAATAATTGCTGTGGGTCATCAAGCCGTAGTTGTGCACGCTGGGGTTGCCCTGGTACACGCCCACCGCATTGCGCCCATAACGTTGCTGAATGTCCCACAGTTTGTCGGCGGCCAAGGCAAACGCCTGGTCCCAGCCGATAGGCTCCCAGCGATCGCCCACACGCCTGTGCGGCTGGCGCAGGCGGTCTGGATCTTGCTGGATATCCTGCAGCGCCACCGCCTTGGGGCAGATGTGGCCACGGCTGAAAGGATCCTGAGGGTCGCCCTTGATCGAGGCAATGCGCGCCTGGCCGTCGCTTTCATGGGCAATCTCGATGTTCAGGCCGCAAATGGCCTCGCACAGGTGACAGGCTCGGTGATGCAGGGTCGTGGTCATGGCCGCCTCTGCCTTGTTGTTGTGAGCCTTCGACTATGCGCCCACCCTCAACCTCTCGCCAGCGGGCTTTGCCGCGTGAATCGCGCGCCATCAGGCATACGATTCACGACACAGGGTTTGCCAACGCCCCCGCGCCCCGTGTACAACCCCTGTAGTAAATAAAAAACAGTACCCCACCAGAGGGTTACGACACCCGTTGATACAGAGACGCGGTTTCCCCTCTTGGTTTCAGGCGACATTTAATTATAGTATTGCGCCTTTCCCCTATTTCGTCCGCCCCGTGCGGCTTACGCCGCAGGTCACTCCCGTTGTCAATAAAACCATACGGTCGACCTGCAAACCGTTGCAGATAAGGTAGTCAATCATGAGCGCTAGGCACTTTCTCTCCCTGATGGATTTCACTGCTGACGAATTGCTCGGCGTGATCCGTCGAGGCATCGAGCTGAAGGACCTGCGTAGTCGCGGCGTGCTGTTCGAGCCGCTGAAGAACCGCGTGCTTGGGATGATTTTCGAAAAATCATCGACCCGTACCCGCCTGTCGTTCGAAGCCGGCATGATCCAGCTCGGCGGCCAGGCTATCTTCCTGTCGCCACGTGACACCCAACTGGGCCGTGGCGAGCCGATTTCCGATAGCGCCATCGTCATGTCGCGCATGCTCGATGCGGTGATGATCCGTACCCATCACCACAGCATCCTCACCGAGTTCGCCGCGCATTCGCGGGTGCCGGTGATCAATGGCCTTTCCGATGAGTCGCACCCCTGCCAACTGCTGGCCGACATGCAAACCTATCTGGAGCATCGCGGCTCGATCCAGGGCAAGACCGTGGCCTGGATCGGCGATGGCTACAACATGTGCAACTCCTATATCGAAGCCGCCCAGCAGTTCGACTTCCAGCTGCGCATCGCCTGCCCCGAGGGCTACGAGCCCGATCCACGCTTCCTGGCCCTGGCTGGCGAGCGTGTGCAGATCGTTCGTGATCCCAAGCAAGCCGTGGCCGGCGCGCATCTGGTGACCACCGATGTCTGGACTTCCATGGGTCAAGAAGAGGAAACTGCACGGCGCCTGGCGCATTTCGCGCCTTACCAGGTCACCCGCGAACTGCTCGACCTGGCAGCACCCGATGCCCTGTTCATGCACTGCCTGCCCGCCCACCGTGGCGAGGAAATCAGCCAGGACCTGCTCGACGACCCGCGTTCGGTCGCTTGGGACCAGGCTGAAAACCGCCTGCATGCGCAGAAGGCCCTTCTCGAATTCCTTGTCGAACCGGCTTACCACCACGCATGAGTCAACCGCTACTGCTTAACCTGCGCAACCTGGCCTGCGGCTATGGCAACCAGCGCATCGTCCAGAACCTCAACTTGCACCTCAATGCAGGCGACATCGGTTGCCTGCTGGGGTCCTCGGGTTGCGGCAAGACCACCACCCTGCGTGCCATTGCCGGCTTCGAGCCGGTGCACGAGGGTGAGATCCAGCTCGCGGGCGAAGTGATCTCGCGCGCAGGCTTTACCCTGTCGCCGGAAAAACGCCGGATCGGCATGGTGTTCCAGGACTACGCGCTGTTCCCCCACCTGACCGTGGCGCAGAACATTGCCTTCGGCATTGGCAAGCACCCGCGCCAGGGTGAAGTGGTCGAGGAGATGCTCGAGCTGGTCAAGCTCGGTGGCCTCGGTGGGCGCTATCCGCATGAGTTGTCCGGTGGCCAGCAACAGCGCGTGGCCCTGGCCCGCGCTTTGGCCCCTGAGCCGCAATTGCTGCTGCTCGATGAGCCATTCTCCAACCTCGACGTCGAACTGCGTCGGCGCCTGAGCCATGAAGTGCGCGACATTCTCAAAAGCCGCGGCACCAGCGCCATTCTGGTCACCCATGACCAGGAAGAGGCATTCGCCGTCAGCGATCAGGTCGGAGTGTTCAAGGAAGGTCGCCTGGAGCAGTGGGACACGCCCTACAACCTCTACCACGAACCGCAGACGCCCTTCGTTGCCAGCTTCATCGGCCAGGGCTACTTCATCCGTGGGCAGATGCTCAGCCACGAAGTGGTCAATACCGAGCTGGGCGAACTGCGTGGCGATCGCGCCTACATCATGGCGCCGGGCAGTTCGGTAGACGTGCTGCTGCGCCCGGACGACATCGTCCATGCGCCAGACAGCGAACTGCGCGCGAGCATCGTCGGCAAGAGCTTCCTCGGTGCGTCGACCTTGTACCGCCTGCAACTGGCTACCGGTAGCCAGCTCGAGGCGATTTTCCCCAGCCATGTCGATCATCAGGTCGGCCAGGATGTGGGGATTGCAGTGAAGGCCGATCACCTTGTGTTGTTCGCTGTGCCTGGCAGTGTCGCGGCGCAGTTGCCACGCCAGGAGAATGGCGTTCGCCGCTACAGCTCGGCAACCTGACAAGCCAGTGCCTACAGCACTGAGCCTATAGGAGCTGGCTTACCTGCAATGGCCTGCGCAGCAGGCCCTTATCCATCTAGCCCCGGCCAATCTCGGCAAAGGTGCCTTGGGTATGCTCAGCCAGCACTGCCGCAGCCAGCTCCACCTCCAACCCACGCCGCCCAGCACTGACGTGAATCGTTTCGAACTGTTGCGCTGACTGATCGATAAACGTGCGCAAACGCTTTTTCTGCCCCAACGGGCTGATCCCGCCGACCAAGTATCCCGTGGCCCGCTGCGCCGCCGCCGGATCAGCCATTTCGCACTTCTTGACCCCGGCCGCCTGCGCCAACGCCTTGAGGTCCAGGGTGCCGCCCACCGGCACCACCGCCACCAGCAATTCGCCTTTCTCGCTGCTGGCCAGCAGTGTCTTGAACACCTGCACCGGGTCTAGCCCGAGCTTTTCCGCCGCTTCCAGGCCATACGAAGCAGATTTGGGATCATGTTCATAGCTGTGCACGCGGTGTTCGGCGCGGGCCTTTTTCAGCAGATCGAGAGCGGGGGTCATGCAGGGCTCCGAGCAAGTACAGGTCGGCGGCTACTTTAGGTGAAAAGGCTTGAGCCAGCCAGTCTGTCGCCTGATCGCGACGAGTTATCGGAATAGTCAGTCTTGTTGCAGTTAGTCAGATTATGGCTGACCGTTCACTTTCGACCTTTGACATGAGCGTTTCTTGCCTATATTTTTTCGTTTCTGAATAAATGGTGCACTTTTAAGGTGCGCTTTCGCTTATCCGCCCGGGGTCAATGGGGATCGACTCTGGGCCTTGCTGTCGAGCGCCTTGCGCCTCACAACAACAAGAACCGAGGTCATACATGACGACTGCTCTACGCGAACCAACGCTTTCTGGCCAATGCATGGCCGAATTTCTGGGCACGGCCCTACTTATCTTTTTCGGCACAGGTTGCGTCGCCGCGCTCAAGGTCGCTGGCGCCAGCTTCGGCCTGTGGGAAATCAGCATCATCTGGGGGGTAGGCGTGAGCATGGCGATCTACCTCACTGCCGGGGTTTCCGGCGCCCACTTGAACCCTGCGGTGAGCATTGCCTTGAGCCTGTTCGCCGGTTTCGACAAGCGCAAACTCCCCTTCTATATCCTTGCCCAGGTCTGTGGTGCCTTCTGCGGCGCCGCCCTGGTCTACACCCTGTACAGCAATCTGTTCTTCGATTTCGAACAGGCCCACGCCATGTTGCGTGGCAGCGAGGCAAGCCTGGAACTGGCCTCGGTGTTCTCCACCTATGCCCATCCTGCCCTGTCGATCGGCCAGGCATTTTTGGTCGAGATGATCATCACGGCGATTCTCATGGCGGTGATCATGGCCCTCACCGATGACAACAACGGCCTGCCCCGCGGGGCGATGGCGCCACTGCTGATCGGCCTGCTGATTGCGGTGATTGGCAGTGCCATGGGCCCGCTCACCGGCTTTGCCATGAACCCCGCCCGAGATTTGGGCCCAAAACTGATGACTTTCCTCGCTGGCTGGGGCGAAATCGCCTTTACCGGCGGACGCGACATTCCCTATTTCCTGGTTCCGGTGTTCGCACCGATCGTGGGCGCATGCCTGGGCGCGGCGGTTTACCGCGGCCTGATCGCGCGCAATTTGCCCATGGCGCAAACCGCGAACCTGCAAACAGACGATAATCCTCAGAGCGATGCGCAGGTTTCCTGATTCGGACACCTCAAAGCATGCCGGGCCGATTGCCCGGTCAGCCTGACCTACCCCTTTTTGTGCAAGGCCACCGACATGACAGACACCCAGGACAAGAACTACATCATCGCCCTGGACCAGGGCACCACCAGTTCGCGGGCCATCATTTTCGACCGTGACGCCAATGTGGTCGGCACCTCCCAGCGCGAGTTCGCCCAGCACTACCCACAGGCCGGCTGGGTCGAGCACGACCCAATGGAAATCTTCGCCACCCAGAGCGCGACCATGGTCGAGGCCCTGGCCCAGGCGGGGATCAGTCACGCCCAGGTCGCTGCGATCGGCATCACCAACCAGCGCGAAACCACCGTGGTCTGGGACAAGGAAACCGGCCGCCCGGTCTACAACGCTATCGTATGGCAGTGCCGGCGCAGCACCGAGATCTGCGCCCAGCTCAAGCGCGACGGCCATGAAAGCTATATCCGCGAGACCACCGGCCTGGTCACCGACCCGTACTTCTCCGGCACCAAGCTCAAGTGGATCCTGGATAACGTCGAAGGTGTACGCGAGCGCGCCGAGCGTGGCGAGTTGCTGTTCGGCACCGTCGATACCTGGCTGATCTGGAAATTTTCCGGCGGCAAGGTGCATGTCACCGACTACACCAACGCCTCGCGCACCTTGATGTTCAACATACATACCCTGCAATGGGACGAGAAACTCCTGCAACTGCTCGGCGTACCGCGCCAGATGCTGCCGCAGGTGCGCTCCTCCTCCGAGGTCTACGGCCAGACCAAGAGCGGCATCGACATCGCCGGTATCGCTGGTGACCAGCAGTCGGCGTTGTTCGGCCAGATGTGCGTGGAGGCCGGTCAGGCCAAGAACACCTACGGCACCGGCTGTTTCCTGCTGATGAACACGGGCGACAAAGCCGTGACCTCGTCGCATGGCCTGCTCACTACCATCGCCTGCGGCCCGCGCGGTGAAGTGGCCTATGCCCTGGAGGGCGCGGTCTTCAATGGCGGCTCGACCGTGCAGTGGCTGCGTGACGAACTCAAGATCGTCAACGATGCGCTGGACACCGAGTACTTTGCCAGCAAGGTCAAGGACAGCAACGGCGTCTACCTGGTACCGGCCTTCACCGGCCTGGGCGCGCCGTACTGGGATCCGTATGCCCGTGGCGCGTTGTTCGGCCTGACCCGTGGAGTCAAGGTCGATCACATCATCCGCGCAGCACTCGAGTCGATCGCCTACCAGACCCGCGACGTGCTCGACGCCATGCAGCAAGACTGCGGCCAGCGCCTGAGCGAGCTGCGCGTAGACGGCGGTGCGGTGGCCAACAACTTCCTCATGCAGTTCCAGGCCGACATCCTCGGCACCTGTGTCGAGCGGCCGCAGATGCGCGAGACCACCGCCCTGGGCGCCGCTTACCTGGCGGGCCTGGCGTGCGGCTTCTGGAGCGGCCTGGACGAGTTGCGCGACAAGGCGATCATCGAGCGCGAATTCAGCCCACAGCTGGATGAGACGCAGAAAGAGAAGCTCTACGCTGGCTGGAAGAAAGCCATCGAGCGCACCCGTGATTGGGAAGATCACGAGGCCTGATTCAGCCTTCATCGACTAATCGCCGGGCCAGCCCGCTCCCACGTGCACTTATGCTGAACACGTGGGAGGGGTCTGGCCCGCGATGAGCTGCGCAAGCTTCCTTTGCTGGCCGTCATCCCTTTCCTACGGCATCATTGCAGCATTTGTCCGGCAGCCCCAAAGGACCGCCCATGAATCTGCCCCCCCGCCAACAACAAATCCTCGAACTGGTGCGCGAACGCGGCTACGTCAGTATCGAAGAAATGGCGCAGTTGTTCGTCGTTACCCCGCAAACCATCCGACGCGACATCAACCAACTGGCCGAGATCAACCTGCTGCGCCGTTACCACGGCGGTGCGGCGTACGACTCAAGCATCGAGAACACTGCCTACGCCATGCGCGCCGACCAGATGCGCGACGAGAAGCAGCGCATTGCTGAAGCCGTGGCCCTGCAGATTCCCGATCACGCTTCGGTGTTCATCAATATCGGCACCACTACCGAATCGATCGCCCGCGCGCTGCTCAATCACAATCACCTCAAGGTCATCACCAATAACCTGCACGTGGCCTCGATCCTCAGCGCCAAGGACGATTTCGAAGTCTTGGTAGCCGGCGGCACGGTGCGCCGCGATGGGGGAGTGGTCGGCCAGGCCAGCGTCGACTTCATCAACCAGTTCAAGGTCGACTTCGCCCTAGTGGGCATCAGCGGTATCGATGAAGATGGCAGCCTGCTCGATTTCGATTACCAGGAAGTGCGCGTATCCCAGGCGATCATCGCCAATGCACGCCAGGTCATCCTCGCCGCCGACTCCAGCAAGTACGGGCGTAATGCCATGGTCCGCCTGGGCTCGATCAATCTGGTCGACTGCCTGGTGACCGACCAGCCCCCCTCCCCCGCCCTGAACCAGTTGCTGACCCAGCACAAGATTCGCCTCGAAGTGGTGTGAGCTGCGTTGGGGCCGCTTTGCGGCCCCACAATCCTGAGCTCATGCACGCTCGTCGCAAATGTTCATAAATGTTCACTTTATCGTCATCTGATCAGTTTTTTCTATGAAGACTGACTGGCGATAGCCGTTCTGTTGCGCTAGTATTTTCGGAAACGAACATTGATGTTCATATTCGATGTGAACAGCCTTTAGGAGGCCTTGCCCGTGTCCCAGCCCGTTTCGTCCCAGCCTACCCTCGCCGACTGCTACGATCTTGCCGTGATCGGTGGCGGTATCAATGGCGTGGGCATTGCCGCCGACGCTGCCGGACGTGGCCTGAAAGTGTTCCTTTGCGAAAAGGACGATCTGGCCCAGCACACCTCCTCCGCCAGCAGCAAGCTGATCCATGGCGGCTTGCGTTACCTGGAGCACTACGAGTTTCGCCTGGTGCGTGAGGCCTTGGCCGAACGTGAAGTATTGCTGGCCAAGGCGCCACACATCGTCAAGCCAATGCGTTTCGTCCTGCCTCATCGCCCGCACCTGCGCCCGGCCTGGATGATTCGCGCTGGCCTGTTCCTCTACGATCACCTGGGCAAGCGTAAACGCCTGGGTGCTTCGCGCAGCCTGCGCTTTGGCCCTGGCAACCCGCTCAAGCCGGCCATCACCCGCGGTTTCGAATATGCCGACTGCGCCGTTGACGATGCACGCCTGGTGGTACTCAACGCCATGGCCGCGCGTGAAAAGGGCGCTGATATTCATACCCGCACCCGTTGCCTGCGTGCCGAGCGCATCGATGGCCTGTGGCAAGTCGAATTGCAGCACGCCGATGGCAGCCTGCAGACTATCCGCGCCCGCGCCCTGGTCAACGCCGCAGGCCCCTGGGTCGCCAGCTTCATCAAAGATGACCTCAAGCTCGATGCGCCATACGGTATCCGCTTGATTCAAGGCAGCCACATCATCGTGCCGCGCCTATACGAAGGCGAGCACGCCTACATCCTGCAGAATGAAGATCAGCGCATTGTTTTCGCTATCCCCTACCTCGGGCGTTTCACCCTGATCGGCACCACCGACCGTGAATACAGCGGCGACCCGGCGCAAGTGAAAATCACCGAAGGCGAAACCGACTACTTGCTCAAGGTGGTTAACCAGCACTTCAACCATCAGCTCAGCCGTGCCGACATCCTGCACACCTACTCCGGCGTGCGCCCGCTGTGCAATGACGAGTCGGACAACCCCTCGGCAGTCACCCGCGACTACACCTTGGCGCTGTCTGCCAGCGAAGGCCAGGCGCCACTGCTGTCGGTGTTCGGCGGCAAGCTCACCACCTACCGCAAGCTGGCCGAGTCGGCGATGGCCGAGCTCAAGCCATTTTTCACCCAGATGCGCGGTAGCTGGACTGCCAGTGCGCCGCTGCCAGGCGGCGAGAGCATGACCACTGCTCAAGCACTGACCGACGCCATCCTTGCCCAGCATGGTTGGTTGCCAGTGGATATCGCCAAGCGCTGGGCAACGACCTACGGCAGCCGCGTGTGGCGCCTGCTCGAAGGCGTGCAGGGCCCGGATGATCTCGGCCAGGCGATTGGTGGCGGGCTGTTCGGCCGTGAAGTGGACTACCTGCGCAGTGAAGAATGGGCGCTCAGCGCACAGGACATCCTGTGGCGGCGAACCAAGCTGGGCCTGTTCACATCAGAGGCCGAACAACAAACCCTCCAAGCCTACCTGCACACTGCCGAACAAAAGCAGGCTCGGGTCCAGGCGGCCTGAGCCAGCCGCATCTCTGTGAGTGATCGCTGGCTGATCTGCCTCAGACTGGCCAGCGCTCATAGGCCTGGCCTGTAAGCTTGAGGATCAGCTCGCGCTCTGCGGCGTGATAATCATTCATCTGTGCAGCGCTGAGCCGTATCAACTCCTCCTCCTGCAACTCGCCTTTGCTGGCCAATGCCTCGTACTGCGCCAATGGAGCGTAATACTCCTCGGCCAGCGTGGTGAACTGCTGTTCATAGGTATTGCGCAGATAGTCTTTCCAGAAGTCTTGACCTGCCAGTGACTGAGCCAAGCGCTCGTTGCTCTCTGCACGTAGCACCTCGATCCTGGCATTGTTGATGTCGGCAGCCGTCAAGCCACTGTAAGCTTCGTAGTGCACCGTGGTTGGCTGGCCCGGCAAGCCCAGGGAAGTAGCCAAGCGATAGCGATAGCTCAAATAAACTTCGATGTCATCGACATCCAGGCCTCTGGCGCGGATGTCAGCGATCCTTCGCGCGGCTATCTGGTCTACCTCGTCTAGCCGGAACAATGCGCGGCCCACACGCATCAACGGCTGCTCAGTCTGGATTGCTGAAACGCCAGTGCTGTACCGATGGATCAATTCACGCACTTCCATCTGACTGAGCACCAACAACAAGCGGTCCTCACATGTGCGCCTGCCTGCGGCCAGCACGAACAACTGCTCACGTACCTCGCTGTTCTGCTCGCAGGCATCGACTATTTGCCATACTCGTCCACGGTAATACGACGGATGTCGGGCAAAGTCATCGGTATGGGCAAAATCGCGCAGAAAGCGAAAAAAACCGCTGGAATTGGGCTCTGCCTGCAGTCGCTGCCACTGCGCCTCACGCTGCTGTCGCCGCGCCACTGTCAACCCCGCCAACCAGCGCTCGCGATCGGCCTCTTGAACCAGCTGATGGCGCAAAGCGAAATTGCCCTGACTGCCCGAGTGGGTATCGCTCCGCGCACTGGATGCCTCACTCCAGTATGCTGCACTGGCATCATCCAGCGGGTTGTCATGCAACGACAGTCGCTGGATGGCACGGCGCAAGGCTTGGTTTTCTCGATTGAGCTGGCGAATCTGATTGGCTCGCAAGTCGACCATTCCCTGCCAAGGCACTTGCTGGGGACCCTCGGGCCACCGCGTGAGCCCAGTGGAGCTCAGGTCCAGACTGCGCAGTTGAACCATTTGCCTGGTATCGGGCGCCCGCCCTAGCTGATTACCGCTAAGGTCCAACACCCGCAGCTGAGTCAGTGCTTGCAGGCGGCCGTTGCCCGTGATGGTCATGAATATTTGATTATTCGCCAGATTCAGTTGCCGCAACTCAGTCAACTGCTCTATACCCTCAGGAATGTTGGTCAGGCGATTGTCCCGCAGGTCGAGCTGCCTCAAGCGCGTAAAGCGCGGGAGGAAATCAGGCTGCAGTTCTGCCAAAGCCATATTGCGCAATGTCAGGTGGGTAACATGACTGAACTCCAGCCCCTGCGGCAAACTGGGCAAAACCCCGACCTGCTCACCCCGGATTTCCAGCTGATAACCGCCATCTTCACGCAAACCGATTTTGCGCCGCCAGCAACGGCGCAGCGTAGCCGCCACCCGATAACGCCGGAGCAATGAAAGTACACCAGATTCCCTACTGCGCCATTGACTGAGTACCAGCCGCAATTGGCTCAGCTGCTGGTGCAAGTCGCTGTAGTGCTCCCAGGGGTCGATCTGCCGAGCAATAAGATCCAGAAGATAGTTTTGCAACTGGACATCGCTCAGCGTCGGGAAAATCTGCTGCAATCCTCGTCGACTTGCCTGCCCCCGACTTTGCACATGACCACTGAGTGGATAACCCAGACGCCCGTCAGCAAAGCGCACCGGCGGCCGCACACCCAAGCCGACCGGCGCCTGTCCGATCAGCGTTGATACCTGTTCGCGCTGCCTCGCCGCTTCGCTGGCCAAGCGCTCGGTCAACCCCTGAACATCGAGCTGTTGATCACCCAGCGCCAACTTCTGCCCCTCGTCCATGGTCATTAGCAGCGCCTGCTGCAAACTGTCCGAAGCACTAGCAGTGGCCAGCAACCCTCCCGACTCTTCAAAAACGCCGTAGCCAGTCGAGCCCCTGACAATGCAGCGAACCTGTGTGGCCTGCTCATTGCCTAACTGGGTCAACAAGGGCCCTTGAGCACTACCTTCGCGCACCTCTATTCGCATCGAGGGACTCCACGGCGCTAGCGTATCAATCAGCCCCACAGCGAGTCTTTCGGTATCGCCACTGATTGCCTGGGCTTGTTGCAAACCGGCACAGGCTCGATCGATACGGCTGTCGCGCAGATACCAGCGAACGCGCTCGGCCATGGCCAAGGGTACTCTCTTGGTCTCAAGCATATGTTCCACCTGCGCACTGTCCGTCTGTTGCACGATCTCTTTCGCGCCCCTTAACGAAAGCCCGGCGAAATCACGACGCAACTGCCGCTCTGCATCCTGCTCGCCCACCTGCAGGGAAACGAACAGTGCCTCGAAAGCATCATCGCGCAGCTCTGGATGTGCCTGGTGCAGCCGATGGCGCTGCAGCGCGTCGAGCAGGCGCGCCGGAGCAGGCGCATTCTGCGCATGGAGTAGGCGTAATTGAGCTTCATCGAACCCTGTGCACTGCAACAGATAGCGCGCCTCGTCATCAGACACATCGGCCAGTTCAGAGCCTAGTCGGCGCAGAAGATAGCTTTCTCCAGTCCACTTCTGAGGGTATTCAAGGGTATGACGCCAGCCGCCAGCACCGTTATGCTCCAGCATTGGCCGATAAGCGTCATGGCGTTGCGGATGAGCGATGCGCAGGTGCTCACCGTCGGTATCCGCAGCAAGCCGGAAACTGCCCTCATGCACGCGCATCTGCCACTGACCATCATGGCGGGTTCTCTCGCCCACAGTCGTTGCTTTATCACTCACCCGGTAGGCAGCAAGATCGCCAGCCGCGAGCTTGAGACGGCCGCTGTCTGTACGAATGGGCACCAATTCGTCGACGAACGCAACCCGCTTGAGCACCTGGCCCGCCGCTGCGACCCCAGCAGCTACCACTGCGCCCTCCAGGATGTTCTGCGCAACGTTGAACAAATGCCCCAGCGCGGCCTGCCGATCACCTAGCTGCCAATCCTGATACCCCTCATAGACCTCTTCGGCAAGCTGCACAGCGGCGACGCCGAGCATCACTTCACCCAGTACCGGCACAAACAACCCAGCCAGATTCAGCAACGTCAGGCCAGCGTCCTTGTACCCTTGCAGCCGGCTTGCGCGAAGCTGCGCATCCTCATCGCCAGTAGGCACTGCCAATACCCGCGCGTCGTCGAGGATCTTGTCGATGCGCAAAGCTTGCAGGTAGGTGAACAACGGTCGATCGATGGCAAAGTCGCGACCATCGAGTTCAATTGCCGACTGCGCGCCACCAGCTGCTTGCCGCGCATTCAATACACTGAAAAACCCCACGCGGTCGCGCTCACGGATAAACCTCGCGAAATACCGCACAAAGGCCTGATCTCGCAGGCGTAACGCCAGTGCCTGATAAAATGCCCACCATGACGGAAACTCCTGCACGGCTTGCACAGGGTCGTCAGGCATCCACACGATCAACCCTTGCAAGGCTGCGCCTACCGTGTGCTCGCGTACTTCGATGACTACCACGCCCTCGATGCGCTTGCCCAACAAGAACAACTGGCGATAGCGCAACTGAGCCGGGTCGGCCGGCACGATGGGCGTGGCAGAGATGACCGGCATCAGCTGCTGAAAGCTTTGCTGATCGATCTCACCTTTTATGCCAGCAAGGCGAACGGCGACCTCCAATTGCAAGCGCTGGGCCTCCTCCATCAGCCCTTGCACACGTTGCCGCTCCTGGCTCGCAGCCCCTTGATCCAGTGCCAGTTGCTTGCGCAGGGCAGCTTGATATTGTCCACCCAGATCAAGTTCACGACACAACCGGACAAAATCGGCATAACGGATGGGTATAGGGCGGCCACGAGCGTCGATCAACGCCACGTCAGTCAATGCAGGGGCATGGACTTCACTAGCAGTGAAGTTATGCAGCGCGCAGGCCAATAGTGGCCGAGTGGATATCTCTGTGTATTTTGGTGAGGGAGTAGTCACCAATACCGGAGGCAAGACCACTTGCTTCACACTGCGCAGCTTGGCGTTACGCACATCGACATCGACCCCGTAACGGTTGCGTAGAGCAGATGCCAGCTTGGGCTGAACGAATTGATCCAACAACGGCACAGGGGCAAGCAGCGCCTTCACCTCATGGGCATTTGACTGCTGGTTATGCATCGCGCGATGCAATGCGCTCAATAGGTCGACGCTAGACTGTCGCAGCCAGGACGGAATCCGTTTGGCCATCAGCGCATCGATGGAGTCGGTGGGAAAGGGGGTTAGGGTCATGAGCAACTGCCTGATGGGAAAGCTGCACGAAACCATCTACGGGCCCACCCGCTGCGGTAGTTACATCTAGCCAAGGGGCGCACCCGAATCACGCATTCGGATTTCCGAACAATCTACTGACACCCGTTCGGAAACACGGACACCGCAATCCATCACGGATTGTTAAAAAAAGAGCAATCCCCAGTAATTTCGCGGCGTTATGATCATAGTCAGAGCTTGGCACGACTCATGCTCTACACTTGGAAGCCGAATGCACCGCTTCATGCTGTATTCGTTGAACGAAAGAGTCCGCCAACGGCTCCATAAAAAAAACAAACACGTCGAGGAAAATTTGATGCGTATCGTTCGTCAATTGCTGGGCGCCGCCATCGCGGCCGCTGTGATCGCTTCGCCGGCCATGGCTGAAGAGCTGACCGGCACCCTGAAGAAGATCAAGGATTCGGGCACCATCACCCTGGGGCACCGTGACTCCTCCATTCCATTTTCCTACCTGGCAGGCAAGCCGGAGCCCGTGGGCTACTCCCACGACATCCAGCTGGCCATCGTCGAGCACCTGAAAAAGCAGCTCGACGCTCCTAACCTCAAGGCCCGCTACAACCTGGTCACCTCGCAGACCCGTATCCCACTGGTACAAAACGGCACTGTCGACGTCGAGTGCGGCTCGACCACCAACAACGTCGAACGCCAGCAGCAAGTCGGCTTCTCGGTCGGCATCTTCGAAGTCGGTACCCGCCTGCTGACCAAGGTCAAGGACGGTCAACCGGCCTACAAAGACTTCCCCGACCTGGCTGGCAAGAACGTGGTAACCACCGCTGGCACCACCTCTGAGCGCATCCTCAAGGCGATGAACGCCGACAAGCAGATGAAGATGAACGTGATCTCGGCAAAAGACCACGGCGAAGCCTTCAACATGCTCGAAAGCGGCCGCGCCGTAGCCTTCATGATGGACGATGCCCTGCTCGCCGGCGAAATGGCCAAGGCGCGCAAGCCTGCCGACTGGGTCATCACCGGCACTCCACAGTCCTACGAGATCTACGGCTGCATGGTGCGCAAGGGTGACGACGCGTTCAAGAAGGCCGTCGATGAGGCCATCGTTGCGCTGTACAAGTCGGGCGAGATCAACAAGATCTACGACAAGTGGTTCTCCCAGCCAATCCCGCCAAAAGGCCTGAACCTGCAGTTCCCGATGAGCGACGAGCTCAAGGAACTGATCGCCAACCCGACCGACAAAGCGGCGGACGAGAAGAAGTCCTGAGTCGCAAATAGTGGCCTGGCGCTCAACATGCGCATGAATTAACCCTGCAGGCCACTCGTTAGTGTCTAACCTTTCATCCGAGGGCGCTCGCCGCCCTTGGATGTTCGAAGGTGCCCGTGAAACAACCGTCTGAGGGGAAATCCCGATGAATTACAACTGGGACTGGGGCGTATTCTTCAAGTCCACCGGCGTGGGTAGCGAAACCTACCTGGACTGGTACATCACCGGTCTAGGCTGGACCATCGCCATTGCCATCACCGCCTGGATCATCGCCTTGCTGCTGGGCTCGCTGCTCGGCGTGATGCGTACCGTGCCAAACCGCCTGGTGTCAGGGATTGCCACCGCCTACGTCGAGCTGTTCCGCAACGTACCGCTGCTGGTGCAGCTGTTCATCTGGTACTTCCTGGTGCCGGACCTGCTGCCAGAGGGCCTGCAGGAATGGTTCAAGCAAGACCTCAACCCGACCACCTCGGCGCTGATCAGCGTGGTCATTTGCCTGGGCCTGTTCACCGCTGCGCGGGTCTGCGAACAGGTGCGTACCGGTATCCAGGCGCTGCCCCGCGGCCAGGAAGCCGCCGCCCGGGCGATGGGCTTCAGCCTGGCGCAGATCTACAACAACGTGCTGCTGCCGCAAGCCTACCGGATCATCATTCCGCCGCTTACCTCGGAATTCTTGAACGTGTTCAAGAACTCTTCGGTGGCCTCGCTGATCGGCCTGATGGAGTTGCTGGCGCAGACCAAGCAAACCGCCGAGTTCTCCGCCAACCTGTTCGAGGCGTTCACCCTGGCTACCCTGATCTATTTCACCCTGAACATGGGCCTGATGCTGCTGATGCGCATGGTCGAGAAGAAAGTCTCGGTGCCCGGCCTGATCTCTGTGGGGGGTAAATGATGGAAATGGATTTCAGCGAAATCATCCCTGCCCTGCCGGCCCTCTGGGAAGGCATGGTCATGACCCTCAAGCTGATGGTCATGGGCGTGGTTGGCGGTATCGCCCTGGGCACCATCCTGGCGCTGATGCGTCTGTCGTCGAACAAACTGCTGTCCAATGTCGCCGGCGCCTACGTCAACTACTTCCGCTCGATCCCGCTGCTGTTGGTGATCACCTGGTTCTACCTGGCAGTGCCGTTCGTGCTGCGCTGGATCACCGGCGAAGACACCCCGGTGGGCGCCTTCACCTCGTGCGTGGTGGCATTCATGATGTTCGAGGCCGCCTACTTCTGCGAAATCGTCCGTGCTGGCGTGCAGTCGATCTCCAAGGGCCAGATGGGCGCCGCCCAAGCCCTGGGCATGAACTACAGCCAGACCATGCGCCTGATCATCCTGCCGCAGGCGTTTCGCAAGATGACCCCACTGCTGCTGCAGCAGAGCATCATCCTGTTCCAGGACACCTCGCTGGTGTACACCGTGGGCCTGGTCGACTTCCTCAACTCGGCACGCTCGAACGGCGACATCATTGGCCGCTCGCATGAGTTCCTGATCTTCGCCGGTGTCGTCTACTTCCTCATCAGCTTCTCCGCTTCATGGCTGGTCAAGCGCCTGCAAAAAAGGATCACCGTATGATTTCCATCAAGAACGTCAACAAGTGGTACGGCGACTTCCAGGTGCTCACCGACTGCACCACCGATGTCAAAAAGGGCGAAGTGGTGGTGGTCTGCGGCCCATCCGGCTCGGGAAAATCCACCCTGATCAAGTGCGTCAACGCCCTGGAGCCGTTCCAGAAAGGCGACATCGTGGTCGACGGCACCTCGATCTCCGACCCCAAGACCAACTTGCCCAAGCTGCGTTCGCGGGTTGGCATGGTATTCCAGCACTTCGAGCTGTTCCCGCACCTGACCATCACCGAGAACCTGACCATCGCACAGATCAAGGTGCTCGGTCGCAGCAAGGAAGAAGCCACCAAGAAAGGCCTGGCCCTGCTTGAGCGAGTCGGCCTGTCGGCGCACGCGCACAAGCACCCTGGCCAGCTCTCCGGCGGCCAACAGCAACGTGTGGCGATCGCCCGCGCGCTGTCGATGGACCCGATCGTCATGCTGTTCGACGAACCGACCTCGGCGCTGGACCCGGAAATGGTCAGTGAAGTGCTCGATGTGATGGTGCAACTGGCCCACGAAGGCATGACCATGATGTGCGTGACCCACGAGATGGGCTTTGCCCGCAAGGTCGCCAACCGGGTGATCTTCATGGACAAGGGCAATATCATCGAAGACTGCACCAAGGAAGAGTTCTTCGGCGACCAGACGGCCCGCGACCAACGTACCCAGCACTTCCTCAGCAAGATCCTGCAACACTAAGTCGGCCACGGCAGCGGCTGTCCGGTCCCCCACCGGGCAGCCGATGCTGGTCGTGACAAGGCCACTGTGATGAAATGCGACCCCTCGCTTCTGCGCCCTGCCCAACCCGCCGTGAAATCCCGCCTGATCCGTCAATTGCTGCTGCCCCCCTTGATCGTCCTGCTGATGGTCGGCTTGGGCCTGCTTGGCTATCTGGTCAGCGAGAGCAATGGCGTGCGCGCGTTGAGCGAGAATGGCGAGCGCCAGCTGGAGCTGCACGCGCGCACGGTCGAGAGTGAAATCAGCAAGTACACCTACCTGCCCAGCCTGCTGGAGCTCGAAGACAGCGTCTCGCACTTGCTGACCGACACCGACGGCGGCTCCCGCCAGGTCGTCAACGAATACTTGGAAGGCTTGAACCGCCGCAGTCGCAGCCGGGCGATCTTCGTCCTCGACACCAGCGGCCGGGTACAAGCCACCAGCAACTGGCGCGATGCCGACTCGTTCCTCGGCGAAGACCTGTCGTTTCGTGCCTACTTCCAGGATGCCGTGCGCGGCGAGCCTGGACGCTTCTACGGCATCGGCAGTACCACCGGCGAAGCCGGCTATTACCTGGCCCACGGCCTGGAAGAACACGGCAAGATCATTGGCGTAGCGGTGATCAAGGTGCGCCTGGACACCCTTGAGGAGCGCTGGCAACGTGCGCGGCTGGAAGCTTTCGTCAGCGACGAGAACGGCATCATCATCCTCTCCAGCGACCCGGCCAGACGCCTCAAGTCGGTACGCCCGCTGACCCCGCAGACCAAAGAACGCCTGGCCCGTAGCCTGCAATACTATTGGTGGCCACTGAACGAGTTGCAGCCCCTGGCCCGGGAAACCCTGGCCGATGGCGTCGAGAAGCTGACTTTCCCGGCAAACAGCGAAACCGCCCAAGGCAAGCCCCATGAAGTGTCCTACCTGGCGCAGACCCGGCGCCTGGCCGACACCCCGTGGCATTTCACCCTGTTGACGCCGCTGCAGGACCTGCGCCGCGAGTCGATGGTCCAGGGCATCCTGGTCGGGGTGGCCTTCGCCCTGCTGGCGATCCTGGCAATTGCCTGGAACGAACGACGCAAAGTCATCGCCACGCGGTTGGCCGCACGTGAAGCGCTGGAAGAAGCCAACAGCCATCTGGAGCGCAAGATCGCCGAACGCACCGCCGACCTACGCGCCAGCAACGAGCGTCTCAAGGGCCAGATCCGCGAACGCCGGCATGCCGAGCAGACCCTGCGCCACGCCCAGGACGAACTGGTCCAGGCCGGCAAGTTGGCGGCCATCGGCCAGATGTCGACCAGCATTGCCCACGAACTGAACCAACCGCTGGCGGCGCTGCGCACCTTGTCCGGCAACACCGTGCGTTTTCTGGAGCGCGGCGCGCTGGAAACGGCCAGCACCAACCTGCGCACCATGAACGACCTGATCGACCGCATGGGCCGCATCACCGCCAGCCTGCGTTCGTTCGCCCGCCGCGGCGACGACAGCGGCCAAGCCTCGCTGAGCAAAGCGATCGACGCCAGCCTGCAAGTGCTGGGCAATCGCATCGCCGGTTGCCATCTGCAACTGCACAGCCAGTATGATGACCAGCAGTTGGCCATCGATCAGACCCGCCTGGAGCAGATCCTGGTTAACCTGATCGGCAACGCCCTGGACGCCATGGCCACTCAGCCGCAGCCCCAGCTATGGTTGGAGGGCGAGCTGCAGGGCGACAAGTATCGTCTGCGCGTACGCGACAATGGCCACGGCATCGATGCCGAGGCGCGCAAGCACCTGTTCGAACCTTTCTTCACCACCAAACCGGGCGAGCATGGCCTGGGCCTGGGCCTGACCTTGTCGGCGAGCCTGGCCGCCGCCGCCAAAGGCTCTCTGAGCGTCGAACACCCCGCCACTGGCGGCACCGCGTTCGTCCTCGCCCTGCCCTTGGTCAACGCCCCTAGCGAAACGGCTGAGCATTCATGAACCAAGCGCCTTTAACTGTACTGATCGTCGAAGACGACCCGCATGTACTGCTCGGCTGCCAACAGGCATTGGCCCTGGAAGACATCGCCTGCGAAGGCGTCGGCAGTGCCGAGCAGGCCCTGGAACGCATTGGCGATGACTTTGCCGGCATCGTCGTCAGCGATATCCGCCTACCGGGCATCGATGGCCTGGAGCTGCTCAGCCGCCTCAAGGCGCGCGACCGCAGCCTGCCGGTGGTGCTGATCACTGGCCACGGCGATATCGACATGGCCGTTGGCGCCATGCGCAACGGCGCCTACGACTTCATGGAAAAACCCTTCTCGCCAGAGCGCCTGGTCGAAGTGGTGCGCCGCGCCCTGGAACAACGTGGCCTGGCCCGCGAGGTGTTTTCGCTGCGCCGCCAGTTGGCCGGCCAAAGCACCCTAGAAGGGCGCATCATCGGCCGCTCACCGGCCATGCAAAACTTGCGCGAACTGATCGCCAACGTTGCCGATACCTCGGCCAACGTGTTGATCGAAGGCGAAACCGGTACCGGCAAAGAGCTGGTCGCACGCTGCCTGCACGACTTCAGCCGGCGCCAAGGCCAGCCGTTCGTAGCGCTCAACTGCGGCGGCCTGCCAGAGAACCTGTTCGAAAGCGAGATCTTCGGCCACGAAGCCAACGCCTTTACCGGCGCCGGCAAGCGCCGCATCGGCAAGATCGAGCACGCCAATGGCGGCACGCTGTTCCTCGATGAAGTCGAGAGCATGCCGCTGAACCTGCAAATCAAACTGCTGCGCGTACTTCAGGAACGCACCCTGGAGCGGCTTGGCTCGAACCAGAGCATCCCGGTCGACTGCCGGGTGATCGCCGCAACCAAGTCCGACCTCGACGCCATGGGCCAGAGCGGCCAGTTCCGCAGCGACCTGTATTACCGCCTGAACGTGGTGACCCTGGAGCTACCGCCCTTGCGCGAGCGTCGGGAAGATATCCTGCAGCTGTTCGAACACTTCTTGCAGCAATCGGCCCTGCGCTTTGACCGTGAAGTGCCGGAGCTGG
This sequence comes from Pseudomonas sp. xss_2, assembly GCF_043104195.1. Taxonomy (NCBI): domain Bacteria; kingdom Pseudomonadati; phylum Pseudomonadota; class Gammaproteobacteria; order Pseudomonadales; family Pseudomonadaceae; genus Pseudomonas; species Pseudomonas sp. xss_2. The sequence continues at coordinate 69,554 of NZ_JBICKL010000046.1, forward strand.
ACAGCCAGACCCTGTCGCGGCTGATGGCCCACGACTGGCCGGGCAACGTGCGTGAGCTGCGTAACGTCGCCGAGCGCTATGCCCTGGGCTTACCGGCGTTCAAGAAATCCGGCACCAGTGGCGCCAGCCAGGGCCTGGGCTTTGCCGAGGCGGTGGAAGCGTTCGAGCGCAACCTGCTCAGCGATGCCTTGCAGCGCAGCGGCGGCAACCTCAGCCAGGCCAGCCTGGAGCTGGGCATGGCCAAGACCACGCTGTTCGACAAAGTGAAAAAATACGGCCTCGGCTGAACTCGATCTCAACCTGGATGACATTGTGGATCTGCTATTCAAAGCCGCCTTGGGCGCGGGCGTGGTGGTACTGCTGGCGATACTGTCGAAGACGCGCAATTACTACATTGCCGGGCTGGTGCCGCTGTTTCCGACCTTCGCCCTGATTGCGCACTACATCGTTGGCAAGGGGCGCTCGCTAGAAGATCTGAAGACCACCATCCTGTTTGGCATGTGGTCGATCATTCCGTACTTCGTGTATCTGGCGACCTTGTATGTGCTGGTCGATCGGATGCGCTTGGAAGCGTCACTGGCGCTGGCGACGGTTGCCTGGTTGGTGGCCGCGACGGTGCTGGTCAGCCTTTGGGTGCGTTTACACTGAGATTGTTGGGGCCGCTTTGCGGCCCACGACAATCTACAGCCGAGCCAAATGGGTCAGATCCTCGCGATGTGACTTCAGGTAAGGCAACACCGCCCCCAGCAGCGGCGCCTTGAACTGCTCCTGAAACCGATGCGCCAACCCCGGAATCAAGCGCAGTTGACTGCCCTGGATATGCGCCGCCAGATGCACCCCATGCATCACCGGCAGCAACGGATCAGCCGTGCCATGCACCACCAGCGTCGGCACCCGCAACTGATTCAACAGCTCGACCCGGCTCGGCTCGGCCAGAATCGCCATGATCTGGCGCTTGGCCCCTTCTGGATTGAACGCCCGGTCATAGGCCAAAGCCGCTTGCTGCAACAGCACCGTCCGATCATCGCGCACCTGCGGGCTACCCAGTGCGGCCAACAGATCAGCCTGCTGCTCGATCGCCACCTCACGACTCGGCGCACTGCGCCGCGCCAGTAACTGCACCAGTGCCGGGCTCGGCGCGGGTAACCCAGCAGCGCCAGAACTGGACATGACCAAGGTCAAACTGCGTACCCGCTCTGGCGCCATCGCCGCCAGGTGCTGGGCAATCATGCCGCCCATGCTCACCCCCAGCACATGAAACTGCTCGACCTGCAACGTATCCATCAGGCGCAGGCCATCGCTGGCCATGTCGGTCAGGGTGTAGGGCGCCGCCACCGACAAGCCGAATTTGTAGCGCAACAGCTCGACCGTAAGGTTGGCCGAGGGCGGTAGCTGGTTCCAGCGCGACAGCCCGACATCGCGGTTGTCGTAGCGAATCACCCGAAAACCCTGCTTGCACAGCGCTTGGACCACATCGTCGGGCCAGTGAATGAGCTGCCCGCCCAAGCCCATCACCAGTAGCAACACCGGATCGCTCGGTTTGCCAACGCTTTGGTAAACCAGGCTGACCTGGCCAAGCTCGGCCCGTTGCACAGGTACCTGCGCGTCGCAACGCTGGGCGGCGAAAGCACCCGGCACACTGAACAGGAAAAATAAAAACAGCAGAAAAGCCCGCATGAAAGAAACACCAGATTGCAGATCCCCAGTAGAGCGCGAGTCTGATGAAAATCGTTCAATCGCGCTGCCACAGTTCAGTGACAGTTTGATGAACCCTGCTCAGCGGTCATTGCCATGTGAGTCGACAGCCGCCGGCAACATGAGCGAAACTCAACACATCCCGTCCTTGATGTAGTGTCTCCCCCGGAGTTGCATGTGCTGGAAATCCGCCACCTGAAAACCCTTCATGCCCTACGCGAGGCTGATAGCCTGGTCGAGGCCGCCGAACGCCTGCACTTGACGCAATCGGCGCTGTCCCACCAGTTCAAGGAACTCGAAGAGCGCCTTGGCCTGCCCATCTTCGTGCGCAAAACCAAGCCGATCCGCTTCACCAGTGCCGGCCTGCGCCTGCTGCAACTGGCCGACGCCACCTTGCCGCTGCTGCGCGGCGCCGAACGCGACATCGCCCGCCTGGCCGGTGGCACTGCGGGTCGTCTGCACATGGCGATCGAATGCCATAGCTGTTTCCAATGGCTGATGCCGACCATCGACCAGTTCCGCGATGCCTGGCCGGAAGTCGAGCTGGACCTGGCTTCAGGCTTTGCCTTCGCGCCACTGCCAGCGCTGGCCCGCGGCGATCTGGACCTGGTGGTGACCTCCGACCCGCTGGACCTGTCGGGCATCACCTACGTGCCACTGTTCACCTACGAAGCGATGCTGGCGGTGGCCAATCAACACGCCTTGGCCAGCAAACCCTACATCGTGCCGCAGGACCTGCTCGACCAGACGTTGATCACCTACCCGGTCGAGCGCGACCGCCTGGATATCTTCACCCGTTTCCTGGAGCCGGCCGACATCGAGCCGGCGGCGGTACGCACCTCGGAGCTGACCGTGATGATGATGCAGTTGGTCGCCAGTGGCCGGGGCGTGTGCGGCATGCCGCACTGGGCGCTGCATGAGTACAGCTCGCGCGGCTATGTGAAGGGCAAGCGTTTGGGGGAGAAAGGCCTGTTTGCCACGCTTTACGCGGCGGTGCGCACCGACATGCTCGATGCGCCATACATGCGCGACTTTTTGCTGACGGCTAAAGACACTTCGTTCGCCACCCTCGATGGGGTCAGCGCGGTACGTTGAGGCCCTGTCGGTAGAGCGGCAGGATCAGGTCGCGGGTCAGCGGCGCCAGCTCAAAGGTTGGCGTCTGCTCGGCTGCCAGCCATAACACCTCTTCGATTTCCGCAGCCGGGGCCACAGCCTCGGCGCTGTGTACGCGAAACAGTTCGGCCTGCACCTCAAAGCCTGGCTCGTTGGCCGCTGGGGCACTGAATTGGCCCAGGTACTCGGCGTGTTCGGGGTCGACGCGCAGGCCGAGTTCTTCATGGAGTTCGCGCACCAGGGCTTGCTGCGGGGTTTCCCCAGCATCGATCTTGCCGCCAGGCTGCATGAAGGCCTGGGTGCCGCGTTTGCGCACCAGCAGGGTGCGACCCTGGGGGTCGATCAGCAGGGCGGCGGCGATGCGGATGATGTTGGTCATGAAAGGGCTCATAGGCTAAAACAGCGGCCGAGGATAACTGATCTGGGGTGTCTTTAGCGGCCCTATCGCGGGGCAAGCCCGCTCCCACGCCAGTCTGTGATGGTGTTGGTCGGGTGGAAGCGAAAGACAGTTGGCCCCCACGTGAGCAAAATCGACTGGCGTGGGAGCGGGCTTGCCCCGCGATAGCGTTGTACAGGCAGACGAACGGCCCCTTGCCAACCCGCGCCATGCCCTGCATAACCAATGCATGAACCTCCCTGCCCTGCACCACCCGGTCCTGGATCTGTTTCACCCCGCTGTTGGCAGCTGGTTCGGCCAGCGCTTCGCCACGGTCACCGATGCCCAGGCGCGTGCCTGGCCGCTGATTCACAGTGGCCAATCGATGCTGCTCGCCGCCCCCACCGGTTCGGGCAAGACCTTGAGCGCCTTTCTGGCGGTACTCGATGAGCTGTTTCGCCAAGGCCTGGAGCACGGCGGTGAACTGCCTGCGCAAACCCAGGTGGTGTATGTCTCACCGCTCAAGGCGCTGTCCAACGACATTCGCCTCAACCTGCAGGTACCCCTCGAAGGGATCAGCCAAGCCCTCGAAGCCCAGGGCCTGAAGGCGCCGCGGATCACCACGGCGGTGCGCACCGGCGATACTCCGCAAAAAGACCGTGCGGTCATGCGCAAACTGGCTCCGCATATCCTGGTGACCACCCCGGAATCGCTCTACGTGCTGCTCGGCTCGGGGTCCGGCCGTGCCGGCCTTGCGCAGGTGCACACAGTGATCGTCGATGAGATTCATGCCGTGGCCGGGAACAAGCGCGGCTGTCACCTGGCGTTGACCTTGGAGCGCCTGCAAGCCCTGTGCGGCAGGCCGCTGCGGCGTATCGGCCTGTCGGCCACGCAACGCCCGGTAGAGCGCGTGGCGCAGTTTCTGGTCGGCCATCAACGGCCCTGCGCCATCATCGATGTCGGCCATGCGCGCCAGCGTGATCTGGCCATCGAAGTGCCGCCGGTGCCGCTAGGGGCGGTAATGGCTACCGATGTGTGGAACCTGGTCTACGACCGCCTCGCCGTACTGGCCCGCGAACACCGCACCACGCTGATCTTCGTCAACACCCGGCGCCTGGCTGAGCGCCTGACCCGTCATCTGGGCGAGCGCCTGGGCAATGCGCGGGTCGCCGCTCACCACGGCAGCCTGGCCAAGGAACACCGCCTGATTGCCGAGCAACGGCTGAAGGCCGGCGAGCTGCAAGTACTGGTCGCCACGGCGTCGCTGGAACTGGGCATCGACATCGGCGAGGTCGAGTTGGTCTGCCAGATCGCCTCGCCCGGCTCGATCGCGGGCTTCTTGCAGCGGGTCGGACGCTCAGGGCACCAAGTCGATGGCGTACCCAAGGGTCGGCTGTTCCCGACCTCTCGCGATGACTTGATCGAATGCGTGGCCTTGCTCGATTGCGTGCGCCGGGGTGAACTCGATGAGTTGCACACACCCAAGGCGCCGCTGGATGTGGTGGCCCAGCAGATCGTTGCCGAAGTCAGTAACCAGCCGTGGTCCGAACAGGCCTTGTTCGATTGCCTGCGCCAGGCCCAACCTTTTGCCGAGCTGGACCTGCGCCATTACCAGTCACTGCTGCGCCTGCTGGCCGAGGGCTACAACGGCCGCCAGGGCGTGCGCGCCGCCTATGTCCACCGCGATGCGGTCAGCGGTATGTTGCGCGGGCGCCGGGGCAGCCAGCTGACCGCGCTGACCAGCGGCGGCACCATCCCGGAAACTGCTGACTATGCCGTGCTGCTCGAACCCCAGGCGTTGAACATCGGCAGCGTCAACGAAGACTTCGCAGTCGAAAGCATCGCCGGCGATATCTTCCAGCTGGGCAACGCGTCGTACCGCATCCTGCGCGTCGAGCCCGGCCGGGTCAGGGTCGAGGACGCCCATGGACTGCCGCCGACCATTCCGTTCTGGCTCGGCGAGGCGCCTGGGCGCAGCGACGAGCTATCTACCGCAGTTGCCCGGCTGCAAGCCCGTATCGATGAGCAGCTGCAACTCAGCGGCGGCCAACCTGAGCCGGTCCGCCAGTGGCTGCAGGACAGCTATGAACTGCACCAGGACACCGCCACCCAACTGCTCGATTATCTCCAGCGTACCTGGCAGGTGCTCGGCGCCCTGCCCTCGCAGCAGACGCTGGTGATGGAGCGTTTCTTCGACGAGTCTGGCGGTACCCAGCTGATCATCCACTCACCCTATGGCAGCCGGATCAACCGCGCCTGGGGGCTGGCCCTGCGCAAGCGTTTCTGCCGCACCTTCAATTTCGAGCTGCAAGCTGCGGCCAGCGAGGACGCAATCGTACTCTCGCTGTCGACCAGCCACAGTTTCGAGCTCGACGAAGTGTGGCGCTACCTGTCGAGCAAGAGCGCCGAGCCGATCCTGATCCAGGCCGTGCTCGACGCCCCGCTGTTTGGCGTGCGCTGGCGCTGGAACGCTGCGATAGCCCTGGCCCTGCCGCGTTTCGTCGGCGGGCGCAAGGTGGCGCCGCAGATCCAGCGAATGAAGAGCGAGGACCTGGTTGCAGCCGTGTTCCCAGACCAGATCGCCTGCCTGGAAAACATCGCCGGCGAACGGCAGATCCCCGATCACCCGCTGGTCGAACAGACCCTCGACGATTGCCTGCACGAAGCGATGGACAGCGAGGGCTGGCTGGCCCTGCTCAGGCGCATGGAAAATGGCCAGGTGCGCCTGCTCAGCCGTGACTTGCCGGCGCCATCGCCCTTGGCGGCGGCCATTCTCAATGCGCGTCCCTACGCCTTTCTCGATGATGCCCCGCTCGAAGAGCGGCGCACCCAGGCGGTGCTCAATCGGCGCTGGAACGAGGTGCACAGCAGCGACGAGCTTGGCGCACTGGATGCCGAGGCGATTGCCGCAGTGCAGGATGAAGCCTGGCCGCAACCGACCGGCAGCGACGAGATGCATGAGGCACTGATGAGCCTGGGCGCCATCAGCCAGGCTGAAGTTGAAGGTAACCCTGGTTGGCAGGCACTGCTGCGCACCTTGGCCAAGGCCGGACGCAGCACCTGCCTGCATACGCCCGGCCAGCCACTGTGGCTGGCCCGCGAGCGCTTGAACCTGTTCACGGCGTTGTACCCGGGCGCACGGCTTGAACCGTCTGTAGACCTGCTTGCTGGGTTCGACCAAGCCATAGATCCCGATACCGCACTCACCGAACTGCTGCGCGCCCGCCTCAGCGGCTTTGGCCCTCTGACGCTCTCGCAGATCGCCGCCCCGCTGGGCTTGGCGGAGCCGGACATAGAGCAGGCCCTGGCACGCCTGGAGCAGCAAGGCTATGTGTTGCGCGGTCACTTCAGCCCAGCCAGCCAGGCGCTGCAATGGTGTGAGCGCCACCTGCTGGCGCGAATTCATCGCTACACGGTCAAACGTCTGCGCCGAGAGATCGAGCCGGTCAGCCTGCAGGACTTCATGCGCTTTCTGTTCGATTGGCAGCACCTGGCCAGCCAGGATCGCTTGCGCGGGCCTGAGGCGATCAGTGAAGTGCTGGGGCAGTTGCAAGGCTTCCCGAGTGCTGCCGGTGCCTGGGAGGCAGACCTGCTGCCAGCGCGGATCAAGGACTACAGCCCACATTGGCTGGACGATGCCTGCCGCAGCGGGCAGTGGGCGTGGAGCCGGCTGGCGGCGACGGCGTCGAGCAGTACCCTGTCGAGCACGCCACTGGTGCTGCTACCGCGTGAGCACTTGGGGCTGTGGCGCAGCTTGGCCAGCGCGCCTGAGGTGAGTGAGCTGGGGCCACGTGCGCAACGGGTGCATGAGGCATTGCACCGCCACGGGGCGTTGTTCTTCGATGAATTGAGCCACGAGGCCCACCTGCTGCCCAGCGAGTTGGAGTCCGCCTTGCAGGAGCTGGTGGGCTCGGGCCTGGTCGGCGCAGATAGCTTTACCGGCTTGCGCAGCCTGATCACACCCGCCGCCAAGCGCTCATCGCGCATTAGCCGCCGTGGCCATGCGCCGATGTCCAGCAGCATGGCTCACGCCGGACGCTGGGCATTGCTCAGGCGCAATAGCGCCGAGCCCGATCACGATCAACGCCTGGAGCACATTGCCCGGGCGCTGTTGCGCCGCTATGGGGTGATCTGCTGGCGCTTGCTGGAGCGCGAAAGCGATGCCCTGCCGCCGTGGCGAGAGATGCTGCGCTGTTATCACCGGCTGGAAGCGCGCGGCGAGATTCGTGGTGGGCGTTTCATTGCGGGGTTGGCGGGGGAACAGTTTGCCTTGCCCGAAGCGGTCGGGCTGCTGCGCCAGGTCAGGCGGCGGGCGCTGGATGGCGAGCTGGTGATGGTCAGTGCCAGTGATCCGCTGAATTTGATTGGCACATTATTGCCTGGGAACAAGGTGCCTGCGGTGAGTGGCAATCGGCTGCTCTATCGCGATGGCCTGCCGGTGGCTGCGCGGGTGGCGGGCAAGTATGTGTTTTTGCTTGAGGAGCCTGCCGAGCAGGAGGCCTGGCGGCTGAAGTTGCTGCGTGGCTGAGGGCCTCATCGCGGCGCCCCGACTTGCCCCGCGATAGGGCCCTCGGCCAATCTGAACTAACGCGCAGTGAACCCGGCAAAACGCTTGTTGAACCCAGCCACTCGCCCTTCCACGGTGGTCTTGCGCTGCTGGCCGGTATACACCGGATGCGAAGCGCTCGACACATCCAGGGCCACGTACGGATAGCGCTGGCCATCGCTGTGCTGGTGGGTACGATCAGTCTCAACGGTTGAGCCGATCAGGAAATACACGTCGGCAGCGGTGTCATGAAACAACACTGGACGATAGGCAGGGTGGATATCAGGCTTCATGGCAAATGACCTCAATCGATAAGTGATACTTTATAACATACTAAAAGCGAATGATTTTTGATACTGCAATTTTCATTTTTTCCGCTGCCGGCAAGGCTGGCCATTGGCTTGGTTAAAGGGCTATGGTCGGGGTTTGACCCAGGCCCTGAGCCTGACCGAGCCATCGCAAGGATTACGTATGAGCCTGTCACTTCTCAGTCGCTATGCCTTCTTCGCCGGGTGTGTGCTGTTCACCCTGGCCAGTCTGCCGCTGCTGCATCATGAATGGCTGTGGCCGTTCACCCTGACCACCGCCGTCCTCAGCTTGATCGGCCTGTTCGACCTGCTGCAAAAGCGCCATGCGGTGCGCCGCAACTACCCGATCCTGGGCAATATCCGTTACCTGGTCGAAGCCATTCGCCCGGAGATCCGCCAGTACCTGCTGGAGGCCGACAGCGATGCCCTGCCCTTCTCCCGCGCCCAGCGCTCGCTGGTCTATGCCCGCGCGAAAAACGAGGCATCGGACAAACCGTTCGGCACCCTGATCGATGTCTACGAGTCGGGCTTTGAATTCATCGGCCATTCCATGCGCCCGGCGCCGCTGGCCGACCCTGCCAGTTTCCGGGTGATCATTGGTGGCCCGCAATGTCGCCAGCCTTATTCAGCGTCGATCTTCAACATCTCGGCGATGAGCTTCGGCTCGCTCAGCGCCAATGCCATTCGTGCCCTCAACCAAGGCGCCAAACTGGGCAACTTCGCCCATGACACCGGCGAGGGCAGCATCAGCCCTTATCACCGCGAGCACGGCGGCGACCTGACGTGGGAGCTGGGCAGTGGCTACTTCGGGTGCCGTACCGCCGATGGGCGCTTCGATCCCGAGCGCTTCGCCGAACAGGCGCGCAATCCACAGGTGCGGATGATCGAGATCAAGATGAGTCAGGGTGCCAAGCCCGGCCACGGCGGCATCCTGCCCAAGCACAAGGTGACCCAGGAGATTGCCGAGACGCGTGGCATCCTGATGGGCGAGGACTGCATCTCGCCGTCACGCCACAGCGCCTTCTCCACCCCGATCGAGATGATGCAGTTCATCGCCCAACTGCGTGAGTTGTCCGGCGGCAAGCCGGTCGGCTTCAAGTTCTGCCTGGGCCATCCGTGGGAGTTCATGGGTATCGCCAAGGCCATGCTGGAGACCGGCATCCTGCCCGATTTCATCGTCGTCGATGGCAAGGAAGGTGGCACTGGCGCGGCGCCAGTGGAGTTCACCGACCATATCGGCGTACCGCTGCGCGAAGGCCTGTTGTTCGTGCACAACACCTTGGTTGGCTTGAACCTGCGCGACAAGATCAAGCTCGGTGCCAGCGGCAAGATCGTCAGTGCTTTCGATATCGCCAGCGTATTGGCGATTGGCGCCGACTGGGCCAACTCGGCGCGCGGCTTCATGTTCGCCATTGGCTGCATCCAGTCGCAGAGCTGCCACACCAACAAGTGCCCGACCGGGGTGGCGACTCAGGACACCTTGCGCCAACGAGCGCTGGTGGTGCCGGACAAAGCCAACCGGGTGCTCAACTTCCATCACAATACCCTGCGCGCCTTGGCCGAAATGCTCGCTGCCGCAGGCCTGGATCATCCAGCGCAGCTGGAGGCCAAGCACCTGGTGCGGCGCATTTCGGCGACCGAGATCAAGCTGTTTTCGCAGATGCATGTGTTCCTCAAACCCGGCGAGTTGCTCACCGGTGAGGTCAATGGTCAGTTCTATTCGCGTATGTGGCAGCTGGCCAGGGCGGACAGCTTCGAGCCGCACAGTGAGGTGGCGGCTTAGGGATTTTGGGGCCGCTTTGCGGCCCATCGCAGCCAAGGCAGCTCCTACAGGATGCACTTCTTTGTAGGAGCTGCCTTGGCTGCGATGGGCTGCAGAGCAGCCCCAGAATTGTTTACCTCAAGAAGCGGTACTCACCACCCCTTGTACCTCTTTGGGCGCCAGACGGAACGCGTAGTACAACCCCGTCAGCAGCACCAGGAAGGCCGGGCCAATGTACAAGGCCACGCGAGTCTCCTCGAAGTACGCCATCAAGCCCACCACCAGCACCAGGAACGCCAGCGCCAGGTACGAGCTCAGCGGCCACAGCCACATGCGGTACTTCAGCGCCTTGCGCTCAGCGCTGCTAAGGCCTGCGCGGAACTTGAGCTGGGCCAACAGAATCATCACCCACGTCCAGATCGCACCGAAGGTGGCGATCGAAGTCACCCAGACGAAGACTTTCTCCGGCACCAGGTAGTTGGCCAACACACCCAACAGCAAGGCAGCAATCGACAGCAGCAGCGCATTGCGCGGCACGCCATTTTTCGAGGTACGGGCAAAGGTCGCCGGCGCCTGGCCGTTCTGCGCCAGGCTGTAGAGCATGCGCCCGGTGCTGAAGATCCCGCCGTTGCACGACGACAGCGCGGCAGTGATCACCACGAAGTTGATGATGCCAGCCGCAGTCTTGATGCCCAGCCGCTCGAAGGTCATCACAAACGGGCTACCCTGGCTGCCGATTTCGTTCCACGGGTAGATCGACAGGATCACGAACAGCGCGCCGACGTAGAACAGCAGAATGCGCCAGAACACCGAGCCAATCGCTTGAGGGATGGTCTTCTGCGGGTTGCGTGCTTCACCTGCTGTGAGGCCGATCATCTCCACACCCAGGTAGGCGAACATGACCATCTGCAGCGACATCAGCACACCGGTCACGCCATTGGGCATGAAGCCGCCGTTGCTCCACAGGTTGGAGATGCCCATGGCCACCCCGTCATTGCCCAGGCCAAAGGCGATGATGCCGATGCCGCCGAGGACCATGGCGATGATGGTGACGATCTTGATCAGGGCGAACCAGAACTCGAACTCACCGAAAGCCTTGACCGCGATCAGGTTGATCGCACCCATGCTGCCCAGCGCCGCCAGGGCCCAGATCCAGCGTGGCACATCGGGGAACCAGATGCCCATGTAGATGGCCACCGCCGTGATCTCGGCAACGCAGGTCACCAGCCACAGGAACCAGTAGTTCCAACCGGTCAGAAAGCCCGCCAGGGGGCCGAGATAGTCTTGGGCGTAGCGGCTGAAGGAGCCAGCGACCGGATTGTGCACGGCCATTTCGCCGAGCGCGCGCATGATCACCAGGATCGCCAGGCCGCCAATGATGTAGGAAATCATGATGGCCGGGCCGGCCATTTCGATAGCTTTGGCCGATCCGAGGAACAGGCCGACACCGATACAGGCGCCGAGGGCCATCAGACGGATGTGCCGTTCGCCCAGTTCACGCTTGAGTGGGCCGCCTTGAGCGGTCTCACCATGGGCAGGGTGGTTGCCGACTGGCATAGCAATACAACCTCATTTTGTTATTGGATATGACCTTCGTGCAGCACTAGCCTCGCCGATGAGCGGGACGTCGTCTTGCCGGGCCGACCTCGTGGGTTGATCCGTCCACCCGCACCAGAGGCGCGGGCAGGGCGAAGGGGTCGAGCAGTATAGGAAGCCAACTGTAGGGCTTTTCACTATATAAACAGGGAAATTTGGCGAGAATTCTCGGCAAATTGCCCCTTTACCTAGTGTGTTTTTGCCGCTGCCGCAGTGCTCATCGCAGCAGCCCCAAAATGGTGCAGCCACCCTAACAACTTCCACGCAAATTGGAAGCCGCACCAAAGCCTTATATTCCCACCGCAGATTTGGCCACTTCTTACAAAATTTTCACCAATTCCGGCCAACGTCTAAGCTTCAGACAAGTAAGACGAAATTACCTGGCCGGATTGAAGACTATGGGCGCACTGTGGCAATCGGAACCAACCAGAACGGACGCACCTGAAGCAAATCTGGCTGAAGCTCCGGCGCCAAAGACCCCTCGCCAGCGCCGGCTGTGGTGGCGGTTGATTTTGCTGATCGTGCTGGTGGCCATCGTCGCCATCGGTTTTGCCGCCTATGACGAGGTGCAGACCTCGAATCTGCAGTCACGCGAATTCAGCCGGCTGGCCAGCACCCTCACCTATTCGCTGGAGCCTGGCCCAAGCGATGCCATCGTCTACCCCGGTGAAGGTCCGTTCGACAAACGCTTGGGTTACAGCGCCCTGGGCGAATTCTTGCCGCGCCTGCTCAAGCGCGACTACCTGATCAGCCAGCAGGTGCAGTTCTCCCCGGCCCTGATGAACTACGTCGACCACGGCCTGTTCGTGCCTTACGTGGAAAAGATCCAGGCGGGCCTGTCGATTACCGACTGCCGGGGCGACACGCTGTACCAGTACAACTACCCACAGCACCTGTATCCGAACTTTGCGGCGATTCCGCCGGTGATCGTCAACAGCCTGCTGTTCATCGAGAACCGCGACCTGCTCGACCCGCACGACCCGCGCAACAACCCGGCCGTCGACTGGCCGCGCTTCGCCAAGGCAGCCTACAGCCAGGTGGCCAAGTACCTCGCCTTGCCGGGTCAATCGGCGGGCGGCAGCACCCTGGCTACGCAGCTGGAGAAATACCGCCATTCGCCAGATGGCCTGACCGTGTCGGGCGCCGAGAAGATCCGCCAGATGTTCTCGGCCAGCGTGCGCGCCTACCAGGGCGGGCCGGACACCACCGAAGCACGCCAGCGCATCGTGCGTGACTACCTCAATAGCGTACCGCTCTCGGCAGTGCCTGGGCATGGCGAAGTGCACGGCATGGCTGAGGGTTTGCGGGTCTGGTACGGCGCTGATTTCGACCAGGTAAACCAAGCGCTGGCGTCCACCGCCACCGACGAGGCCAGCATGGCCCAACGTGGCCTGGCACTGCGCCAGGTGTTATCGCTGATGATCGCCCAGCGCCGGCCTTCGCATTACCTGACCAAAGGCCGCATCGAACTGGCTGAACTGACTGATTCGCATATTCGCGTGCTCGCTGCCGCCAACGTCATCGAGCGACCACTGGCTGACGCGGCGCTGGCCAGCAAGGCGGTGTATCGCGACTGGGTGGCCCAGCCGACCATCGTGCCGATCGTCACCAACAAGGGCATCAGCCTGGCCCGCAACCGCCTGGCAGCGATGCTCAATCGCCCGCTGTATGACCTCGACCGCCTCGACCTGTCGGCCACCAGTACCCTGCAGGCCGACCTGCAGACGCAAGTCAGCCAATACCTGAAAAACCTTTCCGACCCGGCCTTCGCCGCACAGATCGGGCTGATCGGCGAACGCTTGCTGACCACCAAGACCACCGACCAGGTGCGCTACAGCTTCACCCTGTTCGAGCGCACCGCCGATGGCTCGCGGGTGCGCGTGCAGACCGACAGCACCGACCAACCGTTCGACATCAACGAAGGCAGCAAACTGGAACTGGGCTCGACCGCCAAGCTGCGGGTACTGACTACCTACCTGGAAATCATCGCCGAGCTGCACGGCAAATACGCGGGCAAACCCGTCGCCGACTTGAAGAAAGAACCTGTCGCCGAGCTCGACCGGATCACCCAGTGGTCACTGGAATGGCTGATCCAGAACAGCAAGAACCAGAGCCTGGACGCCATGCTCGACGCCGCCCTTGAGCGCAAGTACTCGGCCAATACCGGTGAAGCGTTCTTCACAGGTGGCGGCATGCATGTGTTCAACAACTTCCGCAAGGAAGACAACAGCCGCAACCCCACTCTCAAGGACGCGCTGCGCGAATCGATCAACCTGCCGTTCATTCGCCTGATGCGCGACATCGTCCGCTACGTGACCTACCAGCAGCCGTTCAACCGGGCACCGCTGCTCAAGGACGACTCCGACCCGCGTCGCCAGGAATACCTGGCGCGCTTTGCCGACCGGGAAGGCACCAACTACCTGATGCGCTTCTGGAAGAAGTACCAGCGCAAGACCTCCCAGCAGCGTCTGGAAACCTTCCTCGACAGCATGCGCGTGACCCCGCAGCGCCTGGCTGCGGTGCACCGCTACCTGTTCCCAGAGGCCGGACAGGAGACGTTCAATGCCTTCGTGCGCGCCCATAGCAAAGAAGACAAGAAGGCCCTGGCCAAGCTCACCGACGGGCGCCTGTCGGAGATGTACGACGCCTATGGCCCTGGCAAATACGACCTGCCCGACCAGGGCTACATCGCCAAGGTTCACCCGCTCGACCTGTGGCTGCTCGGCTACTTGCTGAAAAACCCGGGGGCGACCCTCACCGAGATGGTCAACGCCAGCCGCTTCGAGCGTCAGGAGGTGTACAGCTGGCTGTTCAAGAGCCGCCACCAGGGCGCACGCGACAGCCGCATCCGTACCATGGTCGAGATCGAGGCGTTTCTCGACATTCACCAGCGCTGGAAACGCGTCGGCTACCCGTTCGATCACCTGGTGCCCTCGCTGGCCACTGCCATCGGCAGCTCGGGCGACCGCCCTGCGGCACTCTCAGAACTGGTCGGGATCATCCAGAACGATGGCGTGCGCCTACCCACCTTGCGCATCGACACCCTGCACTTCGCCGCCGACACCCCCTATGAAACCAAGCTGATCAGCGACCCGGACCGCGGCCAGCGAATCCTCCCGGTGGAAGTTGCCCGGGCGCTCAAGGGCGCCCTGTCGCAAGTGGTCGATGCCGGTACCGCGCGGCGCATCTCCGGCAGCTTCAAGCTGCATGACGGCACTGCGCTGGTGATGGGCGGCAAGACCGGGACCGGTGACAACCGCATCGAAAGCTTCGGCGCCGGTGGCCGGCTGATCGGCTCGCGCTCGCTCAACCGCACCGCCACCTTCGTGTTCTACCTGGGCGACAACCACTTCGGTACCCTCACCGCGTTCGTTCCAGGTCGCACGGCAGAAGCCTTCACCTTCACCTCGGCATTGCCGGTGCAGGTGCTCAAGGGCATGGCGCCGATTCTCATGCCGTACCTGGAGCCGGGCAGCGCCACCGAGTGCAAGGCACCGCAAATGGCTATGCGTGCAAATGCCCCGTAGAAAAGTACTCATCGAAAAGTTAGATGAGAATCATCACCCTCTAAGGCTTGTCTTGCGATATATCTTAAGTAATATCTAACGATATATCGCAAAGACGAGAACACTCCCATGCGTGACCATGATCCTTTCGAACGTCGCCCCGGCCGAGGCGAACGCGGCCCTCGGGTATTCGCCCCGGGCGACCTCAAGTTGCTACTGCTGGCGATGCTTGCCGAGCAACCTGGCCATGGCTATGACCTGATCCGCCAGATCGAAACCCTGTTCGACGGCAGCTACAGCCCAAGCCCAGGGGTGATCTACCCCACCCTCAACTTCCTTGAAGAAGCAGAGCTGATCACCGGCCAAATCCAGGGCAGTAAACGTCTGTACGTCATCACCGACGCCGGTCGCACCGCCCTGATCGAGCAAGCCGTCGCCCTCGATGGCGTGCGCATGCGCATCGAAGTCAGCAAACGCGCCCTGCGTGGCCACGACCGCCCGCCAGAAATCCATGAAGCGGTCGGCAACCTGCGCCATGCCTTGCACATGCACAGCGGCCGCTGGACGCCTGAAGAGATCGAGCGGGTGCGCACCCTGCTCAACGACACCGCCAAGGCCATCGCCGCCGGCCCGACCGATTCCGTTACGGAGAACACCCCATGAGCGACACCATTCACCGCGTCAACCATGAAATCAAACAGCGCCGTTTGCAGGTTCTGCGGGTCACCGAACTGACCCCACGCATGCGCAGGATTACCCTCGGCGGCCCTGAGCTGCAAGGGTTCGTCAGCCTCGGCAGCGACGACCACGTCAAGCTGTTGTTCGCCATGAGCGCACAAGAGCAAGCCGCCATCGAAGCGCGCAACCTTGGCCGTGACGGCGGTGCCCGGCCAACCATGCGCGAATACACCCCACGGCGGGTCGACCTGGCGGCGGGAGAACTGGACATCGACTTCGTCCTGCACGGCGATGGCCCTGCCTCGACCTGGGCTGCGCAGGCTGTGCCTGGGCATGAGCTGAACATCGCCGGGCCACGGGCGTCGATGGTGGTCCCGGACATTTTCGACAGCTACCTGCTGATCGGTGACGAGACTGCAATCCCGGCCATTGCCCGCCGCCTGGATGAACTGCCCGCTGGCCGTCAGGTGTTGGCCGTGATCCAGGTCGAGGACGAACAGGAGCGTCAGCCACTGCCGAGCAAGGCTCAGGTCGAGGTGATCTGGGTGCGTCGACATGACGAA
The DNA here is from genome assembly GCF_043104195.1 of Pseudomonas sp. xss_2. NCBI lineage: Bacteria > Pseudomonadati > Pseudomonadota > Gammaproteobacteria > Pseudomonadales > Pseudomonadaceae > Pseudomonas > Pseudomonas sp. xss_2. The sequence goes on from NZ_JBICKL010000046.1 coordinate 85,697, forward strand.
GACCTGCTGGCATTGCTGGAGAATCTGGCACTGCCGCAAGGCAAGCTGTACAGCTGGGTCGCCCTGGAAAAAACCCTCACCCGCCAGGCCAAAGCGTTGCTGCTGGCCAAGGGCGCACAAGAAGACGCACTGAAGGCCGCCGCTTATTGGCGTGCAGATGCCAGCGCTGACGACGAGTGATCGCTCAGCGCGAATGCGCCCTGGCTTCGGCCAGGCGCCTGCCTTGCCAGCGGTCCAGGCCCAGGATCAGCAGGCCGATCCCCCAGAACCCCGCCAATACCGCCAGAGCATTGACCAGCACTTGCGCATAGCCAAGCTCGGCAACATCGATGAACGGATACGGGTACACCCCGATCTCATGCCCGCGCCACAAGGCAAAGGCAAAGTACAACGCCGGATACAGGCTCCACAGCCCCAGGTGCCAGAAACGCAGGCTGCCCTTGGGCACCACCCGCCACCAATACACCACGAACAGCAGCGGCATCAGGTCGTGCAGCAGTTCATCGGCCAGCCATTGCCAGCCCTGCGGGTGCCACAAGTGGCGCAGCAACAGGCTGTAGGCCAAGGCCACCAAGGCGATGCTGGCAGCAATCCCTGAGCTGACTGCGGGCGACAGGAACCAACGCTTGGCGGCAGACGGGTGGCCGAAGGCTGCATAACTGAGCACGCTGGCAACCAGGGTGTTGGTCAGTACCGTGAAAAACCCGAAGACATTGATCAACCCACCGATCAGGCTGGCCTGCTCCTGCCAGCGCGCCAGCAGCACCAGGTAGACCTGCACGCTCAGGCCGCTCCAGCCGAGGATTGCGGCCAGGCTCAACCAAGGATGACGAGGCATTCAGCCTTTGCGCTGCAGCTTGATGTACAGGTGCTCGACTTTTTCCCGCGCCCACGGCGTCTTGCGCAAGAAGGTCAGGCTCGACTTGATGGTCGGATCGCTCTTGAAGCAGCGGATGTCGATGCGCTCGGCCAGGCCCTGCCATTGGTAGTGCGCGACCAACTCGGTAAGGATCTGCTCCAAGGTCTTGCCGTGCAGCGCGTTGTGGTTGGCCGTGCTCATGCCAGTGCTCCCGCGAAGAAAAGATGCGCACATTACACGAGTGTAGTGGGCGGTGGCGGTATTCGAGCGCTGCATCCGGCAGGCAAGCCCTATCGCCCCCCTGCGACTTGCGCCGGCAGGAATGCAGAAGATCCTCTGGACAGACCGAGATTCCCTGCGCTGAAATAGTAATGTTATATTGTAACCATACTAATACCTGCCAAGGATCGTCTTTTCCCATGCTGTGCTCCTCATTGCGCCTCTCCCCCCTCGCCGCCGCGCTATGGCTCGCCTCCACGCCCAGCCAGGCAGTCGAACTCGAACCCCAGGTCATCACGGCCAACCCGCTCGGCAATACCCAGCTGGCCGCCCCCAGCACTGTCCTGGAAGGCAACGACCTGCTGCAACAGCAGCATTCGAGCCTCGGCGAAACCCTCAACAAGCAGCCCGGCGTCGCCTCCACCTGGTTCGGCCCCGGGGCCAGTCGCCCAGTGATTCGCGGCCTGGATGGCGATCGCATCCGCATCCTGCGCAATGGCGTCGGCGCCCTGGATGCCTCGTCGCTGTCCTATGACCATGCGGTGCCGCTCGACCCGGTCACAGTCGAACGGGTCGAGATCGTCCGCGGCCCCGCCGCCCTGCTCTATGGCGGCAATGCCATCGGCGGCGTGGTCAACACCTTCGATAACCGCATCCCCGACGCGCCCATCGAGGGGATTCATGGCGCGGGCGAGCTGCGCTACGGCGGCGCCGATACCACCCGCAGCAGCGCCGGCAAGCTTGAGGCCGGCAACGGCGCCTTCGCCCTGCACCTGGATGCCAACAGCCGTCAGTTCAATGACCTGCGCATCCCCGGCTACGCGCGCAGCTCGAACGTGCGCAACGCCGAGGAAGCTGGCAGCAAGCACCGCCTGGAAAACAGCGACGGTCGCCAGGACGGCGGCGCCATTGGCGGCTCCTACCATTGGGATCACGGCTACACCGGTCTGTCCTACAGCCGCTATGACAGCAACTACGGCTCGGTGGCCGAGTCTGGCGTACGCCTGGACATGCAGCAGGATCACTATGGTTTCGCCTCGGAGTTGCGCGACCTCGAGGGGCCGTTCAGCTCGGTCAAGGTCGACGCCGGCTACACCGACTACCAGCACCGCGAGATCGAATCTGGCGAGGTTCACACCACCTTCAAGAACAAGGGCTACGAGGCGCGTATCGAGGCGCGGCACCAGCCGCTCGGGCCGCTCGAAGGGGTGATCGGCGCCCAGGTCAGTCGCAACGAGTTTTCCGCCCTGGGCGAGGAAGCCTTCGTCCCGCATACCGATACCGACAGCCTGGCGCTGTTCCTGCTTGAGCAGTGGCAGGCGAGCGAGCGCCTGAACCTGAGCTTCGGTGCGCGCCTGGAGCACACCCGGGTAGATCCCGATGCCAAGGGCAATGAAGACTTCGCCGGGGCCGACAGCGCCAGCAGCTTCAACGCAGTCAGCCTGTCGTCCGGTGCGGTGTACCAACTCGATCCGGTCTGGTCGCTGGCGGCCAATCTCGGCTATACCGAGCGCGCCCCGACCTTCTACGAGCTGTATGCCAACGGCGCGCACGTCGCCACTGGCGCGTATGAGGTGGGCGATCCGAACCTGAACAAGGAAAAAGCCATCTCCGGCGACCTGGCGCTGCGGTTTGACAACGGCACCCACAAGGGCAGCGTCGGCGTGTTCTACAGCCACTTCCGTAACTACATCGGCCTGATCGGCAGCGGCAACCTGCGCGAAGGGCACGATCATGGCCATGAAGAGCACGACCACGATCATGACCATGATCACGGCGACATCCCCGAGTACCTCTACCAGGGCGTGCGTGCACGCTTCTACGGCATCGAGGCGCAAGACCGTTGGCAGTTGACCGAGAACCGCTATGGCAGCTTTGCCCTGGAATTGTCGGGTGACTACACCCGCGCCAAGAACCTGGACAGCGGTGAGCCTCTGCCGCGTATTGCGCCGCTGCGCTTGAACAGCGGCTTGGTCTGGGAGCTGGATCGCTGGCAGGCGCGGGTCGACGTGCAGCATGCCGCCTCGCAGCATCGCAAGCCGTCCAATGAAACCCGCACTGACGGCTATACCACCCTGGGGGCCAGCGTGGGTTATCGCTTCGATATCGGTCAGAGCCAGTGGCTGGCCTTCGTGCGCGGCGAGAACCTGACCGATCAGACGGTGCGCTATGCCAGCTCGATTCTGCGCGACATCGCTCCAGCGCCCGGGCGCAGTGTCGAGGTGGGCTTGCGGACCAGTTTCTGATGCTAACCCCGCAGGTTCGAACGTAGCTTCTGCGTCGACCGCTTCGCGGGCAAGCCCGCTCCCACAGGTACAGCGCGGCTCTGGGAACTGCGCGGTCCCTGGGCAACTGTTCGTTATGCCAGTTCGCTTCTGCGTCGACCGCTTCGCGGGCAAGCCCGCTGCTCCCACAGGTACAGCGCGGCTCTTGGGAACTGCGCGGTCCCTGGGCAACTGTTCGTTATGCCAGCTCGCTTCTGCGTCGGCCGCTTCGCGGGAAAGCCCGCTCCTACTGGTACACCACGGCTCTTGGGAGCTGCGCGGTCCCTGTGGGAGCGGGCTTGCCCGCGAAGAGGCCGGCACAGACGCTGTGATAATTGCCCCAATAAATGGCCCAACAAAGCGATTATTACCCCCTGGGCAATAATTCCCTGCGACAATTTGTCTTTTTTTCTTACAACTTCCCCTATATCCTCCCCGCCGCAAGCTGAATCGCTTCATCCGTACCATCCAATGCCATTTCCATTGAAGAGCCCGCTCTTCGATGCGCTTGCGTATTTTTCAATAATCAAAAGATAGCGCTATCTCATGCTCCAGCTGCCTAAAACTCGATACTCCGGCCTTGCCCTGGCCACCCTTCTCAGCGGCCTGTCGACCACCGCTAGCGCCAGCGAACTGTTCGCCAGCGACTCGCCGTGGATGCTCGGTGACTGGGGCGGCACCCGTACTGAACTGCTGGAACAAGGCTACGACTTCACCCTCGGCTACACCGGCGAGATGGGCAGCAACCTGCACGGCGGCTATGACCACGACCGCACGGCGCGCTACAGCGATCAGTTCACCTTTGGCAGCCACCTGGACCTGGAAAAGATCCTCGGCTGGAACGATACCGAGGCGCAGCTGACCATCACCGAGCGCCACGGCCAGAACATCAGCAATGACCGCATCAACGATCCACGCGTCGGCGGTTTTACCTCGGCCCAGGAAGTCTGGGGCCGCGGCCAGACCTGGCGGCTGACCCAGATGTGGATCAAGCAGAAATACTTCGACGGCGCCCTGGATGTGAAATTCGGCCGTTTCGGTGAAGGCGAGGACTTCAACAGCTTCCCCTGCGACTTCCAGAACCTGGCGTTCTGCGGCTCGCAGGTGGGCAACTGGGTGGGCGGCATCTGGTACAACTGGCCCGTCAGCCAGTGGGCACTGCGTGTGCGCTACAACCTCAGCGACTCGCTGTACGCCCAGGTCGGGGTGTTCGAACAGAACCCGTCCAACCTTGAGTCGGGCAACGGCTTCAAGCTCAGCGCCAGCGGCACCCAGGGCGCGGTGATGCCGATCGAACTGGTCTGGAGCCCACGGGTCAATGGCCTGAAAGGGGAATATCGCGCCGGCTACTACTACAGTAATGCCAAGGCTCAGGACGTATTGAAGGACAGCAACGGTCAGCCGGCCGCGATCAGCGGTGCCGCCTACCGCAGCAGCTCCAGCAAGCATGGCATGTGGCTCGGCGTCCAGCAGCAGGTCACGTCGCTGGCATCCGACCAGTCGCGCGGCCTGAGCCTGTTCGCCAATGCCACCGTGCACGACAAGAAGACCAATGCCATCGACAACTATGTTCAGGCAGGTGTGGTTTACAAAGGGCCGTTCGATGCCCGCGCCAAGGACGACATCGGTTTCGCCCTCGCTCGCGTGCACGTCAATCCCGGCTATCGCAAGAACGCCCGCCTGGCCAACCAGGTGGCGGGCCTCGACGACTACGACAATCCAGGTTTCCTGCCCGTGCAGGACACCGAATACAGCGCCGAACTCTATTACGGCATCCATCTGGCCGACTGGCTCACCGTGCGTCCCAACCTGCAGTACATCCGCCATCCGGGCGGGGTGTCGCAGGTCGATGATGCGCTGATCGGCGGCCTGAAGATCCAAAGCAGTTTCTGAACCCACCCTTTGACCTAACGGAGTACCTATTGATGAGCACTGACAGTGCCAAGAATGGAACCCGCTGGCTCCCGCGCCTTCTGGGCGTGCTGCTATTGCTGATGGGCCTGGCCCTGCTGGCTGGCGGCATCAAGCTGAGCCAGCTGGGCGGATCCCTCTACTACCTGATCGCCGGCCTTGGCTTTGCCGTGTCTGGCGCCCTGTTGCTGGCCAAGCGCCGCATCGCTTTGGGCCTGTACGGCCTGGTGCTGCTCGGCAGTACCGTCTGGGCCTTGTGGGAAGTGGGCCTGGACTGGTGGCAACTGGTGCCGCGCCTGGCCATCTGGTTCGCCATCGGCGTGCTGTTGCTGCTGCCGTGGGCACGCCGCCCGCTGCTCGGCCCAGCCTCGAAGATCAACACCGCCCTGCTCAGCGTGGCCGTGATCGCTTCCGGCGCCACCGCCGTGGCCAGCCAGTTCACTCACCCCGGCGAAATCCGTGGCGAGCTGAACCGCGACAGCAGCGAGATGGGCAGCGCCGCACCGGCCATGCCGGACGGTGAATGGCAGGCCTACGGGCGTACCGAGCATGGCGACCGCTACTCGCCGCTGCGCCAGATCACCCCGCAGAACGCCTATCGCCTGGAAGAAGCCTGGCGCATTCGCACCGGCGACCTGCCAACCGACAACGACCCGGTGGAACTGACCAACCAGAACACCCCGTTGAAGGTCAACGGCATGCTCTACGCCTGCACTGCGCACAGCAAGCTGCTGGCCCTGGACCCGGATACCGGCGCGGAAATCTGGCGCTTCGACCCACAGGTCAAGAGCCCGACTGGCACCTTCAAGGGCTTCGCCCACATGACGTGCCGGGGCGTCTCGTACTACGACGAAAACCGCTACGTCAGCCGTGACGGCAGCCCAGTGCCGAAGATCTCCGACGCCGGCCAAGTGGTCGCCCAGGCCTGCCCGCGCCGCTTGTACCTGCCGACCGCCGACGCCCGCCTGATCGCCATCAACGCCGACAACGGCAAGGTCTGCGAAGGCTTCGCCAACCAGGGCGTGATCGACCTGACCACCGGCATCGGTCCGTTCACTGCAGGTGGCTACTACTCCACCTCGCCTGCGGCGATCACCCGTGATCTGGTGATCATCGGCGGCCATGTCACCGATAACGAGTCGACCAACGAGCCGTCGGGCGTGATCCGCGCCTACGACGTGCACGACGGTCACCTGGTGTGGAACTGGGACAGCAACAACCCAGACGACACCACGCCTCTGGCGCCCGGCAAGATGTACAGCCGCAACTCGGCCAACATGTGGTCGATCGCCAGCGTCGATGAAGACCTGGGCATGATCTACCTGCCACTGGGTAACCAGACGCCCGACCAGTGGGGCGCTGACCGCACCCCGGGCGCCGAGAAGTACAGCGCCGGTATCGTCGCCCTCGACCTTGCCAGCGGCAAGGTGCGCTGGAACTACCAGTTCACCCACCATGACCTGTGGGACATGGACGTCGGCAGCCAGCCAACCCTGATCCACCTGAAGACCGACGATGGCGTCAAGCCTGCGGTGATCGTGCCGACCAAGCAGGGCAGCCTGTACGTACTGGACCGCCGCGACGGCACGCCGATCGTGCCGATCCGCGAGATCCCGACGCCGCAAGGCGCGGTCAAAGGTGATCACACCGCACCGACCCAGGCCCGCTCGGACCTCAATCTGCTCGGCCCGGACCTGACCGAACAGGCGATGTGGGGCGCAACCCCGTTCGATCAGATGCTCTGCCGGATCCAGTTCCGCAGCCTGCGCTACGAAGGCCAGTACACCCCGCCGTCCGAGCAAGGCAGCCTGATCTACCCAGGCAACGTCGGTGTGTTCAACTGGGGCAGCGTCTCGGTCGACCCGGTGCGTCAGCTGATGTTCACCTCGCCCAACTACATGGCCTTCGTCTCGAAAATGGTGCCGCGCGAGCAAGTCGCCGCGGGCAGCAAGCGCGAGAGTGAAACCAGTGGCGTGCAGCCCAATACCGGCGCGCCGTATGCGGTGATCATGCATCCGTTCATGTCGCCACTGGGCGTGCCGTGCCAAGCACCGGCCTGGGGCTACGTGGCAGCCATCGACCTGTTCACCAACAAGGTCGTGTGGAAGCACAAGAACGGCACCACCCGCGACAGCACCCCAGTGCCAATCGGCATGCCGGTCGGCGTACCAAGCATGGGCGGCTCGATCGTCACCGCCGGTGGCGTTGGCTTCCTGAGCGGCACCCTGGACCAATACCTGCGCGCCTATGACGTGCACAACGGCGAAGAGCTGTGGAAAGCCCGTCTGCCGGCAGGCGGCCAGGCCACGCCGATGACCTACACCGGCAAGGATGGCAAGCAGTACGTCCTGGTGACGGCTGGCGGCCACGGCTCGCTGGGCACCAAGATGGGTGACTACATCATCGCTTACAAACTCGCCGAGTAAGCGATTGCCCGGCGTCAGTGATGACGCCATCGCGGGGCAAGCCCGCTTCCATCGACACCGGCAGCGTGGGGCAAGCCTGCTCCCACGCTGCCAGTATCGGACGCGTGGGAGCGGGCTTGCCCCGCGATGCGTTTGCCAGCCCCCCTTTCGTCTACCATTGAAACCTGTCCGCCCCCGCCCCATCTAAGCACCATAGCCATTCACGCAGGTGCCCCATGAGCGACCAGCAGGATCTTCCGGAACATCCCGACGAACACAGCGAAGTCGAACACCTCGAAGCGGCCTCCACCCCAGGCCACTCCCTCGCCCTGCCCGGCCAACAGCTGCCGGACAAGGTCTATGTGATCCCGATCCACAATCGCCCATTCTTCCCGGCCCAAGTGCTGCCGGTGATCGTCAATGAAGAGCCCTGGGCTGAAACCCTCGACCTGGTGGCCAAGACCGATCATCACTCGCTGGCGCTGTTCTTCATGGACACGCCGCCCGAAGACCACCGCCACTTCGACACCTCGGCGCTGCCGGAGTACGGCACCCTGGTCAAGGTGCACCACGCCAGCCGCGAAAACGGCAAGCTGCAGTTCGTCGCCCAAGGCCTGACCCGCGTGCGCATCCGCACCTGGCTCAAGCACCACCGCCCGCCTTATCTGGTGGAAGTCGAATACCCGCGCCAGTCGACCGAGCCGACCGATGAGGTCAAGGCCTACGGCATGGCCCTGATCAACGCGATCAAAGAGCTGCTGCCACTCAACCCGCTGTACAGCGAAGAGTTGAAGAACTACCTCAACCGCTTCAGCCCCAACGATCCTTCGCCACTGACCGACTTTGCCGCCGCCCTGACTTCGGCGACCGGCAACCAGTTGCAGGAAGTGCTCGACTGCGTGCCGATCCTAAAGCGCATGGAGAAGGTCTTGCCGATGCTGCGCAAGGAGGTCGAGGTCGCCCGTTTGCAGAACGAGATCTCCGCCGAGGTCAATCGACAGATCGGCGAGCACCAACGCGAGTTCTTCCTCAAGGAGCAGCTCAAGGTCATCCAGCAGGAGCTGGGCCTGACCAAGGACGATCGCAGTGCCGACCTTGAGCAGTTCAAGCAACGCCTGGAAGGCAAGACCTTGCCTGCTGCCGCGAAAAAACGCATCGACGAAGAGATGGGCAAGCTGGCGATTCTGGAGACCGGCTCACCCGAATACGCCGTCACCCGCAACTACCTGGAATGGGCCAGCGCCCTGCCCTGGGGCGTGTACGGCAAGGACAAGCTCGACCTCAAGCATGCGCGCAAGGTGCTCGACCAGCATCATGCCGGGCTCGATGACATCAAGGAGCGCATCCTTGAGTTCCTCGCCGTGGGCGCCTGGAAGGGCGAGATCAGTGGCTCCATCGTGCTGCTGGTCGGCCCGCCCGGGGTCGGCAAGACCAGTATCGGTAAATCGATTGCCGAATCACTTGGCCGGCCGTTCTACCGCTTCAGCGTCGGCGGCATGCGCGACGAGGCCGAGATCAAGGGCCACCGTCGCACCTACATCGGCGCCCAGCCGGGCAAGCTGGTGCAGGCGCTCAAAGACGTCGAGGTGATGAACCCGGTGATCATGCTCGACGAGATCGACAAGATGGGCCAGAGCTACCAGGGCGATCCGGCTTCGGCGCTGCTGGAAACCCTCGATCCGGAGCAGAACGTCGACTTCCTCGACCATTACCTGGACCTGCGCCTGGACCTGTCCAAGGTGCTGTTCGTGTGTACCGCCAATACCCTCGACTCGATCCCCGGGCCGTTGCTCGACCGCATGGAGGTGATTCGCCTGTCCGGCTACATCACCGAAGAGAAGCTGGCGATCGCCAAGCGCCACCTGTGGCCCAAGCAGTTGGAAAAAGCCGGTGTGGCCAAAACCAGCCTGAGCATCAGTGACAGCGCCCTGCGCACGGTCATCGAGGGCTATGCCCGCGAAGCCGGGGTTCGCCAGCTGGAAAAGCAGCTGGGCAAGCTGGTGCGCAAGTCGGTAGTCAAGTTGCTGGACGACCCTGCGGCGAAACTGAAGATTGCCCCGAAAGACCTGGAAGCCGCCTTGGGCATGCCGGTGTTTCGCAGCGAGCAGGTGTTGGCGGGCAAAGGCGTGATCACCGGCCTTGCCTGGACCAGCATGGGCGGCGCGACCCTGCCGATCGAGGCGACGCGCATCCATACCCTCAACCGCGGCTTCAAGCTGACCGGCAAGCTCGGCGATGTGATGAAAGAATCGGCCGAAATCGCCTACAGCTACGTCAGCTCCAACCTCAAGCAGTTTGGTGGCGATCCCGGGTTCTTCAACGAAGCCTTCATTCACCTGCATGTACCGGAAGGCGCCACGCCCAAGGACGGCCCAAGCGCCGGTGTGACCATGGCCAGCGCGCTGCTGTCGCTGGCTCGCGACCAGGTGCCGAAGAAAGGTGTGGCGATGACCGGCGAGCTGACCCTGACCGGCCAGGTCCTGCCGATCGGCGGTGTGCGCGAGAAAGTCATTGCGGCCAAGCGGCAGAAGATCTTCGAGCTGATCCTGCCGGAGGCCAACCGCGGTGATTTCGAGGAACTGCCCGATTACCTGCGCGAAGGCCTGACCGTGCATTTTGCCAAGCGCTTTGCCGATGTAGCGAAGGTACTGTTCTAAACAGAGGGCCCTAGCGCCGGGCAATCCCGCCCCTACAGGACTGTGGTAAACCCTGTAGGAGCGGGCTTGCCCGCGATAGGGCCAGAACAACCAACCCAAAATACCCACCGCTTCGGTTATCCTCAGGCATCGCCAGCCCTTTGGAGCCAACATGACTGCCCTCCGTCTGCTCGTTCCCCTGAGCCTCACCCTGCTTGCCGCCTGTAGCCATCAGTCGCGCCAAACCGTCGAGCTGGGCGCAGAAAACGAATGCCCGATACGCCTGCAAACAGGCCAGAACCTGACCCTGAGCCTGCCAAGCAACCCCACCACCGGCTACCGCTGGCTGGTGCAAAACCCGGCCAACAACATCCTTCGGCCGATCGGCGCAGAGGTCTACACCCAACCCGAGCAGGCCGGGCTGGTCGGTAGTGCAGGCGTCTCGACCTGGCGTTTCCAGGCCAAAGCCCCCGGCGATGGCCACCTGATCCTGGTCTACCAGCAGCCCTGGGCTCCGGAAGTACGCCCGGTACAGACCTTCGATTGCGAGATCAAGGTGAATTAAACACGCAGCGCTGGTCAGCCACTCATGCATCCTTGGCGCAGTTTGGCTAAAATGCTGGCCCTTTACCCAGCCAGCACCCTGGACCTTACGTGAGCAAACAACCCGACCGCCTATTCGCCGAGCCTCTTGAGCAGGTACCCGACTTCGTGTTCAACGAAGACGTGGTGCGGGTGTTCCCGGACATGATCAAGCGCTCGGTGCCAGGTTACCCGACCATCGTCGAGAACCTTGGCGTGCTGGCCGCACGCTTCGCCCAGCCCAATACCGCGCTGTATGACCTGGGCGCCTCGCTCGGCGCCGTGACGCAATCCTTGCGCCGCCATGTGCGCAGTGACGGTTGCCGGGTGATCGCGGTGGACAACTCCGCAGCGATGGTCGAGCGTTGCCGCCAGTACCTCACCGCGCAAGACTCGATGTTCCAGGAGCTGCTGCCGGTACAAGTGCTGGAGGCGGACATTCTTGCCCTGCCCTTCGAGCCGGCCTCGGTAGTGGCGATGAACTTCACCCTGCAGTTCATCGCCCCCGAGCAGCGCCTTGAGCTGCTCACACGGATCCGCCAGGCGTTGCTGCCGGGCGGTGCGCTGATCCTCTCGGAAAAGCTGTGCTTCGCCGATGAGCAGGAGCAGGCGTTGCTCGCCGAGCTGCACGTGGACTTCAAGCGCGCCAATGGCTACAGCGAACTGGAAATTGCCCAGAAGCGTAGCGCCATCGAAAACGTCATGCGCCCCGACACGCTTGAAGCCCATGAACAGCGCCTACGCGCTGCCGGTTTCTCCAAGGTGGTGCCGTGGTTCCAATGCCTTAACTTTGCCTCACTGATAGCCCTGCCATGATCGATCTGTCCCCCCTCGTCCGCCGCCTGGCGGGCACCCCCCTGGCTAACTGGTCGCAAGGCCTGCAAGCGCAGCTGCAAAGTAAACTGGAAAAAGGCCACGGTGACCTCGAACGCTGGCGCGGCGCATTGGACGCCTTGCCCGATCTGCAACCGAGCCAGGTCGATCTGGTCAATGGCCTGCGCCTGGACAGCGACTGCGATGAGGCCAGCCGCGCGCAGATGCGCCAGGCGCTGATGGGTTTGTCGCCTTGGCGCAAAGGGCCGTTCGACCTGTTCGGCGTGCATGTCGACACCGAATGGCACTCGGACTGGAAATGGTCGCGGGTCGCTCCGCACCTGGACCTGAACGGCAAGCGCGTGCTGGATGTCGGCTGTGGCAATGGCTACTACCAATGGCGCATGCTCGGTGCCGGCGCTGACATGGTCATCGGCGTCGACCCCAACTGGCTGTTCTTCTGCCAGTTCCAGGCGGTGCAAAAGTACCTGCCAGAGCTGCCAGCCTGGCACTTGCCGTTCGCCCTGGAAGAGTTGCCAGCCAACCTCGAAGGCTTCGACACAGTGTTCTCGATGGGCGTGTTCTATCACCGGCGCTCGCCGATCGAGCACCTACTGGCGCTCAAGGACTGCCTGGTCAAAGGCGGCGAACTGGTGCTGGAAACCTTGGTGATCGAAGGTGACGAGCATCAGGTGCTGGTCCCGGAAGATCGCTATGCGCAGATGCGTAACGTCTGGTTCCTGCCTTCGGTGCCGGCATTGGAGCGTTGGTTGCGCCGCGCAGGCTTCAGCGACGTACGTTGCGTCGACGTCAGCGTCACCAGCGTCGAAGAGCAACGCAGCACCGACTGGATGCGCTACCAATCGCTGGGTGACTTCCTCGACCCGGACGACCACAGCAAGACTATCGAAGGCCTGCCGGCACCTCGCCGCGCGACCATCCTGGCGCGCAAATAAAACAGGCGCCCGGCAATGGGCGCCTAACGACACCGCCTGGCAGGAGCAACGCCAGGCGGCTGGGTGAAACTAGTCCTTGGCTACTTCACGGGCCTTTTGCGCTTGCTTGCGCTCACGCTCGGCCACGGCCTGGTCCTGCTTGCCGTGCAAGCGCTCCTGGTCCTGGCGGAATGCCTCCCAGAACTGCCGCGAACGCTCCGCGCCGCCTTCGGCCAAGGCCGTGGTGCTGCCCAGGGTGAGCAGTGCCAGCAACAGGTACTTGGTCAGGTTCATGGTGATTTGCCTCATAAGGGTTCAGATGAGGTCATCCTAGAGGGCGGCAGCTAACGCCAAGGTGAGGCGCACATTACAGTCTTGCAAGGGTGACTTTCGGGGCGGTTGTTCTCAACCTATCGCGCCCGTAGGCGCGAGTTTGTGCCGCGCTAGGGCGCTGACTGTCAGGGAAATGGCTGGCACATTACAAATCTGTAATCCAGGTAAAGCATCGCTTCGCATGCCGTAACATTGACCTGCTTGACCCTCATCCCACTTCAGGGTCGAGAATCGCCGCCCTTCACCTGACCGAGCCCGACCATGCGTCTACTGATCATCGAAGACGAACTGCGCACCGCCGACTACCTGCAGCAAGGCCTGCGCGAGAACGGCTACGTGGTCGACTGCGCCCACACCGGCATCGACGGCCTGCACCTGGCCCGGCAGCAGGCATATGACCTGGTGATCCTCGACGTCAACTTGCCCGAGCTGGACGGCTGGAGCGTATTGCAGCGCCTGCGCGCCGATTCGGCCACACGGATCATGATGCTCACTGCCCATGGCCGCCTGGCCGACCGGGTCAAAGGCCTGGACCTGGGTGCCGACGACTACCTGCTCAAGCCGTTCGAATTCCCCGAGCTACTGGCGCGAATCCGCAGCCTGCTGCGGCGCAACGACCAGCAGTTGCAACCGAGCACCCTGCGCGTCGCTGACCTGGAACTCGACCCAGGCCGTCATCGTGCCTGGCGCGGCGGCAGGCGCATCGACCTGACCGCCAAGGAGTTCTCCCTGCTGCACCTGTTGATGCGTCAAAGCGGCGAAGTGCTGTCGCGCACGCAGATCATCTCGTTGGTGTGGGACATGAACTTCGATTGCGATACCAATGTGGTCGAGGTCTCCATTCGCCGCTTGCGGGCGAAGATCGACGATCCGTTCGAAGACAAGCTGATCCATACCTTGCGCGGCGTTGGCTACGTACTCGAGGCACGTCCTTGAAGCCTGCCAGCCTGTCGCTACGGCTGGGCCTGAGCGTGACCCTGATGGGCGCCACGCTGGTCCTGCTGCTGGCCTGCCTGGCAGTGTTCGCCCTCGATCATGAACTCGATAGCCGTGCCCGCAAGGACCTGGCGCGCAAGATGCTCCAGGTCGAGCACAACTTGCGGGTCGACTTGCGCAGCGGCGACTTGGCCACTCGCGCCCACCCGCTGCTTGACCTGGTCATGGGCCATGACAACCTCAGCCTCAATGTCCTGGCACTCAACGGCCGTCACCCGCCGCTGCTCAGCCTTGGCCCAGCGCTGGAGTCGCAGGCGCTCCGCGAACTGCAGACCGGCGCAACGCTGGCCTTCGCGCAGTGGCAGGACAGCGCCGGCAACCAGATCCTCACGGCCACCCGCCTGATGCGCCTGCGCGATGACACGCCGGTGCGGGTGATGATGTCGCTCAACCGCGACGACGATAACAGCCTGCTGCAGGCCTACCTGCACTCGACCTTGCTGGCCCTGCCCTTGCTGCTGGTGCTGATCGGCATTGGCGCGTGGAAGCTGGTGCAACGCAGCCTCAAGCCGCTGCGCCACTTTCGTCGGGTGGCCGGTCAGGTCTCGGCCCAAGACCTCACTCATCGCCTGCCCGCCAGCGGCCTGCCGTCTGAGCTGGCAGAGCTTGCCGGCGCCATCAACGTGATGCTCGATCGCCTGGATCAAGGCGTGCGGCAGCTGTCGCAGTTCTCAGATGACCTGGCCCATGAGCTGCGCACACCCTTGAGCAACCTGATGGGCAAGGCCCAGGTCACCCTGGCTCGTGAGCGTGACAGCGAGAACTATCGCGAGGTCCTTGAAGACAGTATCGAGGAGCTGACCCGGCTCAACCGCATCATCAACGACATGCTGTTCCTCGCCCAAGTCAGCCAACCGCAGGCGCAGGTCGTGCTCAAACCCTTGGCATTGGCCGAAGAGGCCGAGCGGGTCGGCGAGCTGTTCGCGTTCAGCGCCGAGCTCAAGGATATCGAGCTGAAGCTGCAAGGTTGGGGCACGGCGCTGGCCGACCGGTTGATGTTCCAGCGGGCGCTGTCGAATCTGTTGAGCAACGCCATCAGGCATAGCCCTGAAGGGCAGCGCGTGACGGTAGGCATTGGCCGGCATGCTGAGCATGCCTGGGTGTGGGTGGAGAACCAGGGGCCAGGGATCGCCCCGGCGCACCAGCCACAGCTGTTCGAACGCTTCTACAGGGCTGGATGCGGGCGTTCGCGGCTCGAAGGCGGCACCGGACTGGGGCTGGCAATCGTGCAGTCGATCATGCATTTGCACGGTGGCAGGGTCGAGGTGAGTAGCAGGCCAGAAGGGCCGACCCGGTTTACTTTGCTGTTTCGCGCAGAATGAATCGCGGGGCTGGCCCCGCGATCAGCTGGCGATTGCGCCTCGGCTTGCTTAGCGCGATGCCTGGACAATCAGCGCTTTCATCTCGGCCACCGCCGCCTTGAAGCCAACGAACAGCGCATGTGCGACCAGCGCATGACCAATGTTCAGCTCGTTGATGCCCTTGATCGCCGCCACCGCTTCGACGTTGTGGTAATGCAGGCCGTGGCCGGCGTTGACGATCAGGCCCTGGCCCACGCCAAAGGCGACGCCATCGACGATGCGCTTGAGCTCTTCAGCCACCTCGGTCGGGGTTTGAGCGTCAGCATAGCGGCCGGTGTGCAACTCGATCGCAGGCGCGCCGACACGACGCGAGGCTTCGATCTGGCGCTCATCGGCGTCGATGAACAGCGAGACTTCAGCGCCAGTACGCGACAGGCGCTCAACTGCAGCCTTGATCCGAGCTTCTTGCCCAGCCACGTCCAGGCCACCTTCGGTGGTCAGTTCCTGGCGGGTTTCGGGGACCAGGCAGATATGCGCCGGGCGGATTTTTTCGGCGAACAGCATCATCTCTTCAGTGACGCCCATCTCGAAGTTCATGCGCGTTTGCAGCACGTCCTTGAGTACCAGCACATCACGCTCCTGGATATGCCGGCGGTCTTCGCGCAGGTGTACGGTGATGCCGTCTGCGCCTGCCTCCTCGGCATCCAGGGCAGCCTTGACCGGGTCTGGGTAGCGGGTGCCGCGGGCCTGGCGCAGGGTCGCCACGTGGTCGATGTTGACGCCAAGAAGCATGCGGTTGCTGTGAGTCACGAAAGGCTCTCCTGAAGATTGAGCCACACAGCATACGACGTGCTTAGCGCTTGCGAAACAGTTCCCGACTGACCAGCGGCTTTGGCCCCAGGTGTACCGCCAACGCCTGACGCATCAGGCGCTTGGCGGCCAGCAGTGCGCCGGGGGCCTCCCAGTTCGCTTGCGCCAGGGCCAGCAGCTCGTCACCCTTGAACAATCCGGGCTGCAGCAGCTCGACGCGCTCAAGGCCTGCGTCCACTTGCAAGCGATACAGGCCTTCGGCGGCAATCGGGGTGTCGTTGATGTCGTGATCCAGCGCGAAGGCGTAACCCAGCTCGTCGAGCAGGCGCCATTCGAAGGCGCGCAGCAGCGGCTCCAAGGGCCGGCCTTCGCCGAGCGCTTGCAAGGTCAATGCGTAATGCTCGAATAGCGCCGGATGAGGCGCTTCGGCAGGCAGCAGGCGCATCAGCAACTCATTGAGGTACAAACCGCTGAACAAGGCGTCGCCATGCAGCCAGGCGGCAATCCCCACGCTGTCCAGGCGGCCGACGTTCTTCAGCTCGCCGCGCCCGCGCAGCTCGACTTCCAGCGGCACGAAACAGCGCACCAGGCTGCCACCCTTGCCCCGCGCCCGGCGCAGCACCGCTCGCACCCGCCCCTGCGGGGTGAGCAAGTCCACCAGCGCACTGGTTTCCTTGTAGGCGTGGCTGTGGAGCACGAAGGCCGGCTGGGCGGCGGGTTGTTCCATCACAGAGCACTCGATGTCAGAAATAACTGTGGGAGCGGGCTTGCCCTGCGATCACCATCGCGGGGCAAGCCCGCTCCCACAGGAGCAAAGGCGAGCGTAAGGCTTACAGGTCGCCGTAGCCCAGCGAACGCAGGGCGCGTTCGTCATCGGACCAGCCGCCTTTGACCTTGACCCACAGGTTGAGCATGACCTTGGCGTCGAACAGGGTTTCCATGTCCTTGCGCGCGTCAGAGCCGATGCGCTTGATGCGCTCGCCCTTGTCGCCAATGATGATCTTCTTCTGGCCATCTCGCTCGACCAGGATCAATGCATGGATGTGCAGCACATGACCCTGCTGCTTGAACTCTTCGATCTCGACGGTGATCTGGTACGGCAGCTCGGCACCGAGCTGACGCATGATCTTCTCGCGCACCAGCTCAGCGGCGAGGAAGCGGCTGCTGCGGTCGGTGATCTGGTCTTCCGGGAAGAAGTGCTCGTTTTCCGGCAGGTGCTTGGCGATCAGCGCCTCGAGCGATTCGAGGTTGTGCCCTTGCTGCGCGGAGATTGGCACGATCTCGGCGTTCGGCAACTGCTCCTGCAGCCATTTCAGGTGCGGGATCAGCTCGGCCTTCTCGTCCATCCGGTCGGTCTTGTTGACCGCCAGGATCAACGGGCCGGTCACGTACTGCACCCGCTCGAGCACCAGCTGATCTTCTTCGGTCCAGCGGGTACGGTCGACCACGAAAATAACCACGTCGACGTCCTTGAGGGCGGCCGAAGCGGTGCGGTTCATGTAGCGGTTGAGCGCTTTGTCGTTGGCCTTGTGCATGCCGGGGGTGTCGACGTAGATCGCCTGCACATCACCTTCGGTCTTGATCCCGAGCATGTTGTGCCGGGTGGTCTGCGGCTTGCGCGAGGTGATCGCCAGCTTTTGCCCGAGGATGTGGTTGAGCAAGGTCGACTTGCCCACGTTGGGGCGACCCACGATGGCTACGTAACCGCAGCGGGTTGGGTTGTTCTCAGTCATTGCCATTCTCCACGCCCAGGGCGATCAATGCAGAAGCCGCGGCGACTTGCTCGGCGATACGCCGGCTGACGCCCTGGCCACGGCTCTTGTTGTTCAGCAGCACCACTTCGCATTCGACGAAGAAGGTGCGGCAGTGAGGTTCGCCCTGGATGTCGACCACTTCGTAACGTGGCAACTCACAGGCACGCGACTGCAGGAACTCCTGCAGGCGGGTCTTGGGGTCTTTGTTGGTGTCGACCAGCGTCAGGCTCTCGAACTCATCGGTCAGCCAGGCCAGGATGCGCTCGCGCGCAGTCTCCATGTCGGCGTCCAGATAAATGGCGCCGATCAGCGCTTCGAGGGCATCGGCGAGGATCGATTCGCGGCGAAAACCGCCGCTCTTGAGCTCGCCCGAACCCAGGCGCAGGTATTCGCCCAGGTCAAAGCCGCGGGCCAGACGGGCCAGGGTTTCACCCTTGACCAGGCGTGCGCGCAGGCGCGACAGCTGGCCTTCGCGCGCTTGGGGGAAGCGCTCGAACAGCGCCTCGCCAGCGACGAAGTTGAGAATGGCATCGCCGAGAAACTCCAGACGCTCGTTATTGCGCCCGGCGTAGCTGCGATGGCTCAGGGCCAGGAGCATCTGGTCCTTGTTCTTGAAGGTGTAGCCGAGCTTGCGCTCCAGGCGTTCAAGGGGAGCACTCATGCGGCCACCCGTGGGTTATTCAACGCGTTGTTCAAATCAACATCCTGAAAGACTGTTTTGCTGTGGATCGCCCCTGTTCAGGTGGCGAAATCTCTCGATCCCTGAGAACACAGCCTATGTCAGAAAAGCATTCGGCGCTGTCTGTCAGACAACGCCGATGGGTATCAATGGATCAGGCCGACCCGCGACAGGTTGGGCATATGGCTGAGCTTGGGCTCTGGCCAGCTCATCCAGACCGCGAAGGCCTTGCCGACGATGTTGCGGTCCGGGACCATGCCGTGCAGCTCTTTAGGAATGTTCGGGTCATCCCAGTAACGGCTGTCGTTGGAGTTGTCGCGGTTGTCGCCCATCATGAAGTAATGGCCAGCCGGCACGGTCCATTGCTGGTCCGGCGGCATGCGATAGCGGCTCATCTCCTTGCGGATCAGGTGCTCGGTCTCGCCCAGCTTTTCCTTGTACAGCTCAGCGCTGCCCAGGGTGCCTGGCTCGGTACCGACCAACTGCTCGGCGACCGGCTGACCATTGACATACAAACGCTTGTCGCTGGTATAGCGGATCTGGTCGCCCGGCAGGCCGACCACGCGCTTGATGTAGTTGACGTTCGGGTCGCTTGGATAGCGGAACACCATTACGTCCCCGCGCTGCGGATCACCCACGTCGATGACCTTTTTATCGATCACCGGCAGACGAATGCCGTAGGAGAACTTGTTCACCAGGATGAAGTCGCCGACTTCCAGGGTCGGTTTCATCGACCCGGAAGGGATCTGGAACGGCTCGACCAAGAACGAGCGCAATACCAGCACGATGAACAGCACCGGGAAGAACGACTTGCCGTACTCGACCAGCAACGGCTCCTTGTTCAGCTTCTCGACCACAGCCATTTCGGGCTGAGTGACGCTGCCCTGGTAGTTGGCGATCGCTGCGCGCCGGCGCGGGGCCAGGAACAGCAGGTCGATCAGACCCAACAAGCCACAGACTGCGACGGCGATGACGAGCAACAGCGGGAAATTTAGCGACATAGGACCTAGCTATCCAACCTGAGCACGGCGAGGAAGGCCTCTTGTGGAATCTCCACATTGCCCACCTGTTTCATGCGTTTCTTACCGGCCTTCTGCTTCTCCAGCAGCTTGCGTTTACGGCTAACGTCACCACCGTAGCACTTGGCCAGTACGTTCTTTCTGAGCGCCTTGACAGTGGTACGCGCAACGATCTGCCCGCCAATGGCGGCCTGGATCGCAACGTCGAACATCTGCCGAGGAATCAGTTCCTTCATCTTCTCGGTCAACGCACGACCTTTGTAGTGCGCATTATCGCGGTGCACGATCAGCGCCAGGGCATCGACCTTGTCGCCGTTGATCAGCACGTCCAGCTTGACCAGGTTGGCCGACTGGTAGCGATCGAAATGATAGTCCAGCGAGGCATAACCGCGGCTGGTCGACTTCAGGCGGTCGAAGAAGTCCAGCACCACCTCGTTCATCGGCAGGTCATAACGCACCTGCACCTGCGAGCCGAGGAACTGCATGTCGCGCTGCACGCCACGCTTCTCGATGCACAGGGTGATGACGTTACCCAGGTGCTCTTGCGGCACGAGGATGTTAGCCTGCACGATCGGCTCGCGGAAATCTTCGACCGACGACACGTCCGGCAGCTTGGACGGGTTGTCGACGTAGATGGTTTCGCCGGTCTTGAGCTTGACCTCGAAGATTACGCTTGGCGCGGTGGTGATCAGGTCCAGGTCGTATTCGCGCTCCAGGCGCTCCTGGATGATTTCCATGTGCAGCATGCCGAGGAAGCCGCAACGGAAGCCGAAGCCCAGTGCGTCGGAGCTTTCCGGCAGGTATTGCAGCGACGAGTCGTTCAGGGTCAGTTTCTGCAACGCGTCGCGGAAATCTTCGAAATCGTCGGAACTGACCGGGAACAGGCCGGCATACACCTGCGGTTGGATCTTCTTGAAGCCTGGCAATACTTCGACTTCAGGGGTAGCGGACAGGGTCAGGGTGTCACCGACCGGTGCACCATGAATGTCTTTGATGCTGGCGATGATGAAGCCCACTTCGCCAGCCTTGAGGTCTGCGGTCTGGGTATGCTTGGGGGTGAATACACCGACGCTGTCGACCAGGTGCACCTTGCCGGTGGACTTGACCAGAATCTTGTCGCCCTTCTTCACCCGGCCATGGCGCACACGCACCAGCGACACGACCCCAAGGTAGTTGTCGAACCAGGAGTCGATGATCAGCGCTTGCAGGGGCGCGTCGATATCGCCTTCGGGGGCAGGAATGGTCTGTACCAGGCGCTCGAGCACTTCGTCGACGCCCATGCCGCTCTTGGCGCTGCACGCCACGGCGTCGGTAGCGTCGATGCCGATGATCTTCTCGATCTCGTCCTTGACGCGGTCCGGGTCGGCCTGGGGCAGGTCCATCTTGTTCAGCACTGGCATGACTTCCAGGCCTTGCTCGATGGCGGTGTAGCAGTTGGCGACCGACTGCGCTTCGACACCTTGACCGGCGTCCACCACCAGCAGCGCGCCCTCACAGGCGGCCAGCGAACGGCTGACTTCATAGGTGAAGTCGACGTGGCCGGGGGTGTCAATGAAGTTCAGCTGGTAGGTCTTGCCGTCCTGGGCCTTGTAATGCAGCGTGACGCTGTGGGCCTTGATGGTAATACCGCGCTCGCGCTCCAGGTCCATGGAGTCCAGGACCTGGGCTTCCATTTCGCGCGCCGACAGGCCACCGCACATCTGGATGAAACGGTCGGCCAGCGTCGACTTGCCATGGTCGATGTGGGCGATGATGGAGAAATTGCGGATATGACTCAAATCACTCACGGGTCAACACTCGGAAAAGGCTGCGAGCCGGACGCCCGCCGAAAAATAGCCGGGAATTGTACCTTAAGCCGATGGCTTATGGGAGATTCCTGATCGGCAGTCATGGCATCTACGTGCTGAAGCGTGGGAGCGGGCTTGCGCCCCCGCGATTGCGGGCTGATCAAGTAGAGAGGGGGCTTGGTCGCTCGCAATCGCGGGGCAAGCCCGCTCCCACAGTGCATGAAACGTTCAATCAGCGACGAAAAAGGGCAGCCGAAGCTGCCCTTTCCTACCTTGTTACCGGATTATTCAGCCAGTTTGAAGGTGATGAAGCTGGCGCGCCCCTGACGCAGAACGCGCATGGACACCGAACGGTTCTTCGGCAGGCCCTTGGCGATCTCGGTGAACTCCTTGGCGTTGCTGATCGCCTGGTTGTTCAGGTGGCTGATGACGTCGCCCGGACGCAGACCGATCAGCGCCGCAGGGCCGTCCTGAACTTCCTTGATGAGCACACCACCCTTGAGCTCAAGCGATTTTTTCTGCTCGGCGGTCAGGTCAGTCACCGAGACGCCCAGACGGTTGCTGCTGCGCTCGGCGCCGCCTTGGGCACCGGTACCAATATCGGCGTCATCCTCCGGCAGTGCGCCGACGGTGACATCGAGGTTCTGCCGCTTGCCGTTGCGGATGATCTCAAGCTTGGCCTTGGCGCCGTCCTTGAGGCTGCCGACCAAGTGCGGCAGATCGGCCGACATGACGATCGGCTGACCATTCATGCTGAGGATTACATCACCGACCTGCAGGCCACCTTTGGCAGCCGGGCCGTCTTCCAGAACCTGAGCGACCAAGGCACCGGCTGGTTTGTCGAGGCCAAACGATTCTGCCAGGTCTTTGTTGACCTCCTGGATCACCACGCCGAGCCAGCCGCGGTTGACCTTGCCGTCTTTCTTCAGTTGGTTGGAGACATCCAGCGCCACGTCGATCGGGATAGCGAAGGACAGGCCCATGAAGCCCCCGGAGCGGGTGAAGATCTGCGAGTTGATGCCGACCACTTCGCCTTTCATGTTGAACAGCGGGCCACCGGAGTTACCTGGGTTGATCGCCACGTCAGTCTGGATGAACGGCACATAGGTGTCGTTAGGCAGGGTACGACCCTTGGCGCTGACGATCCCTTTGGTCACCGAATGATCGAAGCCAAACGGCGAACCGATGGCCAGCACCCACTCCCCGACCTTGAGCTTCTCGGAGTCGCCCAGCTTTACCGTTGGCAGGTTTTTGCCTTCGACCTTGAGCAGGGCCACATCGGTGCGCGGATCGGTACCGACCAGCTTGGCCTGCAGCTCGCTGCGATCGGACAGGCGCACGATGATTTCGTCGGCGTCGGCCACGACATGGTTGTTGGTCAGCACGTAGCCATCACTGGAAATGATGAAGCCCGAGCCGAGCGACTGCGCTTCACGCTGGCGGTCGCCACGCGGCGAACGCGGCTGTTGCGGCATATTGCGCTCGAAGAACTCGCGGAACATCGGTGGCAGCCCTTCGAGATCGGGCATGGTCCCGGCGGCGAGGCGGTCCGGCAGCTTCTGTTTGGTACTGATGTTGACCACGGCCGGCGAGGCCTGCTCCACCAGGGTAGTGAAGTCCGGCAGGGCTTCTTCGGCCTGAGCGCTGAGCACCTGACCGAGCATGAGCACGGCGGCGAACATCGACAGATAGGATTTCAAGCGTGGTATTGACATACGGCTCCCGTCACAACGAGCGTAGTTAGCAGTAAGACCCCTGCTGACGCAGGCAAGGCCAGACCTCAAGAAGTCTGACCTATAGAAAATTTACGAGGGGATTGCAAATGACAATGCTTTAATTTCATTTCAGCCCCGTGTTTTCGGGGCTGCTGAAAGGGCGCTGAAGGTCATTACTGACGCGCCTGAGCATCCTGCGCCCGCATGGACAATGCCACACGTTCGGCGGTACCCAAAGGAATCTCTCCAACCACGGTCACCATGACTTTGCCATTGGGCGTGTTGAGTTGGCGCGAAACGGCCACGGTTGGGCCTAACTGGGTTCGGATATCGTTGCCCGAGCTGCCCTTGACCGGCTCCAGGAACACAGAGAAGCGCGCCAGACCGTCGTCATACATCAAGCTGCTGACCGTACTGTTGCGCGAAGCGTCGCGGCGGCTGGAACTGTTGATCAGTTCGAAGCCTGGCGGCAGCCAGTCTGAGCGCCAAGCCGCCGTAGAACCGCCAGACGCCGAGGCAACTGACTGGACAGGCTTGCACGAGGCACTGGCATGCAGCTCTTGATCGCTTGGGGCGGTGGTATCCAAACGGGTCATCTGGAAGCGCTCGAGCAACTGGCCCTTGTCATTGAGCATCAACGAGCGCAGAGGCAATCCAGTCTCACGGTCCAGATGTAATTCGAAGGCGTAACGATGCTGGTCGCGGGGAGTAAGCGTGACAATCACCGCATCGCGATCAGCGACCCGGGATTTACCCGCAACCCTCAAGTCGTACCAGCTCATCAGCTTGAGCGGATCGAGCATGCGCGGCGCAGAGTCAGGTGGCGTTGCCACCCCGCTGGCCAGAGCCCCGCTAACGCACTGCACCTTGCCATCGACGCGCACGATTTCCTGGGCCGCGCCATCGAGCTGCAACAGCCGCTCGCTGACCGTGCCATTGTGCACACGGTGCCAGATATCGTGGGAAGAGAAGCTGCCGTTACGTTCGTAAACGAAGGAACCCTGGTAACTCTGTACTTGCTCGGCTCGTGCCAGCTTGTTCAACCACTCACTCGCCTCAGGCGAGGAGTTGGCTGCCAACGCTGGCACCGTCATGCAGCTGCCTAGTAGCAGCGACAGGAGAGGTAGCGCGCGCATGATCCTCCTTACTAGCGGTTTTCCAGGCTGGCAGCGCGGGCGTATGGCAGGGCGGTTTCAGTGCCCTTGAGCGCAGATTCCTGGGCGTGCTGGCGCAGGTAGCCTGGCAGACGCTGATCCCAGCCGGCCTGGTTCTGCAGCACACCGTTGGCCATTGGCCCGGTCGGTTGCTCACTGCTTTCACTATAGCCTGCCAATACAGCCGGGCCTTGTGTTTGCGGCATGCTCAGACCTTGCTGTGCCGGTTGCTGGGCGGCCAGCTCGCTACCGGTGATTTCATCTTGGTTGTACAGGCGAACACCTGCCAGCACCGCAACGGTCACCGAGGCAGCTACAGCCAGACGGCCGATGCTACGCCATGGGCCCTGCTTGACCTTGGCCGGCACGGCTTCATCAGCCAGTGCTGCAGACACCGCCGAGGCGATATCCAGCTTAGGCAGCAGCAGTTCCTTGTGCATCGCTGCGCGGGCAACCTGGTAACGCGACCAGGTGGCACGGGTGTCTGCGTCATCGACGGCGCTCAGCACCCGACGCAATTCCAGTTCGTCCGCTTCGTTATCCATCACCGCGGACAGCGATTCCTGCAAAGCTTCACGACTCATGGCGGTTCCTCTCTTGGCTGTCGCCGCTGTCTCAGGATTCCTGCAACAACGGCTGCAGGGCTTTATCAATGGCCTCCCGAGCGCGGAAGATTCGAGAGCGCACGGTACCCACCGGACATTGCATGACGCTCGCAATGTCCTCGTAACTCAGACCATCAAATTCACGCAAAGTTAGAGCAGTGCGTAGATCTTCTGGCAGTTGCTGGATGGTGCGATGGACGGTGCCTTCGATTTCATCCCGCAACAACGAGCGCTCTGGGGACTCGAGATCCTTGAGACCATGATCGCCGTCGTAAAACTCCGCATCCTCGGAGCTCACATCGCTGTCTGGGGGCCGTCTACCACGGGACACCAGATAGTTTTTCGCCGTATTGATGGCGATGCGGTACAGCCAGGTATAAAACGCACTGTCTCCGCGGAAATTTCCAAGCGCTCGGTACGCCTTGATAAAGGCTTCCTGCGCTACATCCTGGGCTTCATGGGTGTCGTGTACGAAACGCACGATCAACCCGAGAATCTTGTGCTGATACTTCAGCACCAACAGATCGAACGCTCGCCTGTCGCCGCGCTGTACGCGCTCAACAAGCTGCTGATCCTCTTCCTGGGTTAGCATGAACACTCCTCAGTGAACTCGAAGGAGCGTTGCCACAGCCATCGTTCAGGCTTGCAACCATAGACTCGGGCTTTGCGCAAAAGTTCTCCCCTCCAAGCAAGTTTCCTGCGGCCTCTGGTCGGCTCGCACGAAAAACACACAGCGCGGTCACGGCCGGCTGCGTCGATAATCGGGTCTCGAATACGCAGGTGTCAGCCCGGATCGAGCTACCGCCCTGCGTCGCCTTGGCATTTGTGGCGTATGGGCAGCCTTCATAGGATTTCCCAGCATGTCGGAAAGTTCCCACGAAGATCACCATCGCTACGCAAGCGCCATTGGAAATCAGGCGCCTGGGGCTGCTATAAAGGCATCCCGGCTATGTTTCACGATAGTTTCACAATGCCATCTGCGCATGACTATTGTGCCGTTCCCCTACCCCAGATTACTAGTGTCCCGACATGAGCCAACAATTCCAACATGATGTCCTGGTGATCGGCAGTGGTGCAGCTGGCCTGAGCCTGGCCCTCAACCTTCCCAGCCACCTGCGCATTGCCATTTTGAGCAAGGGCGACCTGGCCAATGGCTCGACGTTCTGGGCGCAGGGCGGGGTCGCAGCGGTGCTGGACGACACCGATACCGTGCAATCGCATGTCGAGGACACGCTCAATGCCGGCGGCGGCCTGTGCAACGAAGACGCCGTGCGCTTCACCGTCGAGCACAGTCGCGAAGCCATCGAGTGGCTGATCGAGCAAGGCGTGCCTTTCACCCGCGACGAGCATGCCAGCGTCGACGACGGCGGTTTCGAGTTTCACCTGACCCGCGAAGGCGGTCATAGCCACCGACGCATCATCCATGCCGCCGACGCCACTGGCGCGGCGATCTTCACCACCCTGCTGGAACAAGCCCGCAAGCGCCCGAACATTGCCTTGCTGGAACAGCGGGTGGCGGTCGACCTGATCACCGAACGACGCCTGGGCCTGGATGGCCAACGCTGCCTGGGCGCCTACGTGCTTGACCGCAATACCGGCGAGGTCGACACCTTTGGCGCACGCTTCACGGTGCTGGCCACGGGCGGCGCGGCCAAGGTCTATCTGTATACCAGCAATCCCGACGGTGCCTGTGGCGATGGCATCGCCATGGCCTGGCGCGCCGGCTGTCGGGTGGCCAACCTTGAGTTCAACCAGTTTCATCCGACCTGCCTGTACCACCCACAGGCCAAGAGCTTCCTGGTAACCGAGGCCCTGCGCGGCGAAGGCGCCCTGCTGCGACTGCCCAATGGCGAACGCTTCATGCCGCGCTTCGACCCGCGTGAAGAGCTGGCCCCACGCGATATCGTCGCCCGCGCGATCGACCACGAGATGAAGCGCCTGGGCGTGGATTGCGTCTATCTGGACATCACCCACAAGCCGGCTGAATTCATCAAGAGCCACTTCCCCACAGTCTATGAGCGCTGCCTGACCTTCGGCATCGACATTACCCGCCAGCCCATCCCAGTGGTGCCGGCCGCCCACTACACCTGCGGCGGGGTCATGGTCGATGATCGCGGTCATACCGATGTGCCGGGCCTGTACGCCATTGGCGAGACCAGCTTTACCGGCCTGCACGGCGCCAACCGCATGGCCAGCAACTCGCTGTTGGAGTGCTTTGTCTATGGTCGCTCGGCTGCGGCTGACATCGAGGCGCATCTTGAGCAGATCAGCATGCCGACCGCCCTGCCCTGCTGGGATGCCAGCCAGGTCACCGACTCGGACGAAGATGTGATCATTGCCCACAACTGGGACGAGCTGCGCCGGTTCATGTGGGACTATGTGGGGATCGTGCGCACCAACAAGCGCCTACAGCGGGCGGAGCACCGGGTGCGGTTGCTGCTCGATGAGATCGATGAGTTCTACAGCAACTACAAGGTCAGCCGCGACTTGATCGAGTTGCGCAACCTGGCGCAGGTTGCGGAGCTGATGATTCGTTCGGCCATGCAGCGCAAGGAAAGCCGGGGATTGCACTACACCCTGGACTATCCAGGAATGCTGCCTGAAGCGCATGACACTGTTCTGGACCCACGCTGAAGAAAGACACGCCACGTTATCTGCTGGCTATCGGCGCCCACCGTCTGCGGCTGAACTTCAGCCGCAGGCGTAAGCGCCGATGCTGATCCACCCCCAGCGCGTCTTTGGGGATGCACTGACTTTGACTGATACGCCGTCCTTCGCGCACGAAACGCAACACCACTAGGCGCGGCAAGGCAATACTGTCAGGCAGTAACCGCACAGGCTGCCAGCCATGAGCACGGCTGAACAGCCGCCAACCCTGCGGATCGCGGCGTAGACCGGTGATGGCCTCGGGGTGCGTCAGAAGAATTCGCCGGGGAATGGCCCAACGAGCGTGGGCAATGCCGATCAACAAAACCACTATTGTCAGCCACCAGGGCAGCGCACTCAGCCAGAGGGCCATGAGCGCCAGCGCCTGACATGCCAGATACGCCGTCAGCAACAGGCGCGAGCCCTGCCAACGGCATTCGAAGTGTTCACTTGGGCTGGACACGGTCCAAGATGATGCGAACCATGCGTTGCAGCTCTGGATCTTCCGATTCGGTGCGCTCCATGAACCAGCCGAACATGTCCTGATCTTCGCAGGAGAGCAAGCGAACATACAGCTCGCGGTCCACTTCGCTCAGCGTGGGATAGACCTCCTGGGTGAATGGCACCAGCAGCACGTCCAGTTCCAGCATGCCGCGGCGGCTGTGCCAGAAAAGCCGGTTGAGTTCAGTTTGTTCGACCATGGGGCCCTCCTCGAATGGCCGGCCAGTATACAGCGCGGCGAAGCCAGCGGCACAAGGCGTTGGTCTAGTCACCTACCTATTTTGTTACCGGCGTTCTATGATGGCCGCCAGTCTTTAGTAACCGCGATGACCCATGGCCGACTCTGCTTTCTTCTGCCCCCTGTCCCACGAGGGCATTCTCGCCGTCCGCGGCTCCGACGCGGGCAAATTCCTGCAAGGCCAATTGACCTGCAACCTCAACTACCTGAGCCAGGAGCAATCGAGCCTTGGCGCTCGGTGCATGGTCAAGGGCCGCATGCAGTCGAGCTTCCGCATCCTGCCCGAGGGCAACGGCTTTTTGCTGGCGATGGCCAGCGGCCTGCTCGAGGCGCAGCTTGCTGACTTGAAAAAGTACGCGGTGTTCTCCAAGGCCAGCCTGACCGACGAAAGCGCGGCCTGGGTTCGCTTTGGTCTTGAACAAGGCGACGCGGCACTGCACGCCTTGGGGCTGGCAGTGCCTGGCGATGTTGGCGCTACCGTTCGTCATGAGGGCTTGATCGCTATTGCTGTCTCGCCTGGACGTGTGGAGCTCTGGGCTCCTGCCGAACAAGCCGCCGCCGTGCGCGAACGACTCGCCGCCAGCTTGCCCGAAGGCCCCCTCAACGATTGGCTGCTGGGCCAGATCCGCGCCGGTATCGGCCAGGTCATGGAGCAGACCCGCGAGCTGTTCATCCCGCAGATGATCAACCTGCAGGCTGTCGGCGGCGTGAGCTTCAAGAAAGGCTGCTACACCGGCCAGGAAATCGTCGCCCGCATGCAGTACCTGGGTAAGCTCAAGCGCCGCCAGTATCGCTTGGCCCTGGCCCAGGATGAGATCCCTGCGCCCGGCACCGAAGTGTTTTCGCCCACTCACAGCTCATCGGTCGGCGAAGTGGTGATTGCCGCCCACGCCCACGCTGGTTGCGAACTGCTGGCAGTGCTGACCGCCGATTCGGTAGAGGACGACAACCTGCACCTGGGCAGCCCAGAAGGCCCACGCCTGACCCTGCTGAGCCTGCCTTACGAACTGGACCGCGACCGGGAAATCCAACGCTGACCAGCCCGCCCCGCCCACCCGCGGGGCCGCCCCATTGCGGTAGAGAAATCCATGAACAAGCTGGCCGAGATGGTTCAAGCGCAGTTGCTCGCAGCCATCGACAACGATGACCTGGTCTTGCCGACCCTGCCGGAAGTCGCCCTGAGCATCCGCGAGGCCGCCGAGGACAGCGAAATCAGCGTGGCCGCGTTGAGCAAGGTGATCGGCCGCGACGCCGCGCTGTCGGCGCGCCTGATCAAGGTGGTCAACAGCCCCCTGTTGCGCGCCGCCGTCGAGGTCACCGACCTGCACACCGCGATTACCCGCCTGGGCATCAACTACAGCTGCAACCTGGCCATTGGCCTGGTGATCGAGCAGATCTTCCATGCCCGCTCACCGGCGGTGGAACAGAAGCTGCGTGATATCTGGGCCAATAGCCTGGAAGTGGCAGGCATCAGCTACGAGCTGAGTCGGCGCTACACCCAGCTCAAGCCTGACCAGGCCACCCTTGGCGGCTTGGTGCATCAGATCGGCGCATTGCCGGTATTGATCTACGCCGAAGAGCACAATGAGCTGTTATCTGATCCGGTCTGCCTGCATTACGTGATCGAGCAGATTCAACCCGCCTTGGGCGACAAGATTCTCAGCGCCTGGGAGTTTCCCGAGCAGTTGGTCAAGCTGCCGAGCGAGGTTCAGGACCTGGACCGGCGCACGGACAAGGTCGACTACATCGACATCGTGCAGATCGCCCGCTGCCTGAGCCAACGCGGCCGCAGCCGCCCCCTGGCCGCCCTGCCCGCTTATCGGCACCTGGGGCTGCCTTATGGGACCGAGCTGGATGTGGCGGATCTGCTTGAGGCGCGGAGTATGTTGCGCTAACGCCGCAGAGTTGGCTCGTGGGAGCATCTAGTCGGCCATGAAGCTCACCCGCACCTTCAAGCCGCCATTCTGGCCATCGTGCAAACTGATCTGCGCCAAATGCGCACGGCAGATCTCGCCAACGATCGCCAAGCCCAGGCCACTGCCCTGCGCGCTGCGCCGATAGAAGCGCTCAAACACCCGCTCGCGCTCGTCCTCGGGAATCCCCGGGCCATCGTCTTCGACTTCAAGAACCGCCGGCGCCAGCACCCGCAGGATCACGTTGCCACCTGCAGGTGTATGGGCCAGGGCGTTGTCGACCAGATTGCTCAACAGTTCGTTGAGCAGGGTTGGCTCACCCTTGAGCCACACAGGCGACTCGGCCTCCAGCGCTAGCGACACACCCCGTGCATGGGCCAGCGGCGCCATGGCCATACCCAAGTCGCGCGCCAACTGACTCAGGTCCAAGCGCTGGGCACCGCCCTCGGCAATTGCCCGCGCGCCATTCTCCACCCGCGCCAGGGATAACAGCTGGTTGGCCAAGTGGGTCAGCCGGTCAGTGCCTTGTGCGGCAGACTCCAGGGTCTGGCGCCATTCCTGCGGCTCGTGCGAGCGCAGGCCCAATTCGACCCGCGCCTTGAGCGCCGCCAAGGGCGTTCGCAACTCATGGGCGGCATCGGCGATAAATTGTGCCTGACGTTCGAACTGGCCGCGCAGACGCTCGGTAAAGTGGTTGAGCGCCCGCACCAGCGGCCCTAGCTCGCGCTGCACCTGGACCACCGGCAACGCTCGCAGGTCATCAGGCTGACGTTCTTCCACCGCCGTGCGCAAGCGCTCCAGCGGGCGCAGCGCGGCGCTGATGGCAAACCAGACCATCACCAATGCCCCCAGCGCCAGCATCCCCAGGCGCAGCAGGGTGTCGGCCATCAACCCGCGCGCCATGCTCACCCGCGCCTCTTCGGTCTCGGCCACCCGAATCTCGGCCATGCCATTCATGTTCGGCTCGCTGACCGGCTTGAGCAAACTGACCACGCGCACGTCCTGGCCCAGATAGGTGGCGTTGTAGAAGCGCGCCAGGGCTGGATAGTCGTCCGTGCGTGGCGTACCGGGTGGCGGTGGCGGCAGGTTCTCGTAACCGGAGATCAGCCGCTGGTGAATATCCAACACTTGGTAGTAGATGCGTCCGGCGCTGTCGTAGGCGAAGGTGTCCAGAGCCACGTAAGGCACATCGGCGCTCAAGGTGCCGTCACGCTGCGACAGCCCCGCGGCGATGGTCCGCGCCGAAGCCAGCAAGGTTCGGTCATAGGCGGTGTCGGCGGCTTCGCGACCGTTCCAGTAGGCGCTCAGGCCGCTGGCCAGCATCAGCACCACCAGCAACAACGCCAGGTTGGCCAGCAGGCGCCCGCGCAGGCTGGTGCTGTCACGCATCGCGGTGCTCGAGCAGATAGCCAAGGCCACGGAAGGTCACGATCGCCACCGGATGGCCATCGAGCTTCTTGCGCAGGCGGTGGATGTAGATTTCGATGGCGTCGGGGCTGGCGTCCTCATCCAGACCGAACACCTGGGCGGCCACCTGTTCTTTGCTCATCACCCGACCCGGCCGGGCGATCAGCGCTTCGAGCACACCCTGCTCACGCGACGTCAGCGCCAGGTGCTCTTCACCCAAGCTGAAGCGGCGGGTATCCAGGTCGTACACCAGCGGGCCGCAACGTTGTTGGCGCTCGCCGCCCAACACACTGCGGCGCAGCAGCGCCTTGACCCGCGCCTCAAGCTCGGTGAGCTCGAACGGCTTGGCCAGGTAGTCGTCAGCGCCCAGGTTCAGCCCATGGACCCGATCCTTGACGTCACTGCGCGCGGTGAGCATCAGCACCGGCAGGGTTTTGCCGCGCGCACGCAAGCGGGCCAGCACCTCGAAGCCGTCCATGCGCGGCAAGCCGACGTCGAGCACGGCCACCGCGTACTCCTCGCTGGCCAAGGCCAGGTCGGCGGCGATGCCGTCGTGCAGCACGTCCACGGTCAGTCCATGGCTCTTGAGCGCCTGGGCCACGCTTTCGGCCAGTTGCAGGTGGTCTTCGACCAGCAGCACTCGCATCGGTTTTCTCCCTGCTTGGTTAGGTCGGGTGGCGCGGAGTGTACCGCCGTCATCGAGACTGTGAAGCCCCCGAGCGTTTCCTTTCACCCTGAAAGGTTAGCGAAAGGTTGGTTACCTAGCATCGCACCACGGTCGCTCCATGCGCCGACTATAAGCACCAGCAAGGTGCAAACCGATAAGAACAATAAACGGAGTCATCCTCGATGCTGCAAGCACAGCCGCAGGCGTTCGCGCCCACCCGTTCCCTTCGCACCCGTCCGTCTGCTCTGGCCAGCGCCTTTGCGCTTGCCGGTGTCGCACCTGTCAGCCAGGCCGCGTTCTTCGAAGACAGCAGCGCCACCTTCGAAACCCGCAACATGTACTTCAATCGCGACTTCCGTGACGGCACCAGCAGCCAGCAGTCCAAGCGCGACGAGTGGGCCCAGGGCTTCATGCTCAACTTCGAGTCCGGCTACACCGAAGGCACCGTCGGCTTTGGCCTGGACGCGCTGGGGATGGTCGGCGTCAAGCTCGACTCCAGTAAAGACCGCACCGACACCGGCCTGCTGCCGACCCATGATGACGGCAAGGCTGCAGACGAGTACTCCAAGCTGGGCCTGACCGGCAAGGTCAAGGTATCGAAGACCGAGCTGAAGGTCGGCTCGCTGATTCCTGAACTGCCCACCCTGCAGCCCAACGATGGCCGCATCCTGCCGCAAACCTTCCAGGGCGGCCTGCTGATTTCCAACGAAATCAGCAACCTGACCATCACCGGTGGACGTCTGGAAAAAGCCAAGGACCGCAACGACACCAACTGGGAAGACATCGCCCTCAACAACAAGAACGGCCGTTTCGGTGGCACCTTCGCCGCCGACAACTACGACCTGGCCGGCCTTGACTACAAGTTCAGCGAGCGCATCACCGGCAGCTACCACGTCGCCCAACTCGACGATATCTATCGCCAGCACTTCGTCGGCATGGTCGCCACCCAGCCTTGGGGCCCAGGCACCTTCGGCGCCGACCTGCGCCTGGCGATCAGCGACGACCAAGGCCAGGCCCGCGCCGGCAAGATCGACAACACCACCGCCAACGGTATGCTCAGCTACGCCCTGGGCGGGCACAAGGTCAGCGGCGCGTACCAGCACCTGTCCGGCGACAGCGCCTTCCCCTATGTCGATGGCGCCGACCCGTACCTGGTCAACTTCGTCCAGATCAACGACTTCGCCGGGGCTGACGAGCACTCCTGGCAACTGCGCTACGACTACAACTTCGCCTCCTTAGGCATTCCCGGCCTGACCTTCATGACCCGTTACATCAGCGGCGACAACGTCAGCCGCGCCGATGGCAGCGAGGGCAAGGAGTGGGAACGCAACACCGAGTTCAAGTACGTGGTACAAAGCGGCCCGTTGAAAAACGTCGCCGTGCGCCTGCGAAACGCCACCTTCCGCTCCAATTTTGCCCGCGACGCCGACGAAGTTCGGCTGCTGGTGAGCTACAGCGTGGCGCTGTGGTAACCCAATAACAACAATGCTCACGGAGATAGACGATGACCTTTTCACTGCGCCGCCTCGTCCTCGCCACTGGCTGCCTGCTGCTCGCCGGCAACGCCCTGGCCGCTGAACCGAAACGCCCCGAATGTATCGCCCCGGCCTCCCCTGGCGGCGGCTTCGACCTGACCTGCAAGCTGGTGCAAAGCGCCTTGGTCAACGAGAAGATCCTCAGTAAACCCATGCGCGTCACCTACATGCCTGGCGGTGTCGGTGCGGTGGCCTACAACGCCGTAGTCGCCCAGCGCCCGGGCGATGCCGGCACCCTGGTGGCCTGGTCCAGTGGCTCGTTGCTCAACCTGGCCCAAGGCAAGTTTGGCCGCTTCGACGAGAACGCGGTGAAATGGCTGGCGGCGGTAGGCACCAGCTATGGCGCCATTGCGGTGAAAAACGATTCGCCCTACAAGAACCTCGACGATTTGGTCGCGGCCTTGAAGAAAGATCCGAGCAAAGTGGTGATCGGCTCCGGCGGCACCGTCGGTAGCCAGGACTGGATGCAGACCGCGCTGATCGCCAAGGCTGCCGGGATCAACCCGCGCGACTTGCGCTACGTAGCCCTGGAAGGCGGCGGCGAAATCGCCACCGCACTGCTCGGCGGACACATTCAGGTCGGCTCCACTGACATTTCCGACTCCATGCCGCATATCCAGAGCGGCAACATGCGCATCCTTGCGGTGTTCTCCGAGAACCGCCTGGACGAGCCCGAGATGAAGGACATCCCCACCGCCAAGGAACAGGGCTACGACATTGTCTGGCCGGTGGTACGCGGCTTCTACCTGGGGCCAAAGGTCAGCGATGAAGACTACGCCTGGTGGAAAGCCTCGTTCGACACGCTGCTCAAATCCGAAGAGTTCGCCAAGCTGCGTGACCAACGTGAGCTGTTCCCGTTCGCCATGACCGGTGAAGAGCTCGATGGCTATGTGAAGAAGCAGGTTGCCGACTACAAGGCACTGGCCCGGGAATTTGGGTTGATTCAGTAAGCCTGATCTACCCGCACCGCGCCCAGTAGCTGATTGCGTGGGAGCGGCCATGCCCTGCGACTGCGCAAGCAGGCTCACCTAGCCGCTTGGAGCAATGCCATCGCGGAGCAAGTCCGCTCCCACGCCTGCCCAGTCCCTGGGATGCGGCAAGCCGATTCAATCGAGGATTCCTTCATGATCCTGCAACGCCTGTTCGCCCTCATTCTGCTGGCGCTCTGCGCCGCTCTGGCAGTGATGGCCTGGCCTTACCAGGCCGCGTTTTCCTATGAACCGGTAGGCCCACGCGCCTATCCCTTGCTGATGCTCGGCCTGATGAGCCTGGGCCTGCTGTACCTGGCCATTCGCCCCACGCCCATCGTGCACAAGGACGACGAGCCCCCACTGGACCGCGAAACCCTGCTCAAGATCACCGCCTGCGTGGGCCTGCTGATCGTCTTCGCCAGCACCTTCGAGGCCCTGGGCTTCGTGCTCAGCGCGATCCTGGTCGGCGTGCCGATGGCCCGCCTGTATGGCGGCCGCTGGCTACACAGCGCGATCGTCGTGGTGGGCATGAGCCTGTTCCTGTACTGGCTGTTCGACCGCGTGATGGACGTGCCCCTGCCCCTTGGCCTGCTTGATGTTCTGGAGAACTGACACATGGATACCTTGAGCTACCTGGGCCAGGGCTTCGGCGTCGCCCTGAGCCCGTACAACCTGGTTACCGCCCTGACCGGCACCCTGATCGGCACCGTGGTCGGCCTGCTGCCGGGCCTGGGGCCAATCAATGGCGTGGCGTTGCTGATCCCGATTGCCTTTGCCCTCGGCCTGCCACCAGAGTCGGCGCTGATCCTGCTGGCGGCGGTGTACCTGGGCTGCGAATACGGCGGACGGATCAGCTCGATCCTGCTGAACATCCCCGGTGAAGCCTCCACCGTGATGACCACCCTCGACGGCTACCCGATGGCCCGCCAAGGCCTGGCTGGGGTGGCCTTGTCGCTGTCGGCCTGGAGTTCGTTCATCGGCGCTTTCATCGCCACCTGTGGCATGGTCCTGTTCGCGCCGCTGCTGGCGAAATGGGCGATCGCTTTCGGCCCGGCGGAATACTTCGTGTTGATGGTGTTTGCCATCGTCGCCCTCGGCGGCATGGCCGGCGACAAACCGCTGAAGACCTTCATCGCCGCCCTGATCGGTCTGTTCCTGTCGGCGGTCGGCATCGACGCCAACAGCGGCGTGTACCGCTTCACCGGTGACAGCGTGCACCTGGCCGACGGCATTCAGTTCGTGGTCCTGGTGCTTGGCTTGTTCTCCATCAGCGAGATCCTTCTGCTGCTGGAAAAAACCCACCATGGCCACCAAGCGGTCAAGGCCACCGGACGCATGCTGTTCAACTTCAAGGAAGCGGCTTCGGTGTTCGTGGTCAACATCCGCTGCGGCCTGCTTGGCTTCATCATGGGTGTGTTGCCGGGTGCCGGCGCGACCCTAGCCAGCGCGGTTGCCTACATGACCGAGAAAAAGATCGCTGGCGCCAAGGGTAATTTCGGCAAGGGCGATGCCCGTGGCCTGGCGGCCCCGGAAACCGCCATTGGCGCCTCCTGCTGCGGCGCCCTGGTACCCATGCTGACCCTCGGGGTTCCCGGCTCGGGCACCACAGCGGTGATGATCGGCGCGCTGACCCTGTACAACATCACCCCAGGCCCGATGCTGTTCGAACAGCAGCCGGACATCGTCTGGGGCCTGATCGCGTCGTTGTTCATCGCCAACATCATGCTGGTGATCCTCAACATCCCGATGATCCGCATCTTCACCCGCATCCTCGCCGTGCCGAACTGGGCGCTGGTGCCGGTGATCGCCATCATCACCGCGATCGGCGTATACGCGGTGCATGCCACTACCTTCGACCTGTTCCTGATGGTCGGCATCGGCATCATGGGCTACATCCTGCGCAAGCTGGATTTCCCGCTGTCGCCGATCCTGCTCGGCTTCATTCTCGGTGGCTTGATGGAGCAGAACCTGCGTCGCGCCCTGTCGATCTCCAACGGTGAGCTGGGCATTCTCTGGTCGAGCCCGATCAGCATGGGCGTGTGGGTGCTGACCATTTGCATGCTGAGCCTGCCGCTGCTGCGCATCTGGCGCCGCCGCAGCCTGCAACGTCGGGCCGTGGCGGATGCCTGATCGGTCGTTACCGCTGTTCTGGGCCACCGGGCTGGTCGGGCTGGCGGGCGGGTATCTCGCCAGCCTGGTCGGCTGGCCTTTGCCATGGATGGTCGGCTCGTTACTGGCGATCATCCTGGTGCGCTGCCTGACGCCCTGGCAGCTGACGGAGATCCCCAACGGGCGCAAATGCGGCCAATGGATCATTGGCGTCGGCATTGGCCTGCACTTCACCCCGGCGGTGATCGAGCAGGTGGCTGGGCATTTCACGTTGATCGTGTTTGGCGCGCTGTTCACTACAGTGTCGAGCGTGATCGGCGTGTGGCTGCTGCGGCGCACTGGCGAGGACCGCGCTACGGCATTCTTCGCCAGCATGCCGGGCGGTTCGGGAGAGATGGTCAACCTCGGCGCGCGCAATGGCGCGGTACTCAGCCAAGTAGCTGCGGCGCAAAGCCTGCGGGTGCTGGCGGTGGTGTTGTGCGTGCCGGCGCTTTTCAAATTTCTGGTCGGCGACGGGGTGGCGCTGAATCACGCCAGCAGTGTGAGCTGGGGCTGGCTGGCGTTGATCGCACCGCTGGCCGTACTGGTCGCCCTGGGTTGGCAGCGCCTGCGCCAGCCCAACCCCTGGCTGTTCGGGCCCTTGTTGGTGGCGGCCTGCGTGAGCCTTGCCGGCAACCTGCAAATCGCCCTGCCCAATGGCGCCAGCCAGATTGGCCAGTGGTTGATCGGCAGCGGCCTGGCCTGCCATTTCAACCGGGCGTTCTTTCGCCGTGCCCCCTCGTTTTTGGGGCGCACTTTGGTTGCCACCGCATTGAGCATGCTGATTGCCGCCAGCGCCGCCTGGGCGTTGAGCAGCCTTACCCATCTGGACTTGCGCTCACTGACGCTGGGCATGATGCCTGGCGGCATCGCCGAAATGAGCCTGACGGCCGAGACCTTGCAATTGTCGGTGCCGCTGGTGACAGCGATGCAGGTTATGCGTTTGCTGTTCGTGCTGTTTTTGGCGGAGCCGTTGTTTCGGCGTTGGAATGCTGGGCACCACTGGCGCTGACAATCTGCATTGATCTTTTCGTGGCTATTGCCAGCCCCACAGTCAATGAGTCAATCGATTTACTACAAGATTACGGTACCGGGCCACATACACCGTCCCTGAAATAACGAACCAGGCACGGCTCTGACCGCCGCAGATCGCCACTGGGCTTAGTTACGGTGAAACTGCTTACAAAACTGCCCGTCAGAAGCGGTACGGGAGGAGTGGGTTGCTGAGCTCGATTGTAAAACAAGATTTGCTCATAGGGGACGCGGTGAGCAAAGCTACCATTGACGGCCTCTACTGCTGTTACTAGATGATCGGCAGAGTAGTGCTGATCAACCAATGCCGTCCCCAATCCTCCTGTGGAGTACTGGAAGATGATCGTAACCCGATCATGCTCGGCCAATTGGCTATCGACGATTTGAAGATTAATGCCACTCCAGGGCGCACTCAGGCAATTGAGAATTCCAGTGCGGGTAGCACCCGGTCGCTGGTTCTGTAATAGGTCATTTCTGATGGCGCTGTACCTGACGAAGGGGGCTCTCACGGCGTCCACAGCGACAGTCGTTGCTGGCGAACGCTGATAATTACCGGCGCTTTGTGCAATGTCGTCTGGGTAGACCTCATAGAAAATGTGCTTCGGACCATTTCCTTGCGCCAGGAAAATCGCTCTGGGCAGTGTCACTATGACGGCGCTGCCCGGCGTTTCGGCACCTGTCAGCGTCCGCACTTGCGCAGCCAACAGCTCCACACCGTCGTAGAAGAATCTAACAAAGTGGCCAGCCGCCAAGCGTTCATAGAAGGTGAAGGTGATATCTGCATCCGCATCGACATCGCGCTCGGTTAACACGTTATCAACCGCACTACCCCGACCGCGAACGATCACTGCAGTGAGACGCGGGTTAACCGGGCCTTCATCATCCGGTATGGGTCCCACTGTGCGCAGATCTACCGGCACTTGCGTGCGTAGCGAAGTGCCAAGCGTTAAGGCGCCACGATGCAAGGTGTAATCGATATTCAATTTGTAGAAAGATTGACCGAAGCCCTCAGCCACCGCCAGATCCTGCCAACGCGCTGCAATAGCACGTGGAACGTCCGCGTAGGCAAATTCTGCGAGAACGACAACACGGTCAGTATCGCCAGCGAATGCGGCCGGC
The DNA here is from genome assembly GCF_043104195.1 of Pseudomonas sp. xss_2. Taxonomy (NCBI): domain Bacteria; kingdom Pseudomonadati; phylum Pseudomonadota; class Gammaproteobacteria; order Pseudomonadales; family Pseudomonadaceae; genus Pseudomonas; species Pseudomonas sp. xss_2. The sequence goes on from NZ_JBICKL010000046.1 coordinate 124,651, forward strand.
CTGATCAAACGCATCACTATACGATCGCTTGGCTGTGCGCTTGCAAGATCAGGGACCTGAATCAACAGCCCGTTGCGGGCAATCACACGATCCACCCGGTCCACGGTAACTATTGGCGCGAGCAACACCACCCCAGGTGCCAGCCGCAGTTCGACCCTACGTGGCCTGGAGGGCGTTGATCGCCAGCCACCTCTACGCACCAACTGATACTGCAGATCCCATAGGCCGGTGCCCAAGCTGAGCAGTCGTTCTGCGGGTATACCCACGTCATTCGGCCGGAGCCCGTACCGACCTTGGTTGTCAATTGGCCAGAACACCACCGAATAAAGGACGTTCGCTCCGACCAGGATCACCAGGGTATCGCCTGGCAAGGCGCTACTGGCCAGGGGTACAGCCAACCTGATAACCGGCTGCGGATCCTGTGGCCTTTCCAGATCAGCGCGGGTCAGGACAACCGGCTCTACAAAGTCGACCGGTACGCCTAAGGCAAGGGGTATGACCTCAATGGAAGACGCGGCCTTGCTGCGACATATCCTTGGCATTGGCGTACTCGCTTGTTTTACGCAACGGGCGCTTGGTGCATCGGGGGCAAACTGTATTAATCGACATCCTCAGGGGAGGCGACCGGGTTGCTAGCCGCAATACCGCAATGGATGAATTTTGCGCGAATCGCCACCAGGGCGAAACTGACAGAACTGCTAGGTAGGGCTTCTCTTCTGCCCAAGCTAATCCCAAGAATCGACACTCAATAAAAAAGGAAGCCGAAGCTTCCTTTTCTCTAACCGCGCCTATCAGAAATCGTAGCGCACACCCAGGTTCACCCCGTAAGGCTGCTCGATGTGCTTACCATTGCTGTACTCCACATCCGCATGCACACGGAACTGCTTGGACAGCGCGAGCGACACGCCCGCCCCCAGCTCAGCACGAGAACCGGACAGGTCATTGTTGAACACGTTGTTGTTTACCTGTACTTCGTTGCGCTTGACGAACTCGTGGGCGAAAGCGGCCTTGACGTAAGGCTGGAGCATGCCGCCGCCATCGAGCGGGATAGTCTTGCCGACAGTGGTACCAACTTTGCCCAGCAGCGACCTGGCAGTATCACCTTCGGCGCGCAGACCGTTGTCGAAGCTGTAGTCCTTGCCAGCTACCACGGCTGTGGCCACCTGGGCGAACGGCTCGATGAAGTAGCCATCGTTGAGCTTGATGTGCTTACCGGCCTCAACCGAGCCACTCAGGCCGTGGGTGTCGTAGTCGCCCTTGGAGCGGGTGGAGTCGCTCAGGCCGACCTTGGCGTTGTTCTGGTAGCGGTTGTACTTGACCACGGTGTCGACGTAGTAACCGGTCTCACGGTCCAGCCAGGTGGCGTAACCGCCCAGGTAGTAGCTGTCGACCCGGCCGGAGGTGCCATAGTCGAGGTTCAGGTCCGAGCGGCTGGTACCACCCAGCACGCCCACCAGCCAGTCGGTCTCGGCCACCTGCATGTCGGCGCCCAGGCTCAGGCCATGTTGGTTTTGCTGATAGCCAGCACCCGATGACGCGCCGCTGACGTTGTACTTGTTGCCATAGGCGCGCATCCACAAGCCGGCATCGCGGCCTTCGCTGTAGCGCAGCTCACCCATGCGGCTGCGCAGCGAGCTCAGTTCACCATAGGCCACCGTGATCGGGGTATTGAACAGGGCCATCACCGAACGAGTCATCGGCGAGATGGTGCGAGTCTCGCGGTTGAGTACCCAGTCGTTGTTTTCATCCTTGGTCATTTCATAGGAGTAGGCGCCAACATCCACTCGGTCGCGGTCGTTGAGCAGGTGGAACTGAGCTGTGCCATCTTGCGTTTGCACCAGGCGCATCGACTCCACAGTGGCCTCATTGCCGCTGCTGGCAACCAGCAAGCCATGATTGCCGCTGGAGCTGCCGGTAACGATCAGTTGATCGGTTTCACCGCTGATAAAATCACTGCCCATGACGAACGTGCCGTTGCCGGACAGGTTGTTCACCGTCAGTTCATGGAAACTTGAGGTATCGCCGAACGTCACTTGGCCGCCGTTCAAGGCCAGGTCACCGACGCTGCTGTTTCCGTTCAGGGTCCAGTTCGAGCCACTGGCAACGTTAGCGTTGCGCACGTTGTTCAGCGTACCCAGCAAGGTCGAGTTATTGACCAAGCTGACGTCAGCAATTGCGCCGGAGGCGGCGGTGACGTTACCGGTCATCTGGCCTTGGTCCAGTGCAAGGCTGAGCGAGCCGGTGTTGGTAACCGTGGCATTGCCCGTCAACGCCGCCTGGTTGAAGGACGCAGTAGTGGTGCCGGCCGAATCGATGTTGCCCTGCATGGCGCCACCGTTGAAGGACAGATCGAGCTTGCCTGCATCGGCGACCACGGCATTACCGGTCAACGTCGCTTGATTGAAGGTGCTCGTAGCAGCGCCTGCCGACTGAATATCGCCGGCCATGCTACCGCCGTTGAAGGTCAGATCAAGGGTGCCGGTGTCAGTGACGATCGCGTTGCCGGTCAATGCTGATTGGCTGAGGTTCGCTGTGACAGTGCCGGCAGACTCGATGTTGCCGTCCATGCGCCCTTCAGTCATGTTCAAGTTGAGCGTACCACCAGTAGCGGCCACGGCATCGCCGGTCAGCGTTGCTTGATTGAAGGTAGCCGTGGTGGCACCAGCGGACTGAATAGCACCGGCCATACCACCACCGTTGAAGGTCAGATCCAGCGTGCCGGTGTCAGCCACCGAGGCATTGCCAGTCAAGACCGATTGGCTGAAGTTCGCGGTGGCAGTACCCGAGGACGCGATGTTGCCGTTCATGCGTCCATCCGTCATGCTCAGGTTGAGCGTACCGCCGGTAGCGGCAGCGGCATCGCCGGTTAGCGTCGCTTGATTGAACGTAGCCGTGGCAGTGCCGGCAGACTCGATATCGCCAGCCATGCTGCCACCGTTCAAGGTCATGCCGAGCGTACCGCCGTTGGCGACCGTGGCATTACCGGTCAAGGCCGTTCGCGTGAGGTCGACCGTTGCAGTGCCAGCGGACTCTATGTTGCCGTCCATGCGCCCATCGGTCATGGTCAAATCTAGCGTACCACCAGTAACAGCAACGGCATCGCCGGTCAGCGTGGCTTGATTGAACGTAGCCGTGGCAGTGCCGGCAGACTCGATGTCACCAGTCATGCTGCCACCGTTCAAGGTCATGCCGAGCGTACCGCCGCCGGCGACCGTGGCATTGCCGGTCAAGGCAGTTTGGGTGAGGCCGACCGTTGCAGTGCCAGCGGACTCTATGTTGCCGTCCATGCGCCCATCGGTCATGGTCAACTCCAGCGTACCGCCGTTAGCGACAACGGCATTGCCAGTCATGGTCGCCGCATTGGAAAACTCCACCGTGGCAACACCTGAGTCGTTGACGTTCAGATTGCCGTTCAGCGACGACTCTTCAAAGGAGGTATCTAGCGTACCGCCAATCTCGAAATGACCATCTACCTGCGAATTACTGAATTGCAAGTCGCCGGCTGCCTGGTCGGCGATTGTGACGCCGCCTGTCAGTACAGAGTCATCCACCAACCCGGTCAAAGTGCTTGCACCCGCCACGCTGATTGCTACTCCGTTGCTGCCAGTCAGCGTCGAGCCATTGCTCACTTGCACGGTAGCATCGGTATTGGCTCCCACCGAAATTGCTGGGCCGTTGAGTCCGATCACACGGGCGTTATCCAGGGTCAATTCAGGTTCCCGGTTTGCCGCACCTTCTAGCAGCAAGCGAATACCCGATGCCTGTCCAGTCACCGTACTGTCAATAACTGTGGCATTGCCGCCGAGCAAACGTAGGCCAACACCTGTGGGACGGGTCCCAGTGAGTTGCGAACCCTGGATGGTCAACTGACTACCGGCGGTTGCCTGTGCCCCTGCAATACCGCCACTGAGCTGGCTGTTAGTCACAGTGGCAGTAGACGCTATGTTCTGGCGCGCCAGCGCCAAGCCAAAGCCATTACCCGAGGTACTGATCGCGGCATTGGCAATTGTCGCCACACTGTCCACTAACGTAATTGCGTTGCCTGCGGTGGTCGTCGTAGTACCGCTGAGAATGTTCAGGCTCGAACGATGGGATTGTATTGAGTCTGTTTGGGCAGCATCGATCGTCAAAATAGAATTAGCATTCAACACGTAAGTATCCACGGGCGTCGTGGCATCGATTGTCAGCGTTTCGCCAGTCAAATCCCGTGCAAGAGCAGGGCTGCTGTAGCAGGTCAATAGACTAATAATACCGGCGAGAGAAAGTACAAGATTTAAATCGGGGAAATTCCGGTCACGTCGCATCATCGAGCTCCCTAAGCGGGCATGAGATGTAATAAAGTGCATGACTAGGCATGCATCACTAAAAAGTCGCCGGCACTTTATAACTACCAACAAGCCTGATATGTAGGAAAAATCCACAAGCACGAGGGAATATTCCTACAAATTAATCCGCTGACCCGATCAAAATCCCGTTGCGGTAGCTTTATGACTACCGCAACGGTCAAGGTATTGCTACTGTCGCGCCTGTGCCGCTATCAACTGCCGATTCGCGGTGCGCTGCGCTTCATCAGTTCTTGGGCTACCCCAATTACCACATCGAACTCCAAAGTTAGAGACTGCATAACGAATCATGCTAACCCTTGAATTTCCTGTGTCACCCGTGGCATTAGTAACGGTGTAGCTGCTGACGAAGCTTCCAGACAAAGGCTCAGCAGCCTGTTCAAACCTGATGCCAGCATACGGCACTGTATGATTAATCCCACGATTATTCACATCCACCTGAGTCACTGGATGATCAAATGAATACTGCTGAGCAACCAAGTTAAGTGCGCGTGTGCCCGTGGAATAGCGCAAAGTAATCCTCACCGTGTCGCCCACGACTAGGGTAGGATCTGTAATCCTGAGATTGATACCCAGCCATGGATAGGCATCACAGTTAATGGCACCGGTTTCAGCCACCAAACTGCCTGGACGTCTGTCTTGCACAGAAACTTCTGTCTGGCCAGGTGCGGTGAAGAAAGCATTCACAAACTGGACATAAGAAGCAACTGTCAGCGACTGCGGACGAACCGTCACAGTAGTGGTGGGTGAACGCTGGAAATTACCTGCATTGATGGCATCGCCGTTCAAGTACACTTGATAGAAGATCGGTTTTTGACCACTGCCTATACGTCGGAAGACAGCGTTGGACAGCGGCACAACCACAGTATCGCCGACCACTTCGGTACCGCTAAGGGTCAGTGGGTTAGGCAACTCCTCACCGTCGTAGAAAAACCTCACCACATGGCCGGCTGCAAGACCTTGATAGTAGGTGAAGGTAATATCAGCATCGGCCCCGCCATCATTTGCGGTTATTTCGTTAGGTAACTGGTCCACCGCGCCGCTGACTGTAACCGGCACAAGGGCAGTATTCACCGGTCCCTCCTCCAGATCACCAGGGTTCGGACCGGGCCCAACAGTACGAAGGTCAAGGTCTACCGTGGCGCGAGGTGAGGTGCCCAAGTTCCGAGTACCTCGGAACAATGTGTATTCCACATTCAGCGTGTAGTGGGATTGGCCAAATAGCCGCGCCACTGCCAATTGCGCCCAGCGGGCAATGGTAGAACGAGGTGTGCTGCCGTAGAGAAACTCTGGCAAGGTGACCACATTACCATTTGGATTATCACCAGGTGGGTCAATAGCGAATGGGCGAATCAGACGCATCAAAATACGATCGCCCGGCTGCGCCCCAGCGATATCCTCTACACGAATTCCCAAACCATTACGCGCCGTTTCGCGGTCGACTCGCGCGGCCTCGATGATTGGGGCGGGTAATACCGTGGGGATAGCTGCCACATCCACAGTGACTTCAAGGGGCAGCGATTCCTGCGAGGGCCATCCCGCACGATCGGTCAAAACATACCTCAGCTCCGATCTTCCCTGGGGCAAACCTTCAAGCGCGGCCCTAGGAATGGAAACAGTGGGTATGGGATCAGGTAAGAAACTTCCATCGGGGTTCACCGGCCACTGCACTGCCTGATGGATCACTCGCCCCCCCACCATGACCTCTATGCGATCGCCAGGCTGCGCCGAGTTGGCGAGCCGCAGAGGAAAATCCGTGGTTGGATTATTACTGAACCATGTACTGTCGAGCACGATAGGCTCTGTGAGGCCGTTCGGGACTTGCAAAGGCCCAGGCTGCACGTTGAAAGAAGGTGAGCGCAGGTCAAGAAACAAGGTATGCAGTGGAGAGCTTGTTAAGTTACCCTCAGAACTATTGGCGACCGAGTAATAGATATTGTAAAGCCCCTCCCCCCTCTGACGCTCCAGCCAATTCAGGAAGTCTGGAGTTAGGGTGAGGGAGTAGCTGGCCTCGGTGGGAGGGAATGGCACTTCTAGTAATGGCCTCGGGGGGACGCCGGGGCGGGAGGGGGGAGTGTATTGGACATCCCGAGAACTATCTTGTGCATCCAGCGGACGGCTAAAGAAAATAACCTGATCAAACGTACCGACAAAGTCGAGTGGATCCTGACTAGGATCGATCGTTGATGGCCATGTAGGAATATTGACTCGCAGGTGGGGACCAGCAAAGTGAGCATCCCGCGTAATCGTATTAGGTCGCCCGTCCTGGATATCAGGCGTCACCACACCTGACTCAATTGTGAAAGCCGGCGCAACATTGAACACTTGCCCACCTTGCCTTGTAGTGCCCGCCATCTTGCCCTGAGGCCTCACACGACTCAACAGTGCGGCATTCTGCGCGTCCACTGACTGCTTATTTTTTTGCGCTACTACTATTTGCTCTTCGACCGTCAACTCTTCACCAATAACTACAATACCACCACTATCGCCTACTTTAATGTTCATAGCACTCTTCCTAACTGTTTTCAAATTATGTAAACAACCTGAAACCGCTGGACACTCACCTTATTCAGCACGGCTCACACCTAATAAACTTAGCTATTTACTCTACCTCCATGCACACGCCTCCCTGCCCGCTAAGCAGGCGCCCGCCACATCAGTCAACACCCGTAAAAGCGACCCCACCTAAAAAGATGGACATTCCGATTTTGAAATAAACCTATTAACTTAAGTCACGTCCGATGTGCAGACCACACCTGTCACTGGGCGCTGGAGATTGACTTCCAACCAAGACAGTTGTGATTCAGCGCTGCGACCATCAGGTTTAGTGAGCCGGTAGCCAATCCTGGCGTAGCCTCTAAACGGCCCGCCTGCGGCCTCGAATACTTTGACGATCAAACGCGTAAACTCGCTCGCGCTCATCTCCAAAGGCTGCCCATTTGTGGCACGGTCCAAGTTAATGTCTACCGCAGGTAGGTATTCGGGGGCCAACATCAGGGGCTCAGGCGCGGGTTGCGCAGACGAAGACGTACCGTCATTGAGTGTGCGGAACATCTGCCAACGCAGTTGGGCACGATCCCCCGCCTGCACGTTCGTTTGTCTACCCGGAACCGTCAGTGTGAAGCCATCCCAGGGCTTGGTGGCACAATTGACGAGCCCTACATTGGTGGCTAATGGTGGTGTCAGCGAACGAGGTAGCGTTAGCCTTTGCAGCCTCGCCGTATCGACCCTGACCGGTGTCGGATTGGCCCGCTGGCCATTCACTCCTCTGACATTATTAACGTTGATGAAGATGCGGTAGAACACCTGAATAGCAAAGCCGTCACCGGCCTCGGTAATCACGTCATAGGGCACCGGGGTAAAGTCGACCATCTGCCCTGGTGTTTCGTTGCCCGTCACTCTATAGCGCGCAACAACTCGGGCTAAATTGCCCCAGTGCAGCTCGAGTAGGTCCCCCACCCTTGGGTTATCGTAAAGTCGGACTTGCACAGGAACGGGTTGATTGATGTCCATTGGTGTAATGGCATTGTCCCGCCTGCTTCCCACAATAACGGGATTGAGTAACGTATTAAGCTCAGTTGGGCCCTGCGGATCAGGGCCGGCCACACGAAAGTCGATGTTGACCTGAATCTGTGGCGAATTTATCAGTGCCCCATTTTGCTCAAGCTCGTAACGCACTGGCCGCGCCACAGGCCCCACGAAGCCATCTGCAACAATCGTCGCCCAAGGCACGGTGACGCTGATAGGCCATTGCTGGTCCGCCCTCACAGGCAATGACCCAAGCGCACGCTCATTCCAGTAAATCTGGATGCTATTACCCGCGACCGCTTGGGCAATCTGCGGAATCTGGACAACAACTGGGCGTCGAGCTTCCTCTAGATTGATAAGATTATCCGCGGCCAATGGCACCACTGGCGCAGGCAGCGCTGCAGCCCCCATCAGTTGGATGGTGACCCGATGTGAGAGTGACTCGGGGCCGACGTTGCCTGCGCGATCAATCAACCGGGCAACTACACGAAAACTGCCACTTCTCAAAAGTGCCGCCGGGACAGGAACGTGGAAGCTACCCCCTACAGCGGGCAGGGAGGTCACTGGGACCTCCACCGTCGGCACTACAGGTGTGCCACCTTGGTTATCAGGTATGAGGAACAACTGCACGCGATCCTGCAAACGGATATCGCCCCAACGCTCCAAGATGAAGATTGCTTGCTGCCCATTGTTTGCCAAGTACGTGTCATCAATGGTTGCCACGTTGGTTGCATGGAATACCGCAGGATTACGCGAGTTGGGTGCAGTTCGGTCGACACGCAGCAGCAGTGGGGATGAAAGATTTCGGTTTCCGAGAAACTCTACCTCTGCCGAATAGGCTAAAGAACTAATGCCTTCAGGCTTGAGCAGGTGTTGTGGAACTTCAAGGGCTACTGGAAAAAAAGCTGCGGCGCTGGCCGTCATTGCTCTTCGGGACTGAGCGACCTCCGTGCTGTTCCATAAAACACGAAAAATCATCACCGGGTCGGTGATTTCTTCCTCATTTACAATCCGTTCATACTCTTGTTCATAGCCATTCCAGGCTACTACGTTCACTGGCAGGGTCGAGTTGAGCGCAGTAAGAGGTAAAGTTGCCGCGCCAGCTTCATCAGCTTGCACCTCAAGGGCGGCTGGCACATTGGGCTGCGGGAGTAAACCCGTAGTGCTCTCTACCGTTGACGTTTGCTGTGCCATTATTCGTCCCTTTTCGCAGGAGCCCAATACAGGGCTCTTCAATAAGTGGTTCGAATCTAGCGCGCACTCAGCCAGGGCGAAACTGACAAAAATACTAGGTAGTTACCTTCAAAGCGGCCGCAGCGCCCAATCGATCGGGCTCATGCCATGCTGCTGCAAAAAGCCATTGGCCCGACTGAAATGGCCACAGCCAAAGAACCCACGATAGGCCGACAGCGGCGATGGATGCACCGACTTGAGCACCAGGTGCTTGGTACCGTCGATCAGCTTTTGCTTGCTCTGGGCATGGGCGCCCCACAGCAGAAACACCACGTTGGGGCACTGCTCGCTGACCAGCTGAATGATTCGATCAGTAAACAGCTCCCAGCCTTTTTTCGCATGCGAAGCGGCATTGGCGCGCTCTACGGTCATGGTGGTGTTGAGCAACAACACGCCCTGATCGGCCCAGCTCTGCAGATAGCCATGGTTGGGAATGGGCAGGTTCAAATCACGCTGCAGCTCTTTGTAGATATTGACCAGCGAAGGTGGCGTAGCAATGCCTGGCTGCACCGAGAAGCACAAGCCATGGGCCTGGCCCGGGCCGTGGTACGGGTCCTGGCCGAGAATGACCACTTTGACCTGGTTCAGCGGCGTCGAATTCAGCGCATTGAAAATCAGCGGACCCGGCGGATAGATCTCCTTGCCAGCGGCGTACTCCTGACGCAGGAATTCGCGCAGCTGGTGCATGTAGGGCTGGTCGAATTCAGCGCGTAGCGCCTCCTTCCAGCTGGGTTCGAGCTTGATGCGGTCGTCGTCGGTCATGGGGCTATCCAAAAGCAATGTGGCGCGACACTAGGAAAGCTGCCCTGGCTTGTCAATCGATCCGACCGACGACCGGCGCGATCTGCTCAGCAGGCCATACTTGGCGGATGACTTGTGCGAGGTAGTCCATGTCCATTACATGCCAGGTACTCACCGGCGCCGATGGCGCCCGAATCGGTATTGCCACCCTGGATGCACCCGAGGCGCTCAACGCCTTGAGCCTGCCGATGATCGAGATACTCGACGAGCAACTGCGTAGCTGGGCCAGTGACTCGGGGATCGTCTGCGTGCTGCTGCGTGGCAATGGCAGCAAGGCCTTCTGTGCCGGCGGCGACGTGCGCGCGCTGGTCGATGCGTGCCGTGAGCATCCCGGTAGCGTACCGCCGCTGGCGGCGACCTTCTTTGCCGCTGAATACCGCCTGGATTATCGCCTGCACACCTACCCTAAACCGCTATTGTGCTGGGGGCATGGGCATGTCCTCGGCGGTGGCATGGGGCTGCTGCAAGGCGCCGGGGTGCGTATCGTCACTCCCAGCAGCCGCTTGGCGATGCCGGAAATCAGCATTGGCTTGTACCCCGACGTGGGCGCCAGCTGGTTCCTAAGCCGCTTGCCCGGCAAGCTGGGGTTGTTTCTGGGGCTGACCGGGGCGCCGATCAACGCGCGTGATGCGCTCGATCTGGGCTTGGCGGATCGTTTCTTTGGTGAGCACCAACAGGAAGCATTGATCAATGAATTGCTGCAGTTGAACTGGCAGGAGCAAACCAGCCTGCAACTGAGCAGCCTGCTCAAGTGTGAACAGCACCGCGCCTGCGCCGAACTGCCGCAAGCCCAATGGCTACCGCGTCGGGCTGTCATCGACGAATTGCTCGATGTCGCCGACCCGGTTGCAGCCTGGAAAGCCGTGGCAGGCCTGCGAAAACATACCGATCCATTACTGGCGGCAGCTGGACAGCGCCTACATGAAGGCTGCCCGCTCACTGCGCACCTGGTCTGGGAGCAGATTCAGCGGGCCCGGCACCTGTCATTGGCGCAAGTGTTCCAGATGGAATATGCAATGAGCCTTAACTGCTGCCGGCACCCGGAGTTCAGCGAAGGCGTGCGCGCGCGACTGATCGACAAGGACAACCAACCGCGCTGGCACTGGCCGGATGTGGCACAGGTGCCCACAGCGGTGGTGGCGGCGCATTTCGCCAAAGTCTGGGAAGGGCGCCACCCCTTGGCCGATCTGTAGGGTGGTATGAGAGCCGAACGACCCCGCTACCGCTTAGCGATGCCAGTTGCGCTCACCCCGCGGCCCATCCGGGCGGCGATTGCGATCACCCCGGCCGTTGGAATGCCAGCGACCATCCTGGTAGCGGCGGTTATCGTTGCGGTAGTCATGCCGATCACGGTCGCGACCATAGTCATAGCGCTGGCGGTTGCCGTAGTCATTGCGCGGATTGCCGTGCCACTGCCTCACCCCAGGCTGCGGATAAGGCCGGTAATGCGGCACCGGCGCAGGCCGATAGTAACGCGGTGCCGGTTGGTAATAGCGCGGTGCGGCTTGATAGTAGTAGCGCGGCTGCGGCGCAACGTAATAGCCGCGGTCATAGCGTTGATAGCCGGGGTAGGCGTAGCGATCGGCGCTGTAGTACTCGGTACGATAGTAGCCGCCGTTTCCGTAATAAGGGGCGCAGGCGCTGGTCAGCAGCGCCAGCAGGGCGATCAGCAAGATTCGTGGGGACATGGCGGCCTCCTGGACCGCTGGAGTGCCCGGCACAGCGGCGCTGGCGAGCGTCGATCGGCATGCGTTGATCGACACTGATTAAGACAGTTGCGCCAAGGTCCAGTGCCATTTGCGCAACAAATTGAAACAAGTCGGATACCCCCAAAAAACATGCAGTCATTTTCCGGTCATCTCACTAGAATGGCGCCACTGGCACACATCACGGGAAGATCATGCCGTCACGTTCCGCCTTGTTCTCACAGCGCTCGCTGATCCTGACCCTGCTGCTGTTGCTGGCGTGTGGTTTTCTGGCCACTTCCCTGCTCGGCTATTTCGCCTCGCGTAGCGCCATTCGCGATGGCATCGTCAATACCGAGTTGCCCCTGACCTCCGACACGGTCTATTCGGAGATCCAGAAAGACCTGATCCGCCCGGTGCTGATCTCCTCGATGATGGCCCAGGACACCTTCCTGCGTGACTGGGTGCTGGCCGGCGAACAGGACGCCGAGCGCATCACCCGCTATCTGGGCGAGGTGATGGGCAATCAGGACACCTGCACCGCCTTCTTCGTCTCCGAGCGCACGCTCACCTATTACCAGGCCAAGGGCGTGCTCAAGCAGATCAAGCCTGGCACCTGGCGCGATGCCTGGTATTACCGCCTGCGCGAGCTGAACGAGCCCTACGAGATAAACGTCGACCTGGACATGGCCAACCAGGACAAACTCACGGTGTTCATCAACTACCGGGTGCTCGACTATCAGGGCCAGTTCATTGGCGCTGCCGGGGTGGGCCTGAGCGTGGAGTCGGTCGTCAAGCTGATCGACGACTACCAGCGGCGTTACCAGCGCTCGGTGTTTTTCACCGATGCCAGCGGCAAGGTTTTGCTGACCGGCTCGGAGGGCGCTGCGCATGGCCTGCGGGTGGGCCAGCAACTGGCCGAGAGCCGCGAGCTCGAACAACTGCTGGCGCGCATGCCCATCCCCGGCACTGGCAGCCATGAGTACCTCGACAGCGAAGGCCACAGCCACTTTCTCAATGTTCGGCAGATCCCCGAACTTGACTGGTACCTGCTGGTAGACAAGCGCGAGACCGGCGCGCTGGAGCGGGTGCGCCAGTCGCTGTACTTGAATCTGGCGATCTGCGCGATGATCACCCTGGTGGTGTTGTCGCTGCTGCATGCCATGGTCAAGCGCCATCAGGACAGCATCGAAGCGCTGGCCACCCTCGACAGCCTCACCGGCCTGCCTAACCGGCGCAGCTTCGATCTGCTGGCCGGGCAAGCGTTGCAAGAAGCCCAACGCGACAACACGCCCTTGGTGGCGCTGCTGATCGATCTGGATCACTTCAAGGTGCTCAACGACACCCACGGCCACCTGGCTGGCGACGAAGTGCTGCGCCAGTTCGCCAATGTCCTGCAGGGCAGCTTGCGCCAGTCGGATATACTTTGCCGCTGGGGTGGTGAGGAGTTCATCGTGCTGTTGCGTGAAGCCGATGGTCGGCAAGCGTTCGATGTGGCGGAAAAAATCCGCCGGCGCACCGAGCAGCTGACCTTCAGTTACAACGACCAGCCGCTGCGCCTGACCACCAGCATCGGCCTGAGCAGCCTGCAACGTGACGACACCCTGCACACGCTGCTGACCCGCGCCGACCATGCCCTCTATCGTGCCAAACAGGGTGGACGCAACCGCGTCTGTAGCGAGACAGCCTCATGACCGACAGCCAGCGTTGCCCCGCCTGCGGCGCCCTCAACCAATGCGGCCTGGCCGACCCACGCAGCGCTACCCAGGGTTGCTGGTGCTTTGCCGTGACCATCGATCCGGCGGTGCTCCAAGCCCTGCCCGCCGAACTGCGCAACCAGGCCTGCCTGTGCCCACGTTGCGCGGCGGTCGACGAGCAGCTCAAAACACCGCCCCGTGGGAGCGGGCTTGCCCCGCGATAGCGTCAGATCAGCCCCCCCAATTGAGGCTGCTGATGCTATCGCGGGGAAGCAGCGAATCCGCCAGCAATTGGGTAGACTGCGCGCCCTTTTTCCACTTTCAGCTGCGCTCATGCGTCTCGACCGTTTCCTCGCCAACCTCCCTTGCTACAACCGCCAGCAGGTGCGCTTGCTGCTGGTGCAGCGGCGCGTGCGCGTGGATGGCGAGATCGTTGTCGATCCGCTGCATGAAGTGCGTGAGTTCAGCCGCGTCGAGGTCGATGAGCAGCTGCACCAGGCTGGCCGGCCTGCGCGCTACCTGATGCTGCACAAGCCCGCCGGCTGCGTCAGTGCCACTCACGATCGGCAACATCGCACTGTGCTTGAGCTGTTGCCGGCCGAACTGCGCGAGGATTTGCACATCGCCGGGCGGCTGGACTTCAACACCACCGGGTTGCTGATCCTGACCAACGATGGCCAGTGGTCGCGGCGCTTGACGCAACCGAGCACCAAGCTGCCGAAGGTCTATCAGGTGCAGACCGAGGATGAGATTGGCGAGCACTACCCTGCCAAGTTTCGCGAGGGGGTCTATTTTGCTTTCGAGGACCTGACCACCCTGCCCGCCCGGCTGCAGATCCTGGGCACGCATCAGGCCCGTCTGGAAATCGTCGAGGGGCGTTATCACCAGGTCAAGCGGATGTTTGGCCACTTTCAGAACAAGGTGATCGGGCTGCACCGGGAAAGCATGGGCGGCATTGTCCTGGATCCGGCCCTGGCGCCGGGTGAGTTCCGCGAGCTGACCCAGCAAGAGATCGCGGCGGTCTGAGACCCGCGCAGTACTATCGCAGGGCAAGCCCGCTCCCACGCTCCTGCTCCCATGCTCGGATTTCACGTGGGAGCGGGCTTGCCCCGCGATAGGGCCTGACCTGAGTGACGCCCCATACCAGCGCACCCACAACCGCCCAGCGGTTTTTCCTACACGATTACCCGAACGGCACTTGCGGGATCGCCAACCTACTGCTTGAATCGAAATCGTCAGTCTGCATGTGACTTGCCAGTCACGGCCGCAGTCCAAGACGCCTTTTTGCCGGCCACCCAGGGTCTCGATACCCCGGGGCACGGCGAATTGCCCGCCAAAAACAATACCGTCGACACATGTGCCAAGGATCGACACAGGGCCCGGTAAAACTCTTCAAGGCATGTGCCTACCTGTCATAAACAACGTGCACCCTAGGTGACGCGAATACCCTTTTTGCGCCAGGAGTCGATGACATGAGGCCAGAAATCGCTGTACTTGATATCCAAGGTCAGTATCGGGTTTACACGGAGTTCCATCGCGCGCACGGCGCCGAGAAGACGATCATTCTGATCAACGGATCGCTGGCGACCACTGCCTCGTTTGCCCAGACGGTGCGCAGCCTGCACCCGCAATTCAACGTGGTGCTGTACGACCAGCCGTATGCCGGCAAGTCCAAGCCACACAACCGCCAGGAGCGTCTGCTGACCAAGGAGACCGAGGCGCATATCCTCCTTGAGCTGATCGAGCACTTCCAGGCCGACCACGTGATGTCGTTCTCCTGGGGCGGTGCCTGCACCCTGCTGGCGCTGGCGCACCAGCCACGGTTGGTGAAAAAGGCCATCGTCAGCTCGTTCTCGCCAGTGATCAACGAACCGATGCGCGACTACCTGGAACGCGGTTGCCAATACCTGGCCGCCTGCGATCGCTATCAGGTCGGCAACCTGGTCAACGACACCATCGGCAAGCACCTGCCGTCGTTGTTCAAGCGCTTCAACTACCGGCATGTCAGCAGCCTGGACAGCCATGAGTACGCGCAGATGCTGTTCCACATCAATCAGGTGTTGCAGCACGATCTGGAGCGGGCGCTCAAAGGCGCGGCGAACATCAATATCCCGGTGATGTTCATCAACGGTGATCGTGACGAATACACCACCGCCGAGGACGCCCGCCAGTTCGGCAAGCATGTGGGCCAGAGCCACTTCAGCGTGATCAATGGCGCCGGGCACTTCCTCGACATGGAGCACAAGACCGCCAGCGAAGCGCTGCGCAACGTCATGCTGGGCTTCCTCAAGCCGACCACGCGTGAGCCCCGTCAACGCAACCACTATGTACAGGGGCACCATGCACTGGCCATCTGAGCGCATCGGCGTCCTGTAGCCCTTTGACTACCCGCAGGCTACGGGCCGCCGACTGTTCTTTTTCAAGCCTGGGCTTTTCATCGCAGGAGGGTTCTGGTACAAAGTCGAGCTGCAAAGCGCAAGCCGCTTAGTTAAGGCGTCAAGCGGGTATAGTTTAATGGTAGAACAGTAGCTTCCCAAGCTTCCGACGAGGGTTCGATTCCCTCTACCCGCTCCACTTCTTGCTGCACCGATTCAAGTCGTTCCGCATGACGTTGCCATAACGTCATCGCCTGTCAAAAGGAAGCCGAGGCTTCCTTTTTTCGTTTCTGCCCTTTGCTTGATCTGGCCCATGGCCTGCACCTGCCCAATCCGCTTGAATGCCCTGCGCGAAAATCCGCTTGCACGGAACGCGCCGTGAGCGCATATGCTCACCTGCACTGTGAAACATTTCGAAAGGACTGCGCATGTTTCTCTCACGCTGGCTACCGGGCCTGGCCAACCTGCTGCACTACCGCCGCGAGTGGTTGCACGCTGACCTGCAGGCGGGCCTGTCGGTGGCAGCGATTCAGATCCCGATCGCCATCGCCTACGCCCAGATCGTCGGCCTACCGCCGCAGTACGGGCTGTACGCCTGCGTGCTGCCGATGATGGTCTATGCCTTGATCGGCAGTTCGCGGCAGTTGATGGTGGGGCCGGATGCGGCGACCTGCGCGATGATCGCCGGAGCCGTGGCGCCGTTGGCGATGGGTGATCCGCAGCGCATCGCCGAGCTGTCGGTGATCGTCACGGTACTGGTGGGGGTGATGCTGATTGCCGCCGGTGTCGCGCGGGCTGGGTTCATTGCCAGCTTCTTCTCGCGGCCGATCCTGATTGGCTACCTCAACGGCATCGGCCTGAGCCTGATCGCCGGGCAATTGAGCAAGGTGGTGGGCTTCAAGATCGAGGGCGACGGGTTCATCCTCAGCCTGATCAACTTTGTTCAACGCCTGGGCGAGATCCACTGGCTGACCCTGCTGATCGGCGTGGCCGGCCTCGGCTTGCTGATCTGGCTGCCACGGCGTTATCCGCGCCTGCCAGCGGCGTTGGTCACTGTGGTGCTGTTCACCTTGCTGGTCGGACTATTCGGGCTCGACCATTTCGGCGTCGCCATCCTCGGCCCAGTGCCAGGCGGCATGCCCGAGCTGGCTTGGCCGCAGAGCAATCTGGCCGAGACCAAGAGCCTGCTGCGCGATGCCCTGGGTATCGCCACCGTCAGTTTTTGCAGCGCCATGCTCACCGCCCGCAGCTTCGCCGCCCGGCATGGCTATGCGATCAACGCCAACCACGAGTTCGTCGCCTTGGGGGTGAGTAACCTGGCTGCCGGGCTGTCGCAAGGTTTCGCCATCAGTGGCGCCGACTCACGTACCGCGGTCAACGACATGGTCGGCGGCAAGAGCCAACTGGTGGGCATCATTGCCGCACTAGTGATTGCCTTGATCCTGCTGTTCTTCACCGCCCCCATGGCCTGGATTCCCCAGGCTGCACTCGGTGCTGTGCTGCTGATGGCTGGCTGGGGGCTGATCGATGTGCAGTCGCTGGGCAAGATCTATCGTCTGAGCCGCTTCGAGTTCTGGCTGTGCCTGCTGACCACCGTCGGTGTACTTGGCCTGGGGGTATTGCCGGGGATCGTGTTCGCCGTGACCTTGGCCATCCTGCGTCTGCTCTACAGCATCTACCAACCTACCGATGCAGTGCTCGGCTGGGCGCCGGGCATCGAAGGCCAGGTCGATGTACGCCATCACCCCGACGCGCGCACGGTGCCAGGTTTGGTGGTGTACCGCTTCGATGATGCGATCCTGTTCTTCAATGCCGACTATTTCAAAATGCGCTTGCTCGACGCCGTGCAAGGCGAGGACAAGCCCCAGGCAGTGCTGTTCGATGCCGAGGCGGTGACCAGCATCGACGTCAGCGGTATCGCCGCCCTGCGCGAGGTGCGCGACACCCTCGCTGCACAAGGGATTCACTTCGCTATCGCCCGCGCCCGCGGCACCTTCCTGCGCATGCTGGTGCGCTCGGGAATGGCGCGGGAGATGGAAGACAAGCTGCTGTTCGGCTCGGTGCGGGCGGGGATACGGGCTTATCGGGTTTGGCGCAATCGGGCGCGTAAGGAGACGACGAACGATTAAGGCTTTGCGTGGGTATCGGCACTATTAGAGACCGGCTACACCCTAGTCGGAAAAGTACGATTCACCAGAGCAATGTTCAGCGGTAGTTTTGCGGCAACTACGCCAATGACGCATGCCATGCTATGCTCTTCATCGAAACCCCCGTATTCACAAAGCGCGTAAAGGAACTCCTTGACGACGATACCTATCGAGCCTTGCAACTGCGGCTCATGGACCATCCTGAAGCGGGAGACGTTATCGAAGGGACCGGCGGTTTGCGTAAAATTCGAGTCGCTGCCAAAGGTCAAGGAAAACGCGGGGGAGCCCGAGTCATCTACTATCACTTTGTCACTGCATCTCGGCTTGCCATGCTCTACATCTACCCCAAGAACGAGCAGATTGATCTGTCCGTACAACAGCGCAAAGCACTGAAAGCCGTCATTGAGCACTGGAGGCACACATGAGTCGATTCTTCGAAGAATTGCTAGAAAGCGTTCAGCAGATGGATGACATTGTCCACGGCAAGCATCCCCCTTCACGTGAGTTCGAGATCGATGCACTTCAAGTCAGAAATATCCGCAAGGCGACCGGCCTTTCGCAGGCGCGCTTCGCCGAAATGATTGATGTTCAGGTTGGAACGCTACGCAATTGGGAACAAGGACGTAGAGAGCCAACAGGCCCCGCGAAAGCGCTACTTCGGGCAATTCATAACGATCCCGCTCACGTACTCAAAGCCCTTAGTCACTAAGGGCTTGCTCTTCGATCAGTACCCGAGCCTGCGCAATACCTGTCCCTCCTCCAGCGCATCCGCCCGTCCATAAAAGCGCATCAGCGCCCCGGCCCGATTGGTAAAAATCCCATCCACCCCGGCCTGCATCGCCTTGGCGAAATCCACCGGTTCATCAAGGGTATACACATGCACCAGCAGCCCCTGTTGATGGCTGAGCTGGTTCATCCACGGCTCAATCAAATCGGCATAGCTCTGCTCGCCCAACTGGCTGCGCCGCGCCGATGGCCCTGTGCCGATCGCGCCGCCCGCCTTGGCAAACTCAAGCCAACGTTCAAACTCAGCCCGATCGCGAGGCTGCTGACGGGCGTAGAACGCCGCTTTGTCGCGCTCACCCGATTCGGCAAACGACTGCCCCGAGGCCGGCTCGATACTGCCCTTGCCCACCCACAGCAACAGCACCTTGGGCACCTGTGGCATGGCCTCATGCAGCAGTCGCAGGCTGTTGCGATCAAACGTCTGCAGTACCACCCGCCCGGGCTTGTCCAGCCAGCCCCGCGCCTTGAGCCGCTCGGCCAGATCACGCTCGATGCCAGGAAACTGCCCCGGCATCTTGGTCTCGATATACAACCCAGGCCGCTGCTGCGGGCTGTCTTCTGCGATGTCGATCACCTCATCCAGGGTCAGGATCGGTAGCTGCTTGAACGAAGTCCGGGCGCGATCCGGATACGCCTGGTTGAACCAGCTGCCCGCGTCCAGCGATTTAAGCTCCGCCAGGGTGAAAGCGCTGACCGGGCTGTCACGGCGCGTGGGGAAGCGCTCGGCGACATCACTGGTGCGCGACAGCACATCGTCGTGCACCACCACCAGCACGCCATCGCGGGTGCGTTGCAGGTCCAGCTCCAGATAGTCAGCGCCCAGTTCGCGGGCCAGCAGGTAAGCCGGCCTGGTGGACTCGGGCGCATCGAAAGACGCACCGCGATGGGCGATCACTGCCGGATGTGCAATGCCCTGGGCAGCCGCCAAGCTGCGCCCATCGCTGGCTTGGGCCGCGCCCGACAACAGTGTTGCAAGGCCTAGTGCCCGTACGATCTGCGTGTGCATCTTGGCTCTCCTGCGTCTCTATCCATGGCCAGACAGCCTCGCACAGCTTGCATGACATGCTAAAGTCCCCGCGATTTCCGCCTCTACCCCTGGACCCTCGCATGCCTGCACTAGACGCCCACCTGATCGCCTGGCCAACGCTCAATGCCAGCCATCCCTGCGATGCCTTGCTGCTGGGCAATGGTGCCAGCCGTGCGCTGTGGAAACCGTTCGGCTATTTCTCGCTGTTCGAACAGGCCCAGCGCGTGCGACACAAGGCCTTGGGTGTCAGCGACCAGGCGTTGTTCAAGGCGTTGGGCACAGAGTTGTTCGAGCCGGTGCTGAGCACCTTGAACACCACGGTCCGGGCCAACGCTGCGCTGGCGATCAATTCCACCGCGCCGCTGAACCGCTACTACTCGCTCAAAGAAGCGCTGATCCATGCCGTGCGCGCGGTGCATATGCCCTGGCCACTGATGCCAAGCGCCACCCTCGACACGATCAACCAGGCGCTGCGTGGCTATCGCCGTGTCTATACCAGCAACTACGACCTGCTCTTGCCCTGGGCGATGCGCCATGCACCGCAGGGGTTTGCCTCGCTGTTCGATGACGAAGGCTTTTTCGATGTGCGCAACACGCGCAGCGAAGGTACGCGGGTGATGCACCTACATGGCGGGCTGCACTTGCTCAAGCTACCCGACGGCAGTACCCGCCAGCGCAGCGCCAACAACGCCGAGTTGCTCGATGGTTTTGCCGTGAACATTCCCGGTGAAGTGCCGTTGTTCATCAACGAGGACCGTAGCGAACACAAACTACGGGCTATTCGTAATTGCGATTACCTGTCCTGGTGCCTGGGTCAACTCGCCGGTGAAACCCATGGGCTGTGCCTATTCGGACAGCATCTGGATGGCAGCGATCAACACCTGCTCGACGCCATTCGCCAGGCGCGACCGGCACACCTGGCGATTGCCATTCGGCCACTGAGCGAGGCTTCGGTTATCAACCAGAAGCAGCATTTCATTCAGCGGTTTGCCGATATTCCACACATTTCGCTGCACTTTTTCGACGCCAGTACCCACCCCTTGGGCGCTGCCCAGCTGGCCATCGACGTCCCCGCTGATTTCGCCCGGCGCCGGTGAACGAGCAATCAGTAAAACCTGGCAAATGTAAATAATTATCGATAAGATCCGCACCCTTTCTCCAGGCCAGCCCGGAAAGCGTGCATGCAGCGCCTCAAACCCGACCCCGCCGCCCAGGAATCCTGCCGGGGTTTCTATGCCGACATCCTGCACTTCCTGCGCAAGCGCATGGACAATGCCAGCGATGCGGCAGACATGACCCAGGACGTGTTCACCCAATGGCTGGGGTATCGCGACCGGGCCAAGGTCGAGCAGCCGCGGGCGTTTCTGTTCCAGATGGCGCGCAACCTGCTCAGCGACCATTGGCGCCGGCAGAAGGTGCGCCACAGCGCGCTGGGCGAAGAGCAGGCCGAGGTGCTGCACAGCGAACCGGCCAACGACCCGCTCGACCACGCCCAGCGCCAGCAACGCCTGGAACATCTGCGCCAAGTGCTCGCGCAACTCTCGCCGCGGCGCCGCGAAGCCCTTATGCTGCATCGCTTCGAAGGACTGACCCAGGCGCAGATCGCACAACGCATGAATATTTCCGTAAGCATGGTCGAAAAGCACATCGCCGCCGCCCTGCTGCAGTGCAAGCAACGCCTGGACAGCGATAACGGCAGGGAGCACGCAGAATGACCCCTCTTGACGATCTCGACGCCAACTCGATCGACGCCCAGGCCGCCAGCTGGTTCAGCCGCAACCGCAATGCCCCCTCGCGTGAGGCACGCAAAGCCTTTGCCCAGTGGTTGCAAGACCCGCAGAACGCCCGCGCCTATCGCCAGTTCGAGCAACTATGGGACGACCTCGAGGCGCTCAAGCAGGCCAACCGCCCGGTGCCGCCGGTGGTCCGCCACGCGCCGCGCTGGCGCCCGGCCCTGGCCGCCGCCGCTGCGCTGCTGTGTGCGCTGCTGGCCGGCAATCTCGGCGCGGGCAGCAGCGCCTACCAACAGGGTCTGAGCGCCCAGCACGACCTGCGCAGCCTGCGCCTGCCCGACGGCAGCCAGCTGGTGGTCAACGCCCAGACCCGGCTGCGCCTGGACTTCAGCGCCGAGCGCCG
This sequence comes from Pseudomonas sp. xss_2, assembly GCF_043104195.1. Lineage (NCBI taxonomy): Bacteria > Pseudomonadati > Pseudomonadota > Gammaproteobacteria > Pseudomonadales > Pseudomonadaceae > Pseudomonas > Pseudomonas sp. xss_2. Next base: position 146,409 of record NZ_JBICKL010000046.1, read on the forward strand.
GCTGATCCACCTCGATCAAGGCCAGTTGTACATCGACGTGGCACCGGACAAGGAGCGGCCACTGTTCATCGACGCGGGCAGAGGACAAGTACGGGTGGTGGGCACAGGCTTCGATGTGCGCCGCGGTGAAAAGGAGCTGGTGGTCACTGTCGCCCACGGCCAGGTAGCCTTCGACACACCGGGCGAAACCAATCCGGCGCTGCTGCTCGGCGCAGGTCAACGGGCCACCTACGACACCACGCGAGGCACCGTCACCCAACAGGCTTTGAACGACCAGCCGGTAGCCGACTGGCGCGACGGTCATGTGAGCTTTCGCAACCGCGAGTTGGCCAGCCTGATTGACGAACTCCGCCTGTACCGCGAACAGCCGGTGCTGCTCGCCGATCCGTCACTTGGGCAATACAAAGTCTCAGGTAATCTCGACGTGCACGACCCGGACGCCCTGCTCAACGCCCTGCCCGCTCTGCTGCCGGTGAAAACCACCTTGCTGGCCGACGGACGCCTGCGCATCGACCGCCGCTGATTTTTTTAAGAATTTTTATCATTCGCAGGTGAGGACTTTTCTCAACGCCACGTCTTCCTCCCCGCCTGTCGCGCAATTGGCAGGCTTTTTCCGGCCTTTTGCCGTTTGGGGGAATTCATGTTGTCCGCGTTGCGTCCGTTGCGATCCTTGCCTGTTCGTCCATCCCTGCTGGCGCTGTGCCTGGCTGTAAGCCTGGCCGCCGAGGCCGCGCCTGTACAGCTCGACCTGCCGGCCCAGGCGCTGGCCCGCTCGCTCAGCCAACTGGCGCAGCAGGCCAAGGTGCAGTTGCTGTTCGATGAGGCGGTGCTGCGCGATGCCCAGGCCCCTGCGCTCAACGGCGCCTATGAGGCGCACGAGGCGATCTCCCGCCTGCTGGCCGGCAGCCGCTTCAGCGTACTGCGCATGGGTGAAACCTACGTGGTGCGCCTGCGCGAGGACCAACCCAACGCCGACAACAGCATCCAGCTCGGCGCCCTGAGCATCGTCGGCGATGGCCAGCAGGTCACACCCGACAATGTCGGCCGCTCGACCCTGGACCAGGAACAGATCGACCGCTACCAACCCAGCAACATCCCCAGCGTCTTGGCCACCCTGCCTGGGGTGAATATGGGCGGTTCGGCCAAACCTGGCGGGCAGACCATCAACATCTGGGGCATGGGCGACGCCGAAGATGTGCCGATGAGCGTCGACGGCGCTACCAAGAGCGGTTTCGAGCGCTACCAGCAGGGCACCATCTTCATCGAGCCAGAACTGATCAAGTTCATCGAGGTGGAAAAAGGCCCGCACTCGGTCCAGACCGGCAACGGCGGCTTTGGTGGCAGCGTCAACATGCAGACTAAGGATGCCAGCGACCTGCTGCAAGAGGGCCGCAACAGCGGCGCGATGGTCAAGTACGGCTACGCCAGCAACGACCACCAGCAGATCTACAGCTCGGCGCTGTTCGGCCGCAGCGACGATGGCCGCATCGACGGTTTGGTCTACCTGACCAAGCGCGACGGCGGCGACATGAAGATGGCCGACCGCCTGCCCGATCCGGAAAACCGCTACCCGATCAACCCCAAGCGCCTGCCCAACAGCGCCTTGGACCTGGAAGGCGCTTTGCTCAAGAGCAACATCCACTTTACCGACGAGCACAGCCTGGGGCTGTCCTGGTCGCGCTCGCAGACCGAGCGCTGGACGGCCTTCTCGTCCACCGCCTACCCGACCCCGCCGACCCAGGCCAACATCGATCGCTATGGCTACGAGAACGCGATCAAACGCTTCCTCGCCCTGCGCAACACGGTCGATACCACCTGGTCGGCCACCTACAACTACCAGCCGATCGAAAATCCCTGGGTCGATTTGCAGGTCAAATATTCCGAGTCAGACACTGACCAGACTGACCAACGCAACGCCACGGCGTTCTTCCAGGCCGCCACGGGCGGGCGCAAGATGGACACCGAGTACAAGGACCGCATGCTCGATGTGAAGAACACCAGCCTGTTCACCACCGGCCCGCTCGAACATGCGCTGACCGCAGGGTTGCAAGTGCGCCAGCATGAGCGGGATACGCAGATGTGGATGCCGGGCAAGATGTACGACGTGCCCAAGTATAACCACGGCCATTTCCAGCCGTACTTCATGCCGCGTGGCAAGGTCGAGAGCCAGGGCTACTACCTGCAGGATGCGATCACCATTGGCGACCTGACCATCACCCCATCGCTGCGTTACGACCACGTGACCAACGAAGGCGAGCCAAACCAGGCGCCCTACTACAACAACCCAGCAGCCGGTCACGACTACAGCGCCAAGACCTACAGCGGCTGGTCGCCGCGCCTGGCACTGTTCTACAAGCTAAACGACCAGCACGCGCTGTTCGCCAACTACAGCAAGACCTGGCGTGCCCCGGTGCTGGACGAGCAATACGAAGTGCAAGGCGTGGGCAGCCGCACGGCCACCAGCCGTAACCTCGACCCCGAGCGCATCACCGGCATTCGCCTGGGCAGCATCAGCAATTTCTCCAACGTGTTCGTGCAGGGCGACAGCGCACAGATTCGCACCACGCTGTTCCGCAACCATGTCAAAGACGAGATTTTCAAAGCCACGGGTATTGGTTGCCAGCAGCAGATGGTCACTGGCGGCACCATCGCCCAGTCCTGCGGCAGCGGGCTGATGAGCAACTACCGCAACATTGGCGACACGGTGTACCAGGGCTATGAGGTGGAGACCTTCTACGACGCCACCTACCTGTTCGGTGCCCTGTCGTACGCCTGGATGGAAGGCCGCCACGAAGGCGCCTACACCAACCCATGGGGGCCGGATGTGTGGGCCAAGGACGTGCCGGCGCCCAAGTGGATCGCCACCCTGGGCGTGAAGATTCCGGCCTGGGATGCCCGCGTCGGCTGGACTGCCGAGTTCGTCAGCAAGACTCACCATCTGCCCAGCGACAAGTACTTCGAAGGCCCGGCCAGCGCATTGGGCGACCGCTACTACGACAACTTCGGCAACGAGCGTTATCAGATCCACGGCCTGTTCGCCAACTGGAAACCGCAGCAGCCTTACCTGAAAGGCACTGAGGTCAACCTGACGGTGGACAACCTGTTCAATGTGTCGGTGCGGCCGGAATTGTCCGGGGAAAATGCCTACACCATCGGGCGTAATGCCAAGGTCAGTGTGACCCGGTTCTTCTGAAATATCTGACACTTCGCGGCGCCCTTTTCGCGGGCAAGCCCGCTCCCACAGGGATAGCGCTGCCTTCGAAGGTATCGCGGTACTTGTGGCAGCGGGCTTGCCCGCGAAAAGGCCAACGCGCAGTCAGATAGCGATCAACCCATCCGCCCGCAACAACGTCTCCAGGCAATGCTCGCTGACGCCATAGAACGCCTTGAGCTGGGCAATCTTCTGCAAAAGGGCAGTCGCATCCACCGGCTGCTTGCGCTTGACCGCAAGAATCATCTTGTTCTTGTTGGTGTGCTCCAGCGAGATGAACTCGAACACCTTGGTCTCGTAGCCACAGGCCTCCAGGTACAAGGCGCGCAGGCTGTCGGTGAGCATCTCGGCCTGTTGCCCCAGATGCAGGCCGTACTGCAACATTGGCTGCAACAAGCCTGGGCTCTGCAACTGCGGGCGTACCTGTTTGTGACAGCACGGCGAGCACATGATGATCGCCGCGTTGCAGCGGATACCGGTGTGGATGGCGTAGTCGGTGGCGATGTCACACGCGTGCAGGGCGATCATCACCTCGATGGCCTCGGGCACCACGCTACGCACATCGCCGCACTCGAATACCAGGCCTGGATGCTCAAGACGCGCGGCGGCGGTGTTGCACAAGTCGACCATGTCCTGGCGCAATTCGACGCCAGTGACCTGCGCCTCGCGGCCCAGGGAGTTGCGCAGGTAATCATGCATGGCGAAGGTCAGGTAGCCCTTGCCCGAACCGAAGTCGGCAACCCGCAATGGCTGCGCCGCCGCCAGCGGGGCACTGGCCAGGGCATGGTCGAAGACTTCGATGAACTTGTTGATCTGCTTCCACTTGCGCGACATCGACGGGATCAGCGCGCCCTGGCCATCGGTCACCCCCAGATCGCGCAGGAACGGCCTGGAAAGCTCCAGGTAGCGTTTTTTCTCGCGGTCATGCCCAGCCGCAGGCGCGGCTTCGCGCGGAGCCTGCGCCACATGGCGCTGAAGCATCGGCTTACCCTTTTTGCTGAAGGCCAGCTGCACTTCGCCGTCAGTGGTGAACAGGTGCGCATTGCGAAAGCTGTCCGGCAACAGCTCGGCGACCAGCGCTTGCGCTTGCTCGACTGGTACGTTGCGGGTGATGTCGCGGGTTTGATGGCGGTAGACCAGCGACAGGCTTGGCTGGCCCTTGACCAACAGCGGCTTGGCGATGATCCGTTGCAGGCTCTGGTCGGCGCCAACGTGACGAGCGAGCACCAGCTTGCTCAGGCTGCCTTGCTCCAGGGCATCGGCCAGCAGGCGCAGAAATTGGCCACGCGCATCCGGCGCGGTGGAAGCGGAAGGGTTGGCGGACATGGGAACGGGGTGCCTCGAATTGCCAGCGCTGCGCGCAATGGCGGGCATTCTACGTCGCTGGCAGCCTTGCGCGAAGGTTTTCTCGATGGGCGTGGCTCAGTCGAGGATCACCAGGCGGTTGGGCAATTCGTTGCGGCTATGGGTGGCCGGCAGCTGGCGGCTGAGCAGCTCACCGCAAGCATCGATGCATTCGACGAAGCCTTGCAAGGTCCGGCCCTGGCGCACCTGCTCGGTGAAACGGGCGACCAGCACGGCCCGGGCCTGGGCATCGAGATGCTGTTCGATGCCTTTGTCAGCCAGGATCGCCACATAGTGCTCGGCCTCGCTGACGAAGATCAGCACGCCAGTAGCGCCAGCGGTACGCTGCAGGTTCAACTCGCGAAACTGCTGGCGCGCCAGGCCCGAGGCACGCCGATGGCGCAGCAGACGCGGGGTTACCAGGCTGGCCAGGCGGGCATTGCGCAGCAGCAGACACAGGCCGATGAACAGCACCACCTGGGCCACCAGCAACGCGCGCAAGCTCGGCCAATTGATCAGTAGATGCAGTACCGCAGGAATCGCCAGCGCCAGCAGCGCCGCCCAGAACAGCGGCAGGTAGGCATAGTCGTCGGCGCGGCGCGCCAGTACCGTCACCAGTTCCGCGTCGGTGCGCCGCTCGGCGCGGGCAATGGCCTCGGCAATCTGGCGTTGCTCGTATTGGTTGAAAACGGTCATGCCATCGGTCTCTAACGTTCTTATAGTTGTTGTCCCGGCACGGGGCTGGCGCGAGTGTATCTCAACAACTGCGTGACATCAGGCATAATCCTCCGCTGCCGCTGCATCCTGCTGTAGGAATGATCGGAAAGATCGCCCTATTACCCAAGAACAACAGCCGCCCGACAACTTTAGGCCGCGCGCGTATCCCTGTGGATACGGCCCAGGCCACGACAATGGAATTGATGATGAAACTGTCTTCGCTGGGCCTGGCCATGGCCCTTGCCAGCCAGGCGGCCCTGGCCGCTAACTCCGCCCCGCCCCTGCAAGACAAGCAGGCGTTCATCGACCACCTGATCGGGCAGATGACCGTCGATGAGAAGATCGGCCAGCTGCGCCTGATCAGCATCGGCCCAGAGATGCCGAAGGAAAAGATCCGCGAGGAAATCGCCGCCGGACGCATTGGCGGCACCTTCAACTCGCGCACCGCGCCGGAAAACCGCCCGATGCAGGACGCCGCCATGCGCAGCCGGTTGAAGATCCCGATGTTCTTCGCCTACGACACCATCCATGGCGAGCGCACCATCTTCCCGATCAGCCTGGGCCTGGCAGCGACCTGGGACATGGACGCGATTGCCAAGGTCGGCCGCACCTCGGCCATCGAGGCCTCCGCCGATGCCCTGGACATGACCTTCGCACCAATGGTCGACATCGCCCGCGACCCGCGCTGGGGCCGCACCAGTGAAGGCTTCGGCGAAGACACCTACCTGACTTCGCGCATTGGCCAGGAGATGGTCAAGGGCTTCCAGGGATCGAGTGCAAAAAATCCCGACAGCATCATGGCCATCGTCAAGCACTTCGCCCTGTACGGCGCAGTGGAAGGCGGGCGCGACTACAACACGGTCGATATGAGCCTGCCGAAAATGTACAACGACTACCTGCCGCCCTACCGCGCCGCGCTCGATGCGGGTGCCGGTGGCGTGATGGTCGCGCTCAACTCGATCAACGGCGTGCCAGCCACCTCCAACACCTGGCTGATGAATGACCTGCTGCGCAAGGAGTGGGGCTTCAAGGGCGTGACCATCAGCGACCATGGCGCGATCCAGGAGCTGATCCGTCACGGCGTGGCCAAGGACGGGCGCGAAGCGGCCAAGCTGGCGATCAAGGCCGGCATCGACATGAGCATGAACGACACCCTGTATGGTGAAGAACTGCCCGGCCTGCTCAAGTCTGGCGAAGTGACCCAGGCCGAACTCGACCAGGCGGTGCGCGAGGTTCTGGGTGCCAAGTACGAGATGGGCCTGTTCGACAACCCGTACGTGCGCATCGGCAAGGCCGAGACCGATCTGAAGGACTATTACGCTAACGACCGACTGCACCGCGACGCCGCCCGCGATGTCGCCCGGCGCAGCCTGGTGTTGCTGGAAAACCGTAACCAGACCTTGCCGCTGAAGAAAACCGGCACCATCGCCCTGGTCGGCCCCCTGGCCGATGCACCGATCGACATGATGGGCAGCTGGGCCGCCGATGGCCGCCCCGAGCATTCCGTCACTGTGCGCGAAGGGCTGCGCCGCGCAGTCGGCGACAAGGCCAAGCTGATCTACGCCAAGGGCTCGAATGTCACTGGCGACAAGGCCATGTTCGACTACCTGAACTTCCTCAACTTCGACGCCCCGGAAATCGTCGACGACCTGCGCCCTGCCGCGGTGCTGATCGACGAGGCGGTCAAGGCCGCCAAGCAATCCGACGTGGTTGTTGCCGTGGTCGGTGAATCGCGCGGCATGTCCCACGAGTCGTCGAGCCGCACCACTCTGGAAATTCCCGCGGTGCAACGCGAGCTGATCAAGGCACTGAAGGCCACCGGCAAGCCGCTGGTGCTGGTGCTGATGAACGGCCGCCCGCTGTCGATCGCCTGGGAACGTGACCAGGCTGATGCCCTGCTCGAAACCTGGTTCAGCGGCACCGAAGGCGGCAATGCCATAGCCGATGTGCTGTTTGGCGACTACAACCCGTCCGGCAAGCTGGCCATCACCTTCCCGCGTTCGGTCGGGCAGATCCCGATGTATTACAACCACCTGCGCATCGGCCGTCCGTTCACCCCTGGAAAGCCTGGCAACTACACCTCGCAGTACTTCGAGGAGCCTAATGGCCCGTTGTACCCGTTCGGCTATGGCCTGAGCTACAGCAGCTTCGAGCTGTCGGGGTTGAAGCTTGCCAGCACTCAGCTCAAGCGCGGCGACACCTTGCACGCCAAGGTGACCGTGAAGAACACCGGCAAGCGTGATGGCGAGACTGTGGTGCAGTTGTATCTGCAAGACGTCAGCGCTTCGATGAGCCGTCCGGTCAAGGAACTGAAGAACTTCCAGAAACTGATGCTCAAGGCCGGCGAGTCGCGAACCTTGACCTTCAGCATCAGCGAAGAAGACCTGAAGTTCTACAATGGCCAGCTGCAGCGGGTGGCTGAGCCGGGCCAGTTCAATGTGCAGGTCGGGCTCGATTCCGAAGCGGTGCAGCAGCAGAGTTTCGAGTTGCTGTAAGGCCTCTGCCAGAGCAAGGCGCCTGCGACGGGGTGCCTTCACCGGCCTCATCGCGGGGCAAGCCCGCTCCCGCGCAGTCTCAACAGAGGGATACGCGTGGGAGCGGGCTTGCCCCGCGATGAGGCCGGCACACCTAGCACACCTCCAATAGATCTCAACAGCCCCAGGACCCGCACCATGCCTTCTTCGTTTCGCGCACTGCGCCTGGGCCTGATCGTGTTACTGATTCTGGTCGGCACCGTCCTGAGCGCCGGTTGGGCCATGCATCAGGCCAAGCGCCAGTCGATGGAAACCGACGCCCGCCGTGCCGCCCAGCAATTGGGCTTGTACGCCAATTCCCTGCATACCCTGATCGAACGCTACCGCGCCCTGCCGGCGGTACTGGCACTGGACCCGGAACTGATCGCCGCCTTGCGTGGCCCGGTCAGCGAGCCGGTGCAAGATGCCCTCAACCGCAAGCTCGAACGCATCAACGGCGCGGCCAATTCCTCCACCCTGGAGTTGCTCGACCATACCGGCCTGGCGGTCGCCGCCAGCAACTGGCGCCTGCCGACCACCTATGTCGGCTCCAACTATGGCTTTCGCCCCTACTTCAAACAGACCCGCACCCAGGGCAGTGGCCGCTTCTACGCGGTCGGCGTGACCAGTGGCGTGCCAGGTTATTTTCTCTCAAGCGCGGTCAACGACGAGCAAGGGCGCTTTCTCGGCGCCATGGTGGTCAAGCTGGAGTTCCCCGAACTTGAGCGCGAATGGCGCCAGGGCAGCGATGTTCTGTTGGTCAGCGATGCTCGCGGGATCATCTTCATCGCCAACCAGGACGGCTGGCGATATCGCGAACTGGCGCCGCTGACGGGCGCCGACCGCACAGAACTGGCCGAAACCCGTCAGTACGACAAGCAACCACTGGTCCCGCTGCAGCACCAGGTGTTGACGCGCTTCGATGGCAACAGCCACCTGAGCCGCGTGCAACGCCCGGATGGCCCGGTTGAATACCTGTGGCAAAGCCTGCCGCTGGAAGGCGAAGGCTGGACCTTGCACCTGCTGCGAAAACCCCAGGTCAGCGAGGACGGACGCAACGCCGCGCTGGCCGCCGCCGCGATCTGGCTGACCCTGGTGTTCGCCGCGCTGTTCGTCAGCCAGCGCCTGCGCCTGGCGCGCTTGCGCCAGCGCAGCCGTGAAGAGCTCAAGCGCCAGGTCGAAGAGCGCACCCGTGAACTGCGCACCGCCCAGGAGGGGCTGGTGCAGTCGGCCAAACTGGCGGCGCTGGGACAGATGTCAGCAGCGCTGGCGCATGAGATCAACCAGCCACTGACCACCCAACGCATGCAACTGGAAACCCTGCGTCTGCTGCTCGACCATGGCCGCCTCGATGAAGCGCGCCAAGCCCTGGAGCCGCTGGAGCAAATGCTCGCGCGCATGGCGGCGCTCACCGGCCACCTGAAGACCTTCGCCCGCAATAGCCCTGGTGGGCTGCGCGAACGCCTGGACCTGGCCAATGTGGTCGACCAGGCCCTGCATCTATTGGACGCCCGTATCCGCAGCGATGAAGTCGAAGTGGCGCTGTACCTGGCCCGCCCGGCCTGGGTGCGCGGTGATGCGATCCGCCTGGAGCAGGTGCTGATCAACCTGCTGCGCAATGCCCTCGACGCCATGGCCGACAAACGCTACAAACGCCTGGAGATCCGCATCGAAACTGACAACGGCCAGTGGCGCCTGAGCGTGCTCGACTCCGGTGGCGGTATCGCTGAAACCGACCTGGCCAAGGTCTTCGATCCGTTCTTCACCACCAAACCGGTGGGCGAAGGCCTCGGCCTGGGCCTGGCGATCTCCTATGGCATCGTCCATGATGCCGGCGGCCAGTTGCAGGTCGAGAACCTGCCTGGCGGCGCACGCTTTAGCCTGACCCTGCCTCGCGATCTGGAGCCGGTATGTTGAATTCAGTGATCGTCGTCGATGATGAAGCCAGTATCCGCACCGCGGTCGAACAGTGGCTGAGCCTGTCGGGCTTCAGTGTGCAGCTGTTCGCCCGTGCCGAGGAGTGCCTGGCGCAACTGCCGGCGCACTTCCCAGGGGTGATCATCAGCGATGTGCGCATGCCAGGGATGGGCGGTTTGCAGTTGCTTGAACAGTTACACGCACAAGACCCCGACCTGCCAGTAATACTGCTCACCGGCCACGGTGATGTGCCGATGGCGGTGGAAGCCATGCGCAACGGCGCTTATGACTTTCTGGAAAAGCCCTTCACGCCCCAGCACTTGCTGGGCAGCCTGCGCCGCGCCCTGGAAAAACGCCAGCTGGTGCTGGAGAACCGCCGCCTGCACGAACAGGCCGACCTCAAGGCGCGTTTGGAGGGCACGCTGCTGGGCATGTCCCAGGGCCTGCAGCAACTGCGCCGACAGGTGCTGGACCTGGCTAGCCTGCCGGTCAATGTGCTGATTCGAGGGGAAACCGGCAGCGGCAAAGAGCGTGTGGCGCGCTGCCTGCACGACTTCGGGCCGCGCGCCGACAAGCCGTTCGTGGCGCTCAATTGCGCAGCGATCCCGGAAGCGTTGTTCGAAGCCGAACTGTTTGGCCATGAAAGCGGCGCCTTCACCGGTGCTCAGGGCAAACGCATCGGCAAGCTGGAATACGCCAACGGCGGCACGGTGTTTCTCGACGAAATCGAGAGCATGCCGTTGGCCCAACAGGCCAAGCTGCTGCGAGTGATCCAGGAGCAGAAGCTCGAACGCCTGGGCGCCAACCAAAGCATCAATGTCGATCTGAGAATTATCGCCGCCACCAAACCGGATCTGCTGGAAGAAGCCCGCGCCGGGCGCTTCCGCGAAGACCTGGCCTATCGCTTGAACGTCGCCGAACTGCGCCTGGCACCGCTGCGCGAACGGCGAGAAGACATCCCGCTGCTGTTCGAGTTTTTCGCCCGCACCAGCGCCGAGCGCTTGAACCGCAGCGCACCTGCGCTATCCGGGGCACAGTTGGCGCAATTGTTGGCCCACGATTGGCCAGGCAATGTGCGCGAGCTGGCCAATGCCGCAGAACGCCATGCCTTGGGGCTGGGGGCGTCCAGTGCCGAGCAGAGCCACGGCGGGCCATCGTTGGTCGAACAGATGGAAGCCTTCGAGGCGCAATGCCTGCGCGCCGCCCTGCGTCAGCATAAGGGTGAGATCAAGGGCGTGATGGAAACCCTGCAACTGCCACGGCGAACGTTGAACGAGAAGATGCAGCGCCATGGTCTGGTTCGGGAAGATTTTATCGAGCGCGAATAGGCGGATTTTTGCCTATCTGGCGATCATCATCAGCGGATATCCGCTCACTGATGATGATTTAGCTGAATAGTGCTAGCGCAGCTCCCGCTTCGTGCGACAACAAGCCGCAGCCACGATTGCGTCGTGCAAGGCCTACGTTTCGCGGTTCCGTGGTTTTTGGGGGGCTTGAACAGCGCCAGTCTGCGCCCCCAAATGGATCGCAATGCACCCATCTGGCACACCTTCTGCAAATACCCGAGCAAGCGCGTCACAGCGCACTCCACAAAAACAACGAGAAGGTTACATCTGATGGATAACGCCACCTCCCTGCCAACCGGGGCGGCCATAGCGCCTGCCGCGGAAAAAACCACCGCCAGCCGTCTCAAGTCGATTTTCAGCGGCTCGATCGGCAACATGGTCGAGTGGTACGACTGGTACGTCTACGCTGCATTCTCGCTGTACTTCGCCAAGGCCTTCTTCCCCGCTGGCGACACCACCGCACAACTGCTCAACACCGCCGCAATTTTCGCCGTGGGCTTCCTGATGCGCCCAATCGGCGGCTGGCTGATGGGCCTGTACGCCGACCGCAAGGGCCGCAAAGCGGCACTGATGGCCTCGGTCCTGCTGATGTGCGCAGGCTCGCTGGTCATCGCCCTGACCCCGGGCTATGAAACCATCGGCGTCGCTGCCCCGATCCTGCTGGTACTTGCGCGCTTGCTGCAAGGCCTGTCGGTGGGCGGTGAATACGGCACCTCGGCCACTTACCTCAGCGAAATGGCCAGCAAGGAGCGTCGTGGCTTCTTCTCAAGCTTCCAGTACGTGACGCTGATCTCTGGCCAGCTCATTGCCCTGGCAGTGCTGATCATTCTGCAGAACACCCTGACCACCGAAGAGCTGTACGCCTGGGGCTGGCGTGTACCGTTCGTGATCGGCGCGCTGTGCGCAGTGGTCGCGCTGTACCTGCGTCGTGGCATGGAAGAGACTGCCTCCTTCACCAAGAAAGAGAAGTCCAAGGAAAGCCTGATGCGCACCTTGATGCGCCATCCCAAGGAGCTGCTGACCGTAGTCGGCCTGACCATGGGCGGTACCCTGGCCTTCTACACCTACACCACCTACATGCAGAAGTACCTGGTCAACACCGTGGGCATGAGCATCAGTGACTCGACCACCATTTCGGCGGCCACCCTGTTCCTGTTCATGTGCCTGCAACCGGTGATTGGTGGCCTGTCCGACAAGATTGGCCGTCGCCCGATCCTGATCGCCTTCGGCGTGCTCGGCACCCTGTTCACCGTACCGATCCTCAGCACCCTACACACCATCACCACCTGGTGGGGCGCGTTCTTCCTGATCATGGCGGCACTGATCATCGTTAGCGGCTACACCTCGATCAACGCCGTGGTCAAAGCCGAGCTGTTCCCTACTGAAATCCGCGCCCTGGGCGTGGGCCTGCCGTACGCACTGACCGTGTCGATCTTCGGCGGCACCGCCGAGTACGTGGCGCTGTGGTTCAAGAGCGTCGGCATGGAGAGCGGCTTCTACTGGTACGTCACCGGCTGCATCGCGTGCTCGCTGCTGGTCTACGCGACCATGAAAGACACCAAGACCCACTCTCGGATCACTACCGACTGATCCTGCTCGGGCTGTAACCAGCAAAGGGCGCACCGCCAGACGGTGCGCCCTTTTTTTCATTTTGTGGTCACCCAAGCCAGCGTACGTATCGCTGAAAGCGAAGCGCCTGATCAGATAAATCCACAGCCGATGTAGGACAAAGCCACTCATCAGCCGCTTCCTATCCATTTAACCTGTCATTAATTCAAAGCCGCCATCCTGGAAAAACTGGCGACACATCCTCTTGAACCGGTACCCCTTCATTTCTGAGAGCTAATCGGTGTTAGCGGATAGAGCGCTCCATAAATCATCTATTAAATCGATTGCTAATCGTTAATATTTGCGCTTTTTAATCGATTTAATAGGCGTAGCATTAAACCCATAGAAACAAACAACCCAATTACTCATCGGAGCAACGACCATGAAAAACAAACTGATCCTGTCCCTGGCTCTCTCTGTACTGGCCACTGGCGCCTTCGCCGAAGACGGCTTTGACCGCACCAGTGCGCACAACTTCGCCACTGCTCAAACCCAGTCGGCTACCTACGCAGAAGATGGTTTCGATCGCACCGGCGGGGCACGCTTTGCCGAAGATGGCTTCGACCGCACCGGCGGGGCACGCTTTGCCGAAGATGGCTTCGACCGCACCGGCGGGGCACGCTTTGCCGAAGACGGCTTCGACCGCACTGGCGGCGCACGCTTCGCCGAAGATGGCTTCGATCGCACCAACGCCCACCGCATCAGCTGAATGCTGATGCTCACACCCAGCCCGGCTTCGGCCGGGCTTAATCATTTCCAGCAAGGCTCAGGCTTGGCACACTAGGCGCCTCGTCCATCCCAGAGGAAGGGCCCCGGCCCTGAGCAGATGTACTACTACGAACCCGCCAAAGGCCACGGCCTGCCCCACGACCCGTTCAACGCCATCGTCGGCCCTCGACCCATCGGCTGGATCTCTTCGCAAGACCGCGAAGGCCGCCTGAACCTGGCGCCATACAGCTTCTTCAACGCCTTCAATTACATTCCACCGATCATCGGTTTCTGCAGTGTCGGGCGCAAAGACAGCCTGAACAATATCGAGCAGACCGGCGAATTCGTCTGGAACCTGGCCACTCGGCCACTGGCCGAGCAGATGAACCAAAGCTGCGCAGCAGTCGCTGCGGATGTCGATGAGTTCGTCTTGAGTGGCCTGACGCCAACGGCATCGCGGCTGGTCGGCGTGCCGCGGGTGGGTGAAAGCCCGGTCGCCTTCGAATGCAAGGTCAGCCAGATCGTCCAGCTCAAACGCGCTGACCAGGAGCTGGTGCCCAGCTGGCTGATCCTCGGTGAAGTAGTGGCGGTGCACATCGCCGAGCATCTGCTCAAAGACGGCATCTACGACACCGCTGCCGGCGAGCCGATCCTGCGCGGCGGCGGCCCGCAGGACTACTTCGAACTGGGCAACCTGTTCAAGATGGGCCGGCCCCAGGTCAACGGCTGATCACCAGATCAGCTCGCCCTCTTCGCTCACCCCTTGCAGGCGTTCGAGCTCGGCGCAGGCGGCCTCATCGGCCGCTATCGCGCCTTTGAACACCTGGCCATCGAGCACCTTGTGAAAGCGCGGGGTGCCCATGCCGTTCAATGCCTTCACGGCAATCGCCGCGTTATAGCCACCACCTTCTACGGGGACCATCGCCGAAACCGCTTCGAAGTGGGGGAACTCTCTACGTGCCATCGTGCAATCCAGTCTGGGTAAAAGTGCGCATTCTAACCCGAGCCCTGGTCACTGAAGGTATGCAGATCGAGGCTGGCGACCACCTGCGCCTGCACCAGCTCACCAAACAGATCGAGATTAGGCGAGGCAAAATAGCCACTCATCGCCTGCTGATCGCGCCAGCTGCCGCTGAGCAGCCACAGGTCGTCATCCGCTTGCGAGCGCTGCACGCTGAAACTCAGGCAGCCGGGCATGCGCAGCGATGGCTCGAGCAGGTCACGCAGGCGCACGCCGAGTTCCGCCGAACGACCGTTGCTGGCACGGATAAAAGCCAAGTGAGTGACCGGTTGGCGTTGGGTCATGAACGATCTCCTTGAAGCGGGGCGGACGGAAAAACCAGGCTGGCCAGCGTAGGGCCTGGCCCGCGCGCGCCGTTAGGCCATTACTGCACGTCGATTGCCTGATCCTGCCACGTTGCAGGATCAGGCAATCGACGTGCAGTAATCGACTAGCGCCGCGGCTTGCCCAAACCTATCCTGCTGGTCACTACATAGGATCCACGCCATGACCACGCCAGCGACCCTCGAACCGACTTTGGAGACCCTGCGCCAGGAGCTTTCCGGGCTGATCCTGCGCCACACCGCCGAGACCAATGGGGTTGAATCGGTGATCGACGGCTTGTTCCTGAGTCGCTATGAGGAGAATGTGCGCGGTATGCCTGCCCTGGCGCAGCCAGCCCTGTGCATCCTTGCCCAGGGTAACAAGACGCTGTTTCTCGGCGATGAACGCTACACCTACGACCCCCTGCATTACATGGTGGTCTCGGTGACCTTGCCAATAACCGGGGCGATGCTCGATGCCTCCCCACAGAACCCCTGCCTGGGCCTGCGCCTGGACATCGACCCGGCCGAAATTAGCCAGCTCATCGCCCAAAGCGGCCCGATGCTGGTGCCCAGCATGCCGTCGGGGCGCGGACTGTTCGTCGAACGCAGCGACGTGACCTTGCTCGATGCGCTGCTGCGCCTGGTGCGGCTACTCGACTCGCCAAGAGATATCGCAGTGCTTGCGCCATTGGTTCGTCGCGAGCTGCTGTACCGCGTATTGCGTGGTCCCCAAGGTCATCGACTGTATGAAATAGCCTTGGCCAACAGCCAGACCCACCGGGTATGCCAGGCCATTGCCTGGCTCAACCAGCATTACCAGCAACCGCTGCGCATCGAGGACCTGGCGCGTGAGGTCAACCTGAGTACCTCGACCCTGCATCACCGTTTCAAAGCCGTGACCTCGATGAGCCCGTTGCAGTATCAAAAGCAACTGCGCCTGCAAGAAGCGCGGCGGTTGATGCTCAATGATGGGATAGAAGCAGCGGTGGCGGGCTATCGGGTGGGCTACGAGAGCCCGTCGCAGTTCAGCCGCGAGTACAGCCGCCTGTATGGCGCCCCGCCGATCCGGGATGTGGCCAGGCTGAGGGCCAGCGCCAACTGACTACTGTTGCGTAGCACTGTCCTGCTTCAGTCAGTGCCGGCCTCTTCGCGGGCAAGCCCGCTCCCACAAGGACCGCGCTGCTCTATGGCGCAGCGCTGTACCTGTTTCCCCAAACCACCTCCCAGAGGCAACGCTACCCTGTGGTCCAACGCTGTACCTGTTTCCCCAGACCACCTCCCACAGGCAACGCTACCTTGTGGTCCAACGCTGTACCTGTGGGAGCGGGCTTGCCCGCGAACTAGGTCGCAGCCCTCGCAGCGGTCGTCAGCCCTGCACAGCCTGCTGCCACTGCGCCTGATCCACCTGGATCAAGGTCGGCCCCTTACGCTCGACAGCGCTAGCCAACGCCGCCTGCAATTGCGCCACATCCGCCACATCCTCAGCCGCCGCACCCAACGCCCGCGCCACGCCGATAAAGTCCGGCGTATGAATATCCACGCCCACCGGCTCAATCGCCCGATTGACCATGTACTTCTTGATCTCCTCATAGCCCTGGTTATTCCACAGCAGCACGATCAGCGGCACCTGCGCTTCCACCGCGCTGGCCAGCTCCGGCAGGGTGAATTGCAGGCCACCATCGCCGATCAGGCACACTGCGGGCGAGCGCTGGCTGACCTGCTCGGCGCTACCGAGCCAGGCGCCCATGGCCGCTGGCAAGGCGTAGCCAAGCGTCCCGTAGCCAGTGGAGGCATTGAACCAGCGGCGCGGCTGATCAAGGTCCAGGGTCAGATTGCCGGTGTACACCGGTTGGGTCGAGTCGCCGACCAGGATCGCCCGGGGCAACGTTTGCAGGACCGCCGTCAACAGGCGCGTCTGACTCAGGGTCGGCTGATCCCAACCAGCCGCCAACGCCTGGCGCAACTGACCCACCCGGGCCACCCCCCACTGCGCCTCAAGCACCGCTGGCGGCTGCGCCTGCAACGCAGCGAGCAACGCCCCTGTCGCTTGTTGGGCGTCGGCCACCAGCGCCAGCTCAGGCAAGTAATTGCGAACTGTCTGGTCAGGGTCGATGTCGATCCGCAGCAAGCTGCCGGGAATCTCGAAGCCACCCTTGAAGGTCACGTCGTAATCGGTCTCGGCCAACTCGGTGCCGATTGCCAGCACCACATCGGCCTCGGCCACCAACGCGCGGGTGGCGGGCAGCGATTGGGTCGAGCCGATCTGCAGCGAGTGAGCGGCTGGCAGCAAGCCCTTGGCATTGATGGTCAGCGCCACCGGCGCCTGCAAGTGTTCGGCGAGGGCGGTCAGTTCCACCCCTGCGGCCAGTGCGCCACCGCCAGCGAGGATCAGTGGCCGACGGGCCTTGGCCAGGCGTTCGGCCATCAGGGCTACAGTCGCAGGCGATGCAGCGGCGCGGCTGGTACGCACCGGGCGCCCTGGCAGTAAGTGATCAGCTGGCTCGACCAGCACATCCAGCGGAATCTCGATATGCACCGGACGCGGCCGTGCTCCTTCGAACACCGCGAAGGCCCGCGCCAGCACATGCGGCAGGTCATCTGCACACATCAGGGTATGAGAGAACGCCGCCACCCCGGCAACCAGCGCAGACTGATTAGGCAGCTCATGCAACTTGCCACGCCCACCACCGAGCGAGTCGCGCGACTGCACGCTGGAGATCACCAGCATCGGGATCGAATCGGCATAGGCCTGGCCCATGGCGGTGGTGATGTTGGTCATGCCAGGGCCGGTGATGATGAAGCACACCCCAGGCTTGGCGCGGGTGCGCGCATAGCCGTCCGCCATGAACCCTGCGCCCTGCTCGTGGCGCGGAGTGATATGGCGGATGGATGAGCCAGCAAGTCCGCGATAGAGCTCCACGGTATGCACGCCGGGGATGCCGAAGACATGGTCCACGCCATAGCCTTCGAGCAGTTTGACCAGTACTTCGCCACAGGTTGCCATCGTTTGATACCCAGCTTTATTGTTGAAATCAGTGCTCATTGGAACCAAGCAGCCGGTATCGCCACAATGCAAAAAAACACATACTAGCCATGTCCTCAGATCATGGCTGAATGCGATGAAGCGCCTCCCTCCCCTGCCCGCGCTGCACACGTTTCTGGTCACTGCCCAGCACTGCAATTTCACCCGTGCGGCGCAGCAGTTGCACATCACCCAAGGTGCGGTCAGTCGGCAGATTGCCGGCCTCGAAGAGCACTTGGGCTATGCACTTTTCCAGCGCCAGGCCCGCGGCCTGAGCCTGACCCGCGAAGGCCAGGACTGGCTGCCGCGGGTGCAGCAGGTGTTTGCCCTGATCGAACAGGGTGTGCGTGAAGTGGGCGGGCGCAGCGCCACGCTGCAACTCAAAGCGCCGACCTGCGTGATGCGCTGGCTGCTGCCGCGCTTGATGGAGTGGCAGGCCCTGCGTCCGGACGTGCCGGTGGAGCTGACCACTACCGTGCAGCATGGGGTGGATTTTCGTCACGAAGGGTTCGATGCGGCGGTGGTCTACGGCAGTGCGCCCAATCATGGGCTGCGGGTACGCAAGCTGTTCGATGAGCAGTTGACCCCGGTGTGTGCGCCGTCCTTGCTCGATGGTTCAGTGCCGTTGGCGCAGCTCGAAGATCTGGCTGGGCACATGCTCCTGCACCCTTCGCGCGACGAGCATGACTGGCGGCTGTGGTTGCAGGCGGCGGGGGCAGGGTTCGATCTGCACGGCCCGCGCCAGCACTTCGAAACCCTGGACATGGCGATGGCCATGGCCTCGCAGGGCACTGGCGTGGCGATTGGCGACTGGGCGTTGATTGGGGATGACTTGCGCAGCGGCAGGTTGTGCATGCCGTTTGGCTTGAAGGTGATGACGGGGAAGGCGTATTACCTGGCAAGCCCAGCCAAGAGCCCCCCTGCGGGGTTGATCGAGTTGCTGGATTGGCTGGAACAACGTGCCAGGCAGTGATGCTGTGCTGGATGGGCCGCTCTGCGGCCCCAGCATTCAGTACCCGACCGTAAACCGCTGCCGCGAATGCGCCGGTTTCTCCAGCTCATCAAGCATGGCAATGGCGTAATCGGCAAAGCTGATCCAGCTCTTGCCATCCGCCCCGATCAGCAGATGATCCTTGCCCAACTGGTAACGGCCACTGCGCTGCCCTTCGACAAACTCTGCCGACGGCGACAGGAACGTCCAATCCAGGTTCTGCTCCTGACGCAGCGTTTCAAGAAAACGCACCCCAGCCGTAGCCTCAGCCTTGTAAGCCTCAGGGAAATCCGGGCTATCGATCACCCGATGCCCCGACGGCAACAGCAGGCTACCTGCCCCACCCACCACCAGCAGGCGCTTGACCCCGGCGCGCTTGACCGGCTCGATGATCGCGCGCGGTTCGAGGGTGGAGAAGTGCGCCGCACTCAGCACCGCGTCGACCCCGGCCACAGCCTGCTGCAACGCTGCGCTGTCCTTGGCATCCAGGGCCTTTACAGTAACGCCCTCGCGCCCTTGCAACGCGGACGGATCACGGGCGATGGCCACGACACTGTGACCACGGCGCAGGGCCTCTTCCAGCAACTGGCTGCCAGCCCGTCCGGTAGCACCGATAATTGCGATCTTGCTCATGGGAAACACTCCATCAGGTTGTAAGGGATTACCACTTCATCTCGCCCTTGGCGACCTTGGCGCTGAGCTCCAACGAGCTTTCGTCGGCAAGGTCTGGGTAACGCGCTTTCATGGCTGCGATCAGCGCGTTGGCATCCTTGGCCTTCGCGGTTTCGCTGTCGAAGGCACGAATGTAGTTGGCAGTGAAGCGCACCGCGTCCAGCGATTGGCTGCTTTTGCCCAGATAGTGACCAGGGATCACCGTGCGCGGAGCCAACTGTTCGATGCGTTGCAGCGTCGCCAGCCAGTCGGCGTGGGATTGCGCGGTCTGAGTATCGGCCATCCACACGTGAATATGCTCGGCCACCACCACGCCACCGACCACCGCCTTGATCGACGGAATCCAGACGAAACTGCGATCAGGCTGCGGGCCGTCCAGGCCGATGATTTGCAGCGCCTGCCCTTCCAGCTCAAGGCGGTCGCCTTGCAGCACTTGCGGAACGAGCAGACGCGTGGGCTGATCAGCACCCATCTGCGGCCCCCAATAGGCTAGCTTGGCATCCATGGTCTTGCGGATATGCGCCACGGTGGCGGCAGAGGCCACCACCCGCGCCTTGGGGAAGGCTGCGGTCAGGGTCTGCAGGCCAAAGTAATAGTCCGGGTCGCCATGGCTGATGTAGATCGTGGTCAAGCGCTTGTCGCTGGCCCGCAGGCGTTGTACCACTTGCTCGGCCTGGGCCTTACCGAACTGAGCGTCGACCAGAATGGCCTCATGCTCGCCACTGACGATCACCGAACTGACTGGAAAGATCGCCTCATGACCTGGGTTATAGACCTCAAGCTGCAAAGGCTCGGCAGCCAGTACGGGGCCTGCGAGTGCTGCGCACGCCAGCAACACGCTGCGCAAGGGGGTAAGAAATGACATTGGCTGATCCTGTGAATGGTCGATGCAGGACAGCTTAGTTGCCCGATCCATTACAAAAAATGCGATGCTGCTACATAGTTTGTTTCCAAAATCGAGCAGATCATGGACCGTCTTAACGCCATGCGCGTGTTTGTCACCGTCGTCGACCTGGGTAGCCAGTCGGCAGCTGCGGATCATCTGCAGATGTCCAGGCCAGTAGTGTCGCGCTATCTGGCAGAACTGGAAGACTGGGTCGGCGCACGCCTGATGCAGCGCACCACGCGCAAACTCAGCCTGACCGCCGCTGGCCAGGAGACGCTGCCGCGCTGCCGGCAAATGCTGGAGTTGGCGGGCGACCTGCAAAGCGCCGTGCGCCAGCCGGACGATGCGCCACGCGGGGAGCTGCGCATTAGCGTAAGTACGTCATTTGGCCAAGCGCAACTGGTCGATGCAGTAGCGGAGTATGTGAGCTTGTTTCCAGGGGTTAAGGTCGAGCTGCAGATGCTCGATCGCACGGTCAATCTGGTCGACGAGCGCATCGACTTGGCGATTCGTACCAGCAACGACCTTGATCCCAACCTGATCGCCCGGCGCCTGACGGTCTGCCGCTCTGTGGTCTGCGCCGCCCCCGCTTACCTGCAAACCCATGGCGTACCGCAACAGGTGGAGGAGTTGAGCCAACACAATTGCCTGACCCATGCCTATTTCGGCCATAGCCTGTGGCATTTCGAAGTGGATGGCCGTCAGCTCGCCGTGCCGGTGCAAGGCAATATCAGCGCCAACGAAGCCATGACCTTGCAGAAGGCCGCGCTGGCCGGCGCAGGCATCGCCATGCTGCCGACTTACCAGGCAGCTTGCGCCCTCAAAAAGGGCGAACTGCTGCGCTTGCTGCCGCAGGCCAAGCCCCGGGAGCTGAACCTGAATGCGGTCTATACCTCGCGCAAGCACATGCCGGCGACCTTGCGCAGCATGCTCGATTTTCTTGCTCAGCGTTTCAAGGATGAGCCGCAGTGGGATAGCGGCATTTAGGCCGCCACTGCCTACAAAGTGATCAGACTGACCTATGCTTGTAGTTACCACCTGTCGCTGTTGAAGGAGGTAAGCTCGATGAGCATAAGAACAAGAAGATGCGCCGTGGCCTTCGCCTTGGTCGCGGTCGCAGGCCTCTATGGCTCGGCCTGCTGGCGAGTCGAACTGCTACGCAACCAGCCCAACTCGGCGGCCAGTTGCGCCCAGGAGCACTGCGTTCCCCACACCGCGACCCTGAGCGCCGTCAGATAAGCCGACGGCAGCCTGCCGTTACTCTTCGACGCTCATGTATTCCTTGGCCCAGCGGATGTAGTCCTCAGGCTGGGTGTAGGTGTGCGAAAGCTCGGTAGCGCTGAGGTTCTCGGACTTGTTCTGCTGGCCACGCTGCAAGCGCAGGCAATCATAGGTCGCCTTGATCGCGGCAAAGTAGGCGGCGTGCCCATCGACCACGATCCGCACCCCCAGGCGCGCCAGACGCTCGTCGTCACGCAGATTCGGGTTGCCGTAGCTGACCAGCATCAGCGGCACGCTCAAGTGCTCGGCAATCTGCTCCAGGTGATCGAAGTCCTTCACCCCGACCATGCAGATCGCATCGGCGCCGGCCTTCTGGTAGCTCTGCGTGCGCACGATGATTTCTTCGGTGGTGAGCACCCCGGCGTTGGTGCGGGCGATGATCGACAGCGACGAATCGACCCGTGCCTCGATGGCTGCGCGCACCTTGCCAACACCCTCTTCCACTGAAATCAGGTCAGTCGACTTACGGCCAAACTGTGCTGGCAACAGGGTGTCTTCAATGGTCAGCGCGGCCACACCGGCGCGCTCGAGCTCGATCACCGTGCGCATCACGTTCAGCGCATTGCCATAGCCATGGTCGGCGTCAGCCATCACTGGCAACTGGGCGACACGGCCGATGCGGGTGGCCTGTTCGACGAACTCGCTCAGGGTGATCAGGGCGAAGTCAGGCGCGGCCAGCACCTGCAGCGAAGCGACCGAACCGCCAAGGATGCCCACCTCAAAACCGAGGTCGGCGGCGATGCGGGCGGACATCGGGTCAAAGACCGAGGCGGTGTGATAGCACGAGCCTGAGGCGAGCAGTTTACGGAAGGCAAAACGCAGATCTTGGTGGGAAGCCTTGGGCATGATCACTCCGCAATAACGTTGAAATTGAACTGGCTGACAACCGACCCCGAAATTGGGTCTACCTGACCTGTTCCAACCGTCGCCATCTGGGCGGTCATGCTCGACATGCAGGCAGAGGAATAAAAGGCGTGGGATACAGCGACCGGAAAATCTGCGGCAAAATGATGCACCAAGCTGGTGCAAACCCCTGATTTCAGCCTCTGCGGCCCGGCCACGATATCACGCAGCCATGCACATCCGGGTGAAAGGGCTAATGCCGATCTTGCATAGGGAATGCACATACTACATAGGAAGCTACCTAAGTCAGGTTACACTTGGCCAGCGTGAGCAGCCCGCGATCCGGCTGTTTTCAATTACAAGGTATGACCGTGACCGCCGCCCTGCCCCCCGCCGTCCTGCGCAGTGTCCTCAGCGCCCTGATGCTGGCGATCTTTCTCGGTGCCCTGGACCAGACCATCGTCGCCGTCTCGCTGCCAGCGATCTCGGCCCAGTTCAACGATGTCGGGCTGCTGGCCTGGGTGATTTCTGGCTACATGGTGGCGATGACCGTGGCCGTGCCGATCTACGGCAAACTTGGCGATCTGTATGGCCGTCGGCGGATGATCCTCACCGGCACCGCGCTATTCACCCTCGCCTCGGTGTTTTGCGCGTTGGCGCAGAACATCGAGCAGCTGGTCTTGGCCAGGGTGCTGCAAGGGGTCGGCGCAGGCGGCATGGTCTCGGTCAGCCAGGCGATCATCGGTGACTACGTGGCGCCGCGCGAGCGTGGCCGCTATCAGGGCTACTTCAGCAGCATGTACGCGCTGGCCAGCGTGGCCGGGCCGGTGTTTGGTGGCTGGCTAACCGAGTACCTGTCCTGGCACTGGGTGTTCTGGATCAACCTGCCGCTGGGCCTGGCGGCGCTCTGGGTGATCAACCGCGCCTTGCGCGGCATGCCAGTCAAGCGCCGTGAAGCACAGGTGGATTACCTCGGGGCGGTGCTACTGATTATTGGCCTGGGCAGTCTGTTGCTTGGCATTACCCTGGTCGGTCAGGGACATGCCTGGCTGTCCACGCCCGTGTTGGCGCTGTTCGGCTGCGCCCTGCTGGGGTTGCTGCTGTTCATTGGCCATGAGCGCCGTTGCCAGGAGCCGCTGCTGCCCCTCTCGCTGTTCAGCAATCGGGTCGCTGTGCTGTGCTGGGTGGTGATCTTCTTCGCCAGCTTCCAGTCGATTTCCCTGACCATGCTGATGCCGCTGCGTTACCAAGGCATTACCGGCGCGGGCGCCGATAGCGCGGCCCTGCACCTGCTGCCATTGGCCATGGGGCTGCCGATGGGAGCGTTTGGCGGCGGCCGGCTGACCAGCCTGACTGGCCGCTACAAGCCGCAGATTCTTGCTGGCGCGGTATTGATGCCGCTGGCGATTTTCGCCATGGCCCTCACCCCGCCGCAGTCGGGGTTACTCAGCGCTGTGTTCATGCTGCTGGTGGGCATTGCCTGCGGTTTGCAATTTCCGACCTCGCTGGTGGGTACGCAAAGCTCGGTGCAGATCAAGGACATTGGCGTTGCCACCAGCACCACCAATCTGTTCCGCTCGCTGGGCGGCGCGATGGGCGTTGCCTGTATGTCCAGCCTGATGCTGGCGCTGCTGCACGATGGCGGGTTTGCGTTGCTGGGTAATCCGCTACTGGGCAGTTTGCAGGCGGGGGATGCAGACCCAGCGACCCAGGCGCGGCTGCTGGAGATGTTCAAGCAGTTGTTGATCGCCAGCGCAGCGGTGGCCGTGTTGGGCTTGTTCGCGGCGATTGGTTTGCCGGATCGGCAATTGCGCGGGCATTGAGCTGGCATTGCAGGACGAGGTGGTTGGACGGGCGCTATCGCGGGGCAAGCCCGCTCCGACGCCTCCCAGCAGGGGCCAGCAGCGTGGGAGCGGGCTTGCCCCGCGATAGCGTCAGTTCGGCCAACCCATTAACTGTCCCTTAATACAACCGGGCAACACTTCCTCACAATCCTTAACAAAGTGTCATTTGCGCATGCCAGGGCTCAAGCGCAGCATATCCAGCCCGGTATCGACCCATTGCTCGGCGTTGGCCAGCAGGTCGAAGCTGTCCGGCAGCAACAACCAGCGGCCAATCAACCCGTCTACATAGGCGAACAGGGCGATGGCGGCACGCTCCACATCCAGATCCGCAGGTAACTGTTCACGGCGTACTGCATTGGCCAACGCGAGGGTGATGCCCTCATGGCAATCAAGGATCGCGCCTTGGCGCTGCTGACGAATTTCACACATCTCATCGGTGAACTCGCACTTGTGATGCAGGATTTCATTGATACGCCGGGTTCGGGCGTCCAGCACCAACTCGGTAAATACCTGCAGCAACAGCTTGCGCATGCAGCCGAGCGGGTCTACTTCATCTTCGCTCTCGCTGGCGCGAGCCAGGTGGTCGTGGGTTTCGTGCAGGCTGTCGAGCAGCGCCTGGACCAACTCCGCCTTGTTGTTGAAGTGCCAGTAGATCGCCCCACGGGTGACCCCCGCAAGCTCCGCGATGTCGGCCAGGGTAGTTCGCGCAACCCCGCGCTTATAGAAGGCCTTTTCCGCTGCCTCGATGATCTGGGCGCGGGTTTCCTGGGCTTCCTCTTTGGTTCGACGGACCATGGCAGCACAACCTCATCAGGGCCCAGCCGCTCACGCGGCAGCTGGGAATCAGGCCGGGGGCACCTCTGCATGGGCGACTCCCGGGGCAATTGAAGGCTCGGTGTGGCAACTGACCACTACCGTATGGTATTTACAAACAACCATGAATGTAAGTATATTCGTTAGTAAGCTATTAATCCAGCCGATAGCATTTTTCTGACAAGACTCTTCCATTATTCTTGAGCGTCTCCCAGCTCTAGCGACCCGAGGATCCTCATGCAATTCAAGCCAGCCGTCACCGCCCTGGTTTCCGCCGTCGCCCTGGCAACACTGCTAAGTGGCTGTAAGAAAGAAGAGGCGGCACCTGCGCCGCAGGCTCCTCTGGTCGGCGTCGTCACCCTGCAACCACAAGCCTTTACCCTGACCTCGGAACTGCCGGGGCGCACCACTGCGTTCCGCGTCGCCGAAGTTCGGCCACAGGTCAATGGGATCATTCTCAAGCGCCTGTTCAAAGAGGGAAGCGAAGTCAAGGAAGGTCAGCAGCTGTACCAGATCGACCCATCTGTGTACGAAGCCAACCTAGCCAACGCCCAGGCCAACTTGCAGGCTACCCGTTCGTTGGCCGAGCGCTACAAGCAGCTGATCGACGAGCAGGCCGTATCCAAACAGGAATACGATGACGCCAATGCCAAACGATTGCAGGCCGAAGCGTCGCTCAAGAGCGCCCAGATCGACCTGCGCTACACCAAGGTCCTGGCACCAATCAGTGGCCGGATCGGCCGCTCCTCGGTGACCGAAGGCGCGCTGGTGAGCAATGGCCAGACCAACGCCATGGCCACTATCCAGCAGCTCGATCCGATCTACGTCGACGTCACCCAGTCCACGGCCGAGCTGCTCAAGCTGCGCCGCGACCTGGAAAGCGGCCAATTGCAGAAGGCCGGGGAAAACGCCGCCAAGGTTCAGCTGATCCTGGAAGATGGCAGCAAGTTCGCCCAAGAAGGCCGCCTGGAATTCTCTGAAGTGTCGGTCGACGAGACCACAGGTTCGGTGACCCTGCGTGCCGTGTTCCCTAACCCAGAACACACCCTGCTGCCGGGCATGTTCGTCCACGCTCGCCTGCAGAACGGGGTCAACGCCAACGCCATCCTGGCGCCGCAACAAGGCGTAACCCGGGATCTGAAAGGCACGCCAACGGCGATGGTGGTCAACCAGGAGAACAAGGTCGAGCTGCGTCAACTCAAGGCCAGCCGCACCCTGGGCAGCGACTGGCTGATCGAGGAAGGCCTCAACCCAGGCGATCGCCTGATCACCGAAGGCCTGCAATACGTACGCCCCGGCGTCGAGGTCAAAGTCGGCGAAGCCACCAACGTCAAGAAGCCGGGCAATCCTCAGGCCAATGCGGCGAAAGCAGACGGCAAAGCGGAGTAAACCATGTCGAAGTTCTTTATCGATCGCCCGATCTTCGCCTGGGTGATCGCCCTGGTGATCATGCTGGTCGGCGCCTTGTCGATCCTGAAGCTGCCGATCAACCAGTACCCAAGCATCGCGCCGCCGGCCATCGCCATCGCCGTGACCTACCCAGGCGCCTCGGCGCAGACGGTGCAGGACACCGTGGTGCAGGTCATCGAGCAACAGCTCAACGGCATCGACAACCTGCGGTATGTGCAGTCGGAAAGTAACTCCGACGGCAGCATGACCATTACCGCGACCTTCGAGCAGGGCACCAACCCTGATACGGCGCAGGTCCAGGTGCAGAACAAGCTGAACCTGGCCACCCCACTGCTGCCGCAAGAAGTGCAGCAGCAGGGTATCCGTGTCACCAAGGCAGTGAAAAACTTCCTGATGGTGATCGGCCTTGTGTCCGAAGACGGCAGCATGACCAAGGATGACTTGGCCAACTACATCGTCTCGAACATGCAGGACCCGGTCTCGCGTACCGCAGGTGTCGGTGACTTCCAGGT
Source organism: Pseudomonas sp. xss_2 (assembly GCF_043104195.1). Taxonomy (NCBI): domain Bacteria; kingdom Pseudomonadati; phylum Pseudomonadota; class Gammaproteobacteria; order Pseudomonadales; family Pseudomonadaceae; genus Pseudomonas; species Pseudomonas sp. xss_2. The sequence goes on from NZ_JBICKL010000046.1 coordinate 173,373, forward strand.
GTTCGGCGCCCAGTACGCCATGCGCATCTGGCTCGATCCGGCCAAGCTGAACAAGTTCCAGCTGACCCCGGTTGACGTGCGCACTGCGGTTACCGCGCAGAACGTCCAGGTGTCCAGCGGTCAGCTCGGCGGCCTGCCAGCCCTGCCGGGTACCCAGCTCAACGCCACCATCATCGGCAAGACCCGCCTGCAAACCGCCGAGCAGTTCGAGAAGATCCTGCTCAAGGTCAACAGCGATGGCTCGCAGGTGCGCCTGGGCGACGTTGCCAAGGTCGGCCTGGGCGGTGAGAACTACGCGGTCAGCGCGCAGTTCAACGGCAAGCCGGCCTCGGGTCTGGCGGTCAAGCTCGCCACCGGCGCCAACGCCCTGGACACTGCCACGGCGCTGCGCAAGACCATCAGCGACCTGGAGCCGTTCTTCCCGCCTGGGATGAAAGCGGTGTTCCCATATGACACCACGCCCGTGGTCACCGAATCGATCAGCGGGGTAATCCACACCCTGATCGAAGCGGTAGTGCTGGTGTTCCTGGTGATGTACCTGTTCCTGCAGAACTTCCGCGCCACGGTGATTACCACCATGACGGTGCCGGTGGTGTTGCTGGGTACCTTTGGTATCCTCGCCGCCGCAGGGTTCAGCATCAACACCCTGACCATGTTCGCCATGGTCCTGGCCATCGGTCTGTTGGTGGACGACGCCATCGTTGTGGTGGAGAACGTCGAGCGGGTGATGTCCGAGGAGGGCCTGCCCCCCAAAGAAGCCACCAAGCGCTCGATGGAGCAGATCCAGGGTGCGCTGGTCGGTATTGCCCTGGTGTTGTCGGCGGTACTGCTGCCGATGGCGTTCTTTGGCGGCTCCACCGGTGTGATCTACCGGCAGTTCTCGATCACCATCGTGTCGGCCATGGGCCTGTCGGTGCTGGTCGCGTTGATCTTCACCCCGGCCCTGTGCGCGACCATGCTCAAGCCACTGAAAAAGGGTGAGCACCACGTCGCCAAAGGCGGTTTCTTCGGCTGGTTCAACCGCAACTTCGACCGCAGCGTACAAGGCTACGAGCGCAGTGTCGGTGGCATCCTTCGCAACAAGCTGCCGTTCCTGCTGGCCTATGCCCTGATCGTGGTCGGCATGATCTGGCTGTTCATGCGCATCCCGACTGCGTTCCTGCCCGAAGAAGACCAGGGCGTGCTGTTCGCCCAGGTGCAGACTCCGGCCGGTTCCAGTGCCGAGCGCACCCAGGCGGTAGTCGACCAGATGCGCGAGTACCTGCTCAAGGACGAAGCCGACACCGTGTCGTCGGTATTCACCGTCAACGGCTTCAACTTCGCCGGTCGCGGCCAGAGCTCGGGTATGGCGTTCATCATGCTCAAGCCCTGGGATGAGCGTTCGGCGGAGAACAGCGTGTTCAACCTGGCGGCCCGTGCCCAGCAGCACTTCTTCGGCTTCCGTGACGCGATGGTGTTTGCCTTTGCCCCGCCTGCGGTACTGGAGTTGGGTAACGCCACCGGTTTCGACGTGTTCCTGCAGGACCGTGCAGGCCTCGGTCACGAGAAACTGATGGAAGCGCGCAACCAGTTCCTGGCCAAGGCCGCACAGAGCAAGATCCTCTCTGCAGTGCGCCCCAACGGCCTGAACGACGAGCCGCAGTATCAGCTGATCGTCGACGACGAACGCGCCAGCGCCTTGGGCGTGACCATCGCCGACATCAACAACACCCTGTCGATTGCCTTGGGTGGTAGCTACGTCAACGACTTCATCGACCGCGGTCGGGTCAAGAAGGTCTACATCCAGGGCGATGCCAATGCCCGGATGAACCCTGAAGACCTGCAGAAGTGGTACGTACGCAACGCCAAGGGTGAGATGGTGCCGTTCTCCTCCTTCGCCACCGGCGAATGGTCGTTCGGCTCGCCGAAGCTGTCGCGCTACAACGGTGTAGAAGCGGTCGAAGTGCTGGGTGCTCCGGCGCCGGGCTACAGTACCGGTGAGGCCATGGCCGAGGTCGAGCGCATCGCCAGCGAACTGCCAACCGGCATCGGTATGTCCTGGACCGGTATGTCGTACGAGGAAAAACTCTCTGGCTCGCAGATGCCGGCACTGTTCGCCCTGTCGCTGCTGTTCGTGTTCCTCTGCCTGGCAGCGCTGTACGAAAGCTGGTCGATCCCGATCGCGGTGGTGTTGGTAGTGCCACTGGGGATCATCGGTGCACTGGTTGCCACCAGCATGCGCGGGCTGTCCAACGACGTGTACTTCCTGGTTGGCCTGTTGACCACCATCGGTCTGGCGGCGAAGAACGCGATCTTGATCGTCGAGTTCGCCAAGGAGCTGCATGAACAAGGCAAGAGCCTGTACGACGCCACCATCGAAGCGTGCCGTATGCGTCTGCGCCCGATCATCATGACCTCGCTGGCGTTCATCCTCGGCGTGGTACCGTTGACCATCGCCAGCGGCGCAGGCTCGGGTAGTCAGCATGCCATTGGTACTGGGGTGATCGGCGGCATGATCAGTGCGACCGTGCTGGCCATCTTCTGGGTACCGTTGTTCTTCGTAGCTGTGTCGTCGTTGTTCGGCAGCAAAAAGCCAGAAACCGACGCCACCCCTGAAACTCCACGTTATGAGGCTGGGCAATGACCAAGTCTTTGTTGTCCCTGGCGGTAACCGCCCTGATCCTCAGCGGCTGCTCGCTGATCCCTGATTACCAGACCCCGGACGCACCGGTGGCAACGCAGTGGCCGCAAGGCCCTGCGTATTCGCCAACCGAATCGGCCGATGTCGCCGCCGCTGAACAAGGCTGGCGCCAGTTCTTCCAGGACCCCGCGCTGCAGCAGCTGATCCAGACCTCGCTGGTCAACAACCGCGACCTGCGTGTCGCGGCGTTGAACATCGACGCCTACCGCGCCCAGTACCGCATCCAGCGCGCTGACCTGTTCCCGGCGGTCTCGGCCACCGGTAGCGGCAGCCGTCAGCGCACCCCGGCGAACATGTCGCAGACGGGCGAATCGGGTATCACCAGCCAGTACTCGGCGACCCTCGGCGTCAGCGCCTACGAGCTGGATCTGTTCGGCCGTGTGCGTAGCCTGAGCGAGCAAGCGCTGGAAACTTACCTGTCCAGCGAACAGGCGCGTCGCTCCACGCAGATCGCCCTGGTCGCCAGCGTGGCCAACGCCTACTACACCTGGCAGGCTGACCAAGCCCTGCTCAAGCTGACCGAAGACACCCTCAAGACCTACGAGGAAAGCTACAACCTGACCCGTCGTAGCAACGAAGTGGGGGTCGCCTCGGCGCTCGACCTGAGCCAGGCACGCACCGCTGTCGAAGGCGCGCGGGTCAAACTGTCGCAGTACCAACGCCTGGTCGCCCAAGACCTCAACAGCCTGACCGTGCTGCTCGGCACTGGCGTGCCGGCCAACCTGCCAGCACCGCTCAAGCTCGATGCTGACCAACTGGCCGAAGTGCCCGCCGGCCTGCCGTCGGACCTGCTCACGCGTCGCCCGGACATCCAGGAAGCCGAGCACCTGCTCAAGGCCGCCAACGCCAACATCGGCGCGGCCCGCGCAGCGTTCTTCCCGAGCATCAGCCTGACCGCCAATGCCGGCACCTTGAGCCCGGACATGGACGGGCTGTTCAAAGGAGGGTCGGGGACCTGGCTGTTCCAGCCGCAGATCAACCTACCGATCTTCAACGCCGGCAGCCTGCGCGCGAGCTTGGATTACTCGAAGATCCAGAAGGACATCAACGTCGCCAAGTACGAAAAAACCATCCAGACCGCCTTCCAGGAAGTCTCCGATGGCCTGGCGGCGCGCAAGACCTTCGAAGAGCAGTTGCAGGCGCAGCGTGATCTGGTCGCGGCCAACCAGGATTACTACCGCCTGGCTGAGCGTCGCTACCGGATCGGTATCGACAGCAACCTGACCTTCCTCGACGCCCAGCGCAACCTGTTCAGCGCGCAACAGTCATTGATCAGTGATCGCCTGTCGCAGCTGACCAGCGAGGTCAATCTGTACAAGGCCCTGGGTGGCGGCTGGTATGAGCGTACCGGCCAGGCCAACCAGCAGGCATCGCTGCAAGCGCCCAAAGGCTGATTGATCGGTAACGCATCAAGCCCACCTTCGCGGTGGGCTTTTTGTTTGTGAGGTCAGTTACCCCGTCATCGCGGGGCAAGCCCGCTCCCACGTTGGTCTGAGCAGAATCTCTTGGCAAGCGTGGGCAAGCCCGCTCCCACGCTACCCGAAGGATTTGGTCTGACCAACGTGGGAGCGGGCTTGCCCCGCGAAGAGGCCACCCTGAACAATGAAAAGTAACTGACTGGAACATTCCGTTCGATTATCGCCCAGTACCGCCTGCGACGAATTGCCCCGCCCCTGCTGTGCCGCGCACCATTCTCCCCGCAACGTTGCACAAGTTCATCCAATCAAGACCCCGTCGCCCCTGCAGGCCCGCACCCCGCAGCGCACCGGTTCGCCCAATAAAAACAAGAGATCCACGACAGATGAGCACTTCGCAACCCGCACGCCAGCTGCTGCCCGGCCTGTTGGCCATGTCCTGCGCCCTGCCCGCCTTCGCCGCCGACGGTGGGTTCCTGGAGGACGCCAAGGCCACTCTCAACCTGCGCAACTTCTACATCAACCGCAATTTCGTCGACCCGGCCAACCCCCAGGGCAAGGCCGAAGAATGGACCCAGAGTTTCATCCTCGACGCGCGTTCCGGGTTTACCCAAGGCACCGTTGGCTTTGGCGTGGACATCCTGGGTTTGTATTCGGTGAAGCTCGACGGCGGCAAAGGTACCGCTGGCACCCATCTGCTGCCGGTGCACGATGATGGTCGTCCGGCCGATGATTTCGGCCGCCTGGGCGTGGCCTTCAAGGCCAAGCTGTCGCAGACCGAACTGAAAGTCGGTGAGTGGATGCCCGTGCTGCCGATCCTGCGCTCGGACGACGGCCGCTCGCTGCCGCAAACCTTCCGGGGCGGCCAGATCACCTCGAAAGAGATTGACGGCCTGACCCTGTACGGCGGCCAGTTCCGCGCCAACAGCCCGCGTAATGACGCGAGCATGGAAGACATGTCGCTCAACGGTCGCAGTGCGTTCACCTCCGACCGCTTCAATTTCGCTGGGAGCGAATACACCTTCAACGACAAACGCACCCTGATCGGCCTGTGGGATGCCCGCCTCAAGGACATCTACCGTCAGCAGTATCTGAACCTCAGCCACAGCCAGCCGCTCGGCGAATGGACCCTGGGTGCCAACCTGGGCTACTTCATCGGTAAGGAAGACGGCGCCGAACGCGCAGGCGAGTTGGATAACCGCACCGCCTCAGCCATGCTCTCGGCACGCTACAAGGGCCACACCTTTTACGTCGGCTTGCAGAAAGTCAGCGGCGATGACGCCTGGATGCGGGTCAACGGCACCAGCGGCGGGACCCTGGCCAACGACAGCTACAACTCAAGCTTCGACAACGCCAAGGAGCGCTCCTGGCAGGTGCGCCATGACTTCAACTTCGTCTCGGTGGGCGTACCCGGCCTGACCCTGATGAACCGCTATATCAAGGGTGACAACGTGCACACCAGCACTGTCGACGACGGCAAGGAATGGGCGCGTGAAACCGAGCTGGCGTATGTCGTGCAGTCGGGCACCTTCAAGGACTTGTCGCTGAAATGGCGCAACTCGACCATGCGCCGGGATTACAGCACCAACTCGTTCGATGAGAACCGGGTGATCGTCAGCTATCCGCTGAATCTCTTGTAGTGAGTTGCGGCCTCATCGCTGCGACTCGCCCTGCGATGAGGCCGACCAATTCAGCAAAGCTTATGCTTATAAAATAAGCATATAAAAACCAAACAAAACCATCATTGACGGAATATGTAACAAAAGCTAAAAACGATACTCCCGCCCGCCGCAGAGCTCGACATGGACCTTCGCCAACTGCGCTACTTCATCGCCCTCACCGAATACCGCAGTTTCGTCCGCGCCGCCGAGGCCATGGGCATCACCCAACCGGCCTTCAGCCGGGCCATCCAGGGCCTGGAGCAAACCTTCGGTTGTTCGCTGATAGACCGCGCCAGCAAGGCCCTGCACCCAACCCCTGAAGGCCTGGTGGTGCTGCAACACGCCCGGCGCCTGGTGCAGGGCGCTGCGCAATTGAGCACCGAGGTATTGCAGATGACCAAGCTCGATGCTGGCGAGCTGCATTTTGGCAGCGGCCCGGCGCTGGCCGTACGCCTGGTCCCCGATGCCCTGCAACACTTCATCGAGGCCCACCCCGGTATCCGCACCTCGCTGCTGGTCGACAACGCCGAACGCCTCGGCCAAGCCCTGCGCCGTGAACAAATCGAATTTTTCGTCGACGACATCCGCCCGTTCGAAGCCGACCCCAATTTCCACACCGAGCCGCTCAATCCGCGCCCAGGCCTGTTCTTCTGCCGCCCCGGCCATCCGTTGCTGGCCAAGGACAGCCTGTCGACCAATGACCTGTTCGCCTACCCGCTGGCCAGCGCCCTGCTCGCCCCTGGCGTGCGCAAGCGCCTGGCCAACCTCAGTGGGCGCAATGACTTCACCCCACACTTGCAGACCGAGCACCTGGCCGTGCTGCGCAGCGTGGTGCTGGCCAGCGATGCGATCGGCACCGCCAGCGAAGAATCGGTGGCCGACGACTTGAGCAGCGGCCGCCTGGTGCGCCTGCACTGGCGTAATTTACCTCCGGGCCTGGAAGTGCTGAGCGTGCGCTGTGGCGTGGTCAGCCGCAGTGGCTATCGGCTGTCCCCGGCCGCGCGGGCGATGATCGAGACCTTGATTGGCCTCGATCAGCGCACTTCGCCGCGCGAGCAGCCGCCACGCACCGCGCCGCGTGCCGGGCATTCGCCACGCTGATGATGAAGCATCAACCGCGCGCGGTTCCGGCGTTGTGGCCGGGGGGCTATGCTTGCACACAGTGATCCACTGTCAGCGGTGCAGCCAAGGAGGAACAACAATGAAAAGCCTCGTCGAACACCTGAGCCAGTACGCCGCCTACCACCGTGACCCACGCAACATCGCCACCCACTTCGTCGGCATTCCGCTGATCGTCGTGGCCGTGACCATTCTGCTGTCGCGCCCGGGTTGGGATGTCGCTGGGATATGGCTGTCACCGGCCTTGATCGCGGCGGCGGCCTCGGTGTGGTTCTACCTGCGTCTGGATCTGCGCTTGGGCTTGGTGATGGGGCTATTGCTGGGGTTGTGCCTGTGGCTGGGGCAGATGCTTGCGCTGCAGAGCACCGGGCTATGGCTGAGCGCCGGGCTGGGCGCCTTTGTGCTGGGCTGGATCATCCAGTTTGTCGGGCATTATTACGAGGGGCGTAAACCTGCGTTCGTCGATGACCTGAGCGGGTTGATCATCGGACCGTTGTTCGTGGTGGCGGAGGCAGCGTTCATGCTCGGGCTGTGCCCGCAGTTGAAAAAAGCCGTGGAAGCCAATGCTGGGCCGGTGGCGATCAGGCACAAGAACGCCGCGGTTTAAGTTCCGCCCTCATCGCGGGGCAAGCCCGCTCCCACGTCCTCAGCCTCACTGAGATGACTGCGTGGGAGCGGGCTTGCCCCGCGATGAAGCCAGCACCCTCAACAACTATTCTTGTAACTGACGCGACTCGACCCCCAACTCATCCCACACCGATTCTGCCAGGTGGAAAGTGGCATTGGCCGCCGGAATCCCGCAATAGATCGCGCTCTGCATCAGCACTTCCTTGATCTCTTCGCGCGTCACGCCATTGTTGGCCGCCGCGCGCAGGTGCAGCTTGAGCTCGTCATTGCGGTTCATGCCGATCAGCATGGCAATGGTGATCAGGCTGCGGGTATGCCGTGGCAACCCTGGGCGGGTCCAGATATCCCCCCAGGCGTGGCGAGTGATCATTTCCTGGAACTCGCCGTTGAAGCCGTTGAGTTTTTCCAGGCTGCGGTCCACGTGGGCGTCACCGAGCACGGCGCGGCGCACCTGCATGCCCGCGTCGTAGCGTTGTTTTTCGTCCATCTTGTTCTCCTCAGCAAGCCTGCAGAAAATCGACGACCCGCGCCGTGAACGGCTCACCGATCTCGACATTGGACAGGTGCGCGGCATGGAATTCGACGTAGTGCGCGCCCTCAATCGCGTTCTGCATGAAGCGTCCATGCTCCGGGGTGGTGACCACATCGGCAGTACCGGCGACGATCAGGGTCGGCACCTGGATAGCGTCCAGTTGCTCGCGGTAGTCGGCATCGCGTACCGCCGCACAGTTGGCGGCATAGCCTTCAGGCGAGGTCTGCGCCAGCATCTGGGTGATGCGCTGGGCCTGGGCGGCGTGGGCCTCGGCGAATGCCGGGGTGAACCAGCGGGCAATGGAGGCATCGCGCAAATCGACCATGGCCTGGCGGCCCCCCTTGAGCACTGTGTCGATGCGGGTATTCCACACCTCATCGCTGCCGATCTTGGCGGCGGTGTTGCACAGGGTCAGGCTGAGCAGGCGTGAGCCTGCGTTGATACCCAGCCACTGGCCGATCAGGCCGCCCATCGACAGGCCGACGAAGTGCGCCTTGGCGATGTCCAGTGCATCCAGCAGCGCCAGCACGTCTGCGCCCAGCTGGGCAATGCTGTAGGGGCCGGCGGTGACCAGCGAGCCGCCATGGCCACGGGTGTCGTAACGCAGCACGCGAAAGTGCTTGGACCAGGCCGCTACCTGCGTGTCCCACATGCCAAGGTCAGTCCCCAGCGAGTTGGACAGCACCAGCACCGGGGCATCCTGCGGACCATCGAGTTGGTAATTCAGTACGCCATCGGCCAGTTGCAAATGCGCCACAGCGGTCTCCTTCAGGCAGTCAAACGTTGATGTTCAGCCACGGCGCGCGCCACCCAGACGCGGGCCTGGCCGAGGTAATGAGCAGGGTCGAGCAGGCGGTCGAGCTCCTGCGCGGACAACTCGGCAGTGACCTGCGCCTCGTCACCCAGCACGGCGCGCAGGTGGCGCTGCTCAGCGACGGCGCGCTGGCAGCACTGCTCCAGCAAATGATGGGCGCGGTCGCGGCCCAGGCGCTGGGCCAGGACGATACTGACCGCTTCGGCCAACACCAGGCCCTGAGTCAGGTCGAGGTTGCGGCGCATGCGTTCGGCATCCACCTGCATCCCCTCGGCGATCACCTGGGCCTGGCGCAGGGCGCCAGACACCAGGCAGCAGATGTCCGGCAAGGTTTCCCATTCGGCGTGCCACAGGCCAAGGCTGCGCTCGTGCTCCTGGGGCATGGCGGCGAACAGCGTCGACAACAGGCCCGGCACCCGCGTGGCGGCGCCGATCAACACGGCCGCGCCAACCGGATTGCGCTTGTGCGGCATGGTCGAAGAGCCGCCCTTGCCCGGCGCGGAAGGCTCGAACACCTCCCCCGCTTCGGTCTGCATCAGCAAGCTGATGTCGCGGCCGAACTTGCCCAGGCTGCCCGCCACCAGCCCCAGCACCGAGGCGAACTCCACCAGGCGATCGCGGTGGGTATGCCAGGGTTGCTCAGGCAGGCTCAGCTTGAGCTGCTCGGCCAGCGCCTCGGCCACTGGCAGCGCCTTGCTGCCAAGCGCCGCGAGGCTGCCGGAGGCACCGCCGAATTGCAGGCAGAGCAAGCGCGGACGCAGCTCTTTGAGGCGCTGGCGGTGGCGGGTCAAGGCGCCGAGTACGCCGGCCAATTTCATCCCCAGGGTCACCGGCGTTGCGTGCTGCAACCAGGTGCGCCCCACCAGTGGCGTGTCAGCGTGCTGCAGGGCCTGGCGGGCCAGGGTATCGGCCAACCTGGCCAGATCGGCTTCGATCAGCTCGAGCGCATCGCGCAGTTGCAGCACCAGCCCGCTGTCCATGGCGTCCTGGCTGGTCGCGCCTAGGTGCACGTAGCGCTCGGCGTCTGGTACGCCGCTGGCGACCACCTTGCCCAGCGCCTTGACCAGCGGAATCGCCGAGTTACCTGCCGTGGCGATGGCATCGGCCAGGGCGCGGGCGTCATAGCGCTCGGCCTTGCATGCGGCCTCGATGGCCGGCACCGCAGTGTGCGGCACCAACCCTGCAGCGGCTTCGGCCCGCGCCAGGGCGGCCTCGAAGTCGAGCATGCCTTGCAGGCGGCCACGGTCGGAGAAAATCTCGCGCATGGCCGGTGCAGTGAAGTAGGCGTCGAACAGCTGGTTGTCCGCTCGGTGGGTCATCGCGAGTCCTTAGTGATCATGGTGCAGGTACGCCGCTTGCTTGGGCAGGCGCAGGCTGAACAGGAAGGCCACCGCCATCATGGCGGTCACGTACCAGTAGAAGGTGTTCTCCATCCCCAGGGTTTTCAAGCCCAATGCGACATATTCGGCCGAACCGCCGAACACCGCGTTAGCCACGGCATAGGCCAGGCCCACGCCCAGGGCGCGCACTTGCGGCGGGAACATCTCGGCCTTCACCAGGCCGCTGATGGAGGTGTAGAAACTGACGATACACAAGGCCAGGGTAATCAGCACGAAGGCCATGAATGGGCTGGTCACGGTCTTCAGCGCCATCAGCAGCGGCACGGTGAAGACAGTGCCCAAAGCACCGAACAGGAGCATCGAGTTACGCCGGCCGATGCGGTCGGAGAGCATGCCGAACAACGGCTGCAGGATCATGAACAGGAACAGCGCGCCGGTCATGACGAAACTGGCGTCCTTGGCGGGCATCCCGGCGGTGTTGACCAGGTATTTCTGCATGTAGGTGGTGAAGGTGTAGAAGATCAGCGATCCGCCAGCGGTGTAGCCCAGGACGGTGATGAACGCCGCAGCGTGGTTGCGGAACAAGCCGCTGACACTGCCGGCGTCTTTGTCCTGGCGGGTTTCGGCGCTGCTGGTTTCTTTCAGCGAACGGCGCAGCATCAGCGAGATCAGGGCAGCGACGGCACCCACCACGAACGGAATGCGCCAGCCCCAGGCACGCAGTTCTTCTTCGCTGAGCAACTGCTGCAGGATCACCACCACCAACACCGCCAGCAACTGGCCGCCGATCAGGGTGACGTACTGGAACGAGGCGAAGAAACCGCGCTGGCCGCGCAAGGCGACTTCACTCATGTAGGTAGCGGTGGTGCCGTATTCGCCACCCACCGACAGACCCTGGATCAGGCGCGCCAACAGCAGCAGCGCTGGCGCCCAGGCACCGATGCTGGAGTAGGTCGGCAGGCAGGCGATGATCAGCGAGCCGAAGCACATCATCAGCACCGAGACCATCAGCGAATTCTTGCGCCCATGACGGTCAGCCAGGCGGCCGAAGATCCAGCCACCGATGGGGCGCATCAAGAAGCCCGCGGCGAATACGCCTGCGGTATTGAGCAATTGCACGGTCGGGTTGTCGGAGGGAAAGAACGCCGGGGCGAAATAGATGGCGCAGAAGGCGTAGACGTAGAAGTCGAACCATTCCACCAGGTTGCCTGAAGAGGCACCGACGATAGCGAAGATGCGCTTGGAGCGTTCTTCGCCGGTGTAATAGGTTGAGGTCATGGTGGTTTTACTCCTGGAGGGTCACTGAGAGTCTAGACACACCCAGTTACACTCTCGTTCCGCTACCCGGCCATGGTCGGTTTTTGCAATCCCCATCGCGGGGCAAGCCCGCTCCCACGGGATAGTCGTGGGAGCGGGCTTGACCCGCGATGAAGCCAGACCTGCTCAAACCCGCTCTATCGCCAGCGCCAGCCCTTGGCCAACACCCACGCACATGGTCGCCAGGCCCTTACGCCCGCCGCTTTTCTCCAACTGATGCAGCGCAGTCAGCACCAGCCGTGCGCCGCTCATGCCCAACGGATGGCCCAGGGCAATCGCGCCACCATTGGGGTTTACCTGCGGTGCGTCATCGGCCACACCCAACTCGCGCAGCACTGCCAAGCCTTGGCTGGCGAAGGCTTCGTTGAGCTCGATCACGTCGAAGTCGGCCACGGCAACGCCCAGGCGCTCGGTCAGTTTGCGCACTGCCGGCACCGGGCCGATGCCCATCACTCGCGGCGCGACACCGCCACTGGCCATGCCCAGAACCCGTGCCCGCGGGGTCAGGCCGTGTTTCTTCACCGCGTCTGCCGAAGCCAGGATCAACGCGGCGGCGCCGTCGTTGACGCCCGAAGCGTTGCCCGCGGTGACGGTCTTGTCCGGGCCGTTGACTGGCTTGAGTTTGCTCAGTGCTTCAAGGGTGGTATCCGGGCGCAGGTGCTCGTCGTGCTCGACCACGGTCTCGCCCTTCTTGTGGGCAATGCGCACTGGCACGATCTCTTGCGCGAAGAAACCTGCAGCCTGCGCCGCTGCTGCCTTTTGCTGGCTGCGCAGGGCGAAGGCGTCTTGATCCGCGCGGGAAACCTGATACTCGTCAGCGACGTTGTCGGCCGTCTCGGGCATCGAGTCGACGCCGTACTGGCTCTTCATCAGTGGGTTGATGAAACGCCAACCGATGGTGGTGTCCTCAAGCTTCATGTTGCGCGAGTAACCACTCTCGGCCTTGCCCATGACGAACGGCGCGCGCGACATCGACTCGACGCCACCGGCAATCGCCAGCTCCATCTCGCCACTGGCAATGGCGCGAAACGCCGTACCAATTGCATCCATGCCCGAAGCGCACAGGCGGTTGAGGGTCACCCCAGGAATGCTCTCGGGCAGGCCCGCCAGCAGCAAGGCCATGCGCGCGACGTTGCGGTTGTCTTCGCCGGCCTGGTTGGCGCAGCCGAAGAACACTTCGTCGACCTGATCCCACTGTACCGACGGGTTACGCTCGATCAGCGCCTTGAGCGGCACTGCTGCCAGGTCATCGGCGCGCACGCCGGCCAGGGCGCCGCCGAAGCGGCCGATCGGGGTGCGGATGGCATCACAGATGAACACGTCACGCATCAGGCTTCTCCTGGCTTCTGGCCGTGGGCGGCAGCGGTGCGCTGTTCAAGATCACGCAGCGCGGTCAGCTCGACCTCGTTTGGCGCGGCGGTGGTCTGCACATCATCGGCAAAGCGGATCGCCCAGCCGGTGGCGGCAATGATCTGCTCGCGGGTCACACCTGGGTGAATCGAGGTGACCACGAATTCGTGGGTGCCGGCTTCCGGCTCCATGATGCACAGGTCGGTGATGATGCCGACCGGGCCTTCACCAGGCAGGCCCAGGCGTTTACGCGAGTCGCCACCCTCGCCGTGGCCGACCGAGGTGATGAAGTCCAGCTTGTCGACAAACGCGCGTGGCGATTGCTTGAGGATGATCAGCACTTGCTTGGCGGAACCGGCGATTTCCGGCGCACCACCGGCACCCGGCAAACGGGTGCGCGGGGCGTGGTAGTCACCGACCACGGTGGTATTGATGTTGCCGAAGCGGTCGACCTGGGCAGCGCCGAGGAAGCCCACGTCGATGCGTCCGCCCTGCAGCCAGTAGCGGAAAATTTCGCCGGTCGGCACCACGGTGTCGGCGGTTTCCGCCAGCTCGCCGTCGCCGATCGACAGCGGCAGCACGCTCGGCTTGGCGCCAATCGGGCCAGATTCATAGATCAGCACGACGTCGGGCGACGAGGTCAGGCGCGCCAGGTTGGCAGCCTTGGACGGCAGGCCGATACCGACGAAGCAGACCGCTCCGTTGCGCAGGCGACGGGCAGCGGCGACAGTCATCATTTCGGAAGTGGAGTAGCTCATTGCGCGGCCTCCGCAGTGCTGGCCAGCTTGGCCTTGAATTCATTGAAGTCGGCGGTACCACGGATGTAGCTATCGATCCAGGCGGTGAACGACTCACGGTCACGGGCAATCGGGTCCCAGGCCTGGTAGAAGCGGTTGTCGCGCTCGTAGTAGCCATGGGCATAGGACGGGTGGGCGCCACCAGGCACCAGGCACACCGCCGACAGCGCCCAGGTCGGCAGCACGCAGGCGTTCATTGGCGCTTGCAGGTCGTCGACGATTTCCTCGACGGTGACGATGCAACGTTTGGCCGCCAAGGCCGCTTCTTTCTGCACACCGAGAATGCCCCACAGCAGCACGTTGCCTTTGCGGTCGGCCTTCTGCGCGTGGATCACGGTCACATCCGGGCGCACCGACGGCACGGCAGCGAGCACTTCGCCGGTGAACGGGCAAGTGACGCTCTTGATCAGCGGGTTGACCTTGGGCAGGTCGGAACCGGCGTAGGCGCGCAGCACCGCGAACGGCAGGCCCGAGGCACCCGCGACATAGGCGTTGGCCAAGTCCGCGTGGCTGTGCTCTTCGATCTCGATCGCATGCGGCCAGTGCTTCTCGACCGCATCGCGCAGGCGGTGCAGCGACCCGACGCCGGGGTTGCCACCCCAGGAGAAGATCAGCTTGCTGGCGCAGCCGGCGCCGATCAATTGGTCGTAGATCAGGTCCGGGGTCATGCGCACCAGGGTCAGGTCGCGCTTGCCCTGGCGGATGATCTCGTGGCCGGCGGCTGTCGGGATCAGGTGGGTGAAGCCTTCGAGGGCGACGGTGTCGCCGTCTTGGATGAATTGCTTCACGGCCTCGTGAAGCGAGAGGATTGCTGCCATTGGAGACTCCTGGTCAGGGTGCTGCGTTGAGCTCAGATTAAGGAGACTGGAGGGTCGCGCACAATCCGATAATCGATTACTTGTGCGATTATCGAACCATTTGTTGTCGTGCTATCCATTCACCCCAAGACCCTCAACCCCCTGCGGGAGCGGGCTTGCCCCGCGCCTACAGAGTCGTTGTGGATTGCAGCGTCAGGTCGCGTCGGCGTGACTCACCAAGCCCTTTACGATCACGCCCACGGTCGCCAACGCCGCCGGCACCAACAACGCAGTCAGCACTTGTTCGAAATTCCAACCCAGCCCGAGCAAGGTCGCCCCACTCCAAGCACCGAGAATGGCGCCAAAGCGACCAATGCCGAGCATCCACGACACGCCGGTGGCGCGTCCCTGGGTCGGGTAGAACCGCGCCGCCAGCGACGGCATGGCCGACTGCGCACCGTTCACGCACATGCCGGCCACCAGCACCAGGGTGGCAAGCAGGGTCATGTTGCCCAGGCTCTGCCCCACGGCGTAGGCGAATACCCCAGCCAGCAGGTAGAACAGGCCGATGACCTTGTGCGGGTTGAAGCGATCCATCGCCCAACCCACCGCGACCGCACTGAGCACGCCACCGAACTGGAACAGTGCGCCAATGAAGGCGGCCTCCTCCATGCTCGCGCCACTGTCGCGCATCAGCGTCGGCAGCCAGCTGGTGAGCAGATAGACGATCACCAGGCCCATGAAGTAGGTCAGCCACAGCAACATCGTGCCCAGGCCGTAAGTGCCAGAGAAGATCACCGCAAACACGTTGCGCGCTGCCACCACCTTCTGCTCAGGCACACTGAAACTGGCAGCCTGCGCGACCACGGCAGGGGCGATCGGCGCCAGGGTTTTGCGCACCTTGTCGGTGCCGCGATTGCGCACCACCAAGAACCGCGCCGATTCCGGCAGCCACACCAGCAGAACCACCGCCAGCAGCAGCGGCAGCACACCGCCAATCACCAGCAGGCTGTGCCAGCCATAGGCCGGGATCAGCTTGGCCGAGATGAAGCCGCCACCGGCCATGCCGAGGTTGAAGCCACAGAACATGCTGGTCACCAACAGCGACTTGAGTCGTTCCGGGGTGTACTCGGAGAGCAAGGTGGTGGCATTGGGCATGCCGGCACCCAGGCCCAGCCCGGTCAGAAAACGCAGCACCAGCAGTTGGTCGACATTGGTGGCATAGGCCGAGGCCAGGCTAAAACCGCCGAACACCAGCACCGCGCCAACCAGCACACCTTTACGGCCGAAGCGGTCGGCCAATGGGCCGGAACCCAATGCGCCAAACACCATGCCGATCAGCGCGGCACTCATCACCGGGCCGAGGCTGGCGCGGTCGATGCCCCATTCCTGGGATAGCGCCGGAGCAATGAAGCCCATGGCCGCGGTGTCCAGGCCATCGAGGAATACGATCAAAAAACACAGGATCACCACCCGCCATTGGTAGCGCGACAGCGGCTGGTCATTGATGAACGATTGGACGTCGAGACAATTGCCGACAGTGGTTTGCGGTTTGTTCATTGTTGTTATCCAGAAAAGCGGCGCAGGCAGGATCCTGACGCAAGTGGCTGCGCAGGTATCGAGGGTCGGGAGTTATGGCCGTGCGTCAGCCTGGATACAACGGTACTGCGTGCGGGTGCGGCCGCAGCACAGAAAGGACAGTGGTCATGGGGTGTGCCTCTCGCATGTTGTTCTTGTTCGGTCGGCAAAGCCGACCGTTGCGAAAGACATTAATCAGCGGGCCGGCGCTGCGCAATTCAGTGGAGACGAGTTTGTGCGTTTATCGAACAACATCAGTGTGCAGTCGACTGCAGCAGTTCGAGCGCAGATGTCGGCTAGCCTGGGAGCGGGCTTGCCCCGCGATAGTGTTATTGATCGCGCAGCCGCTATCGCGGGGCAAGCCCGCTCCCACGTAGCCAACATCTACAGCCGCGCCAACGTAGCGCTTATCCGAACAGCTGGGTGCACAGGTCCCGGCTCGAAGCCAACAGAATCGGCAAAAACCGCTGCTCCAGTTCACTGCGGGTCACCCGCCCGACATGGGTACTGACGTTCAACGCCGCCAGCACCTGGCCCGAGGCGTCATAGATCGGCACGGCAATCGAGCGCAGGCCCTGTTCCAATTCCTGGTCAACCACACACCAACCCTGGGCACGCACCTGCTGGATGCAGGCAAACAGCGACTCCGGATCATGCAGGGTACGGCTGGTACGCGCCTTGAGGTCGGCACGGTCGAGGTATTCGCGCAGGCTGGTGTCATCCAACGCCGCCAGCAGAATGCGCCCCATCGAGGTGCAATAGGCCGGCAGCCGTCCGCCGACCGACAAATCGACCGAGATAAGCCGCTCCACCGTGGCCGAACGCGCTATATAAAGGATGTCATCACCTTCCAGGGTGGCCATGTTGGCCGCCTCATGCAGTTGGTCACTGATGCGATCCAGATAAGGCTGCGCCGAGACCGCCAACGGCGTCGACGACAGGTAGGCATGGCCCAGGGTCAAAACCTTGGGCAGCAATGAGTAGGTACGACCGTTGGTCGTGGCATAACCCAACTTGATCAAGGTATGCAGGCAACGCCGCACGGCTGCGCGAGGGATCTCGGTGCGGTGGCTGATCTGGGCGATGGTCAGGTGGCGTTTGCGCTCCTGGAACGCCTGGATGACCGCCAGGCCCCGGGCCAGAGAGGTCATGAAGTCCGGATCGCCAGTGAACGCCTGAATGCGCTTGGCGGGCGAGGCCACGATCGGAGGCGCCATTGCGGGGGAACTGGCTCTTTCCTGTACCGGGGCGTCCTTGGGCAGGTTTTCGTCGCTCATGGCTGACCTCAAAAAAATCTGTCGTTCGTTCGATTATCGAACGAACGGCCGATAATCGCAATTGACCGCTGACACTTTTGCTTATACCTTTCTCATGCCACATGTGGCTTCTTTGGAGAGACTGGTCAGGTACCCACCGTAGAAGTCCCCAGGCACGGCCTCGTCACCACGAGGCCGTTTTACCTCCCCTCGCGTTCCAGCGAACTTTCTGCACCCGCTCAACTCAAACTTCTGACCGATTCGCTAGCCGAGTCGATAGTCGTATGAACAACTTTGAGTGCTTGTGTCAGTTACCCGTAAAGAGCGATGATCGATGAGTTGCCGATTGCTATAATCAGTCTGCTGGCCGTGATCAACACGTAGGCGTTAGCCCCCACTGTCTCTTTGCATAGGGTGTTTGCCAGTTCGCCAGGTGAACAGCTTAAAACTGTTACGGTTTGATCAAGTGCCTTCGCACCTTTTGGACCACTGTTGCTGCGACAGCGATTTCGCTCTGGTTGCGTAGCCGCATGCGTAACTTTGCATGCCGAGCCGGAGCCAACTCTCATACTATTCAGGTACTACTGTGACGAAAGATGAACTGCGCGCAGAACTCGAGCGCCAGGCTGAACGTTACAAGGATGTTTATGGTGGTGAAGTCACCACGTATGCGGCGCAACCGGAGCCGGAACGCAAACCGTGGCGCAAGCGAGCCACCGTCCAGGACCAGGTATTCGCCCAGGAACTGGAAAAGATGGAAAAGGATTTGCGCAGCGACGAATCCTGACGCTACGGCCCGGCATGTGACTAGGCCAAGCGGCTGACAGATCGTTACTCAAATGACGCGCATGAAATGGAATTACACAAATTTCATACGCCCGTTTTAACGCCTCTTGCGCCTGATAGATTTCGAAAAATCGCACCATTTTGCCGAAATTAGCGATTTTTATCGGCATTAATGTTGCCGAAAGCCTGCTATTGCCACGGGTTTGCTAACCGCCTGAAGACACCATCGGTCTGTCGGGGGTGCATCGATTGCCAAGGTTTTCTGGCATAATCCGGCCCCCCTACGACCGCCAGAAAACCTTCATGATCGATTTATTCAGCGGACTGGATGCCTGGGTAGTGGTGAGCTTGGTGCTCGCACTGACCTTCGTGCTCGCATTCGAGTTCATCAATGGCTTTCATGACACCGCTAACGCGGTAGCCACTGTCATCTATACCAAAGCCATGCCACCGCACCTGGCCGTGTTCTTCTCCGGCGTGTTCAATTTCCTCGGGGTTCTGCTCGGCGGCGTTGGCGTGGCCTATGCCATCGTCCACCTGCTGCCGGTCGAACTGCTGATCAATGTGAACACCGGTCACGGCCTGGCCATGGTCTTCTCGTTGCTGGCCGCGGCCATCACCTGGAACCTGGGCACCTGGTACTTCGGCATCCCCGCGTCCAGCTCGCACACCCTGATTGGCTCGATCCTCGGTGTGGGCCTGGCCAATGCGCTGATCAGCGACATCCCGCTGGGTGATGGCGTCAACTGGCAGAAGGCGATCGACATCGGCATGTCGCTGGTGCTCTCGCCAATGGCCGGCTTTGCCGTTGCCGCGCTGGTCCTGCTGGGCCTGAAGTGGTGGCGCCCGCTGTCGAAGATGCACAAGACCCCAGAGCAACGGCGCAAGCTCGACGACAAGAAGCACCCGCCGTTCTGGAACCGTCTGGTGCTGGTGATCTCGGCCATGGGCGTCAGCTTCGTGCACGGCTCCAACGATGGCCAGAAAGGCATCGGCCTGATCATGCTGGTACTGATCGGTATCGTTCCGGCCAAGTTTGTCCTCGACCTGAACAGCACCACTTACCAGATCGAGCGCACCCGCGATGCTACCCTGCACCTGAGCCAGTTCTACCAGCGCAACGAAGCGACCCTGGGCGAGTACCTGGCCCTGGGCAAAGCCAAGTCCAGCGACCTGCCAGAGCAGTTCAGCTGCAACCCGCAGCAGACCGAGCCGACCATTGCCGCATTGCAGTCTTCGCTTAAAGGCGTCACCGACTACCGCGACCTGAACGCCGAGAAGCGTGTGGAAGTGCGTCGTTACCTGCTGTGCCTGGACGACACGGCGAAGAAGGTTGGCAAGCTGCCGGGCCTTGAGCCGCGCGAGAAGGCCGACCTGGAAAAACTGCGCAAAGACCTGACCGCCACCACCGAATATGCACCGTTCTGGGTAATCGTGGCCGTCGCCCTGGCCTTGGGCCTGGGTACCATGGTGGGCTGGAAGCGCGTGGTACTGACCGTTGGCGAGAAGATCGGCAAGCAAGGCATGACTTATGCCCAAGGCATGTCGGCACAGATCACGGCGGCGTGCGCCATCGGCATGGCCAACGTGTTCAGCCTGCCGGTATCGACCACCCACGTATTGTCGTCGGGTGTCGCCGGTACCATGGTGGCGAACAAGAGCGGCCTGCAAGGCGGCACCGTCAGGACCATCCTGCTGGCCTGGGTACTGACCCTGCCGGCCACCGTGGGCCTGTCTGCCGGGTTGTTCTGGCTGGCGACCAAGGCGATTAGCTGAGTCGCTGTGCAGTAATGTGAAAAAGGCGCCTTCGGGCGCCTTTTTTCGTACACATGACAAAACGTGGGAGCGGGCTTGCCCCGCGATAGCCTCAGCAAGCCCACACGCTAGTACGAGCAGCACGCAGACATCGTCAGCGCCGCTTGCCACCCAGCAACGAGCCCATCAACCCTCGCACCAACTGCCGGCCCAACTGATTCGCCGCCTGGCGCACCGCCGACTTGATCGCCTGCCCCGCCGCGCCCTGCAAGAACTCGCCAGCCTTGTCGGCAAAGCTGTCTTGCTCGACTTTAGGCTGCGGCGCCGGCTCCACCGGCTCGCCCTTGCGCTGGGTGAGCATCTCGTACGCCGACTCGCGATCGATCGGTTTGTCATAGCGGCCAATCAACGACGAAGAGGCCACCAGCGCACTGCGCTCGGCCGCAGTCAACGGTCCGATGCGCGACTGCGGTGGGGCGATCAGCACACGCTGGACCATCGCCGGGGTACCTTTGTCTTCGAGCGTGCCGACCAACGCCTCGCCAATCCCAAGCTCAGTGAGCACGGCCAGCGAATCGAAGGCAGGGTTAGGCCGAAAGCCGTCGGCCACAGCCTTGAGCGACTTCTGCTCCTTGGCGGTGAACGCCCGCAACCCATGCTGAATGCGCAAGCCCAACTGGGCCAGTACCGCATCGGGCAAATCACCGGGCGACTGGGTAACGAAGTACACCCCAACGCCTTTGGAGCGAATCAAGCGCACGACTTGCTCCAAGCGATCCTGCAGGGCCTTGGGCGTGTCATTGAACAACAAATGCGCTTCATCGAAGAACAGCGCCAGCACCGGTTTGTCAACATCGCCACGTTCTGGCAGTTGCTCGAACAATTCGGCCAGCAACCACAACAAGAAGGTCGCGTACACCTTCGGCGCTTCGTGCACCAAGCGGCTGGCATCGAGCAGATGTATGCGCCCGCGCCCTTGAGCATCAGGCTGCAACAGGTCCTCAAGCTGCAGCGCCGGCTCACCGAACAGCGCTTCGGCGCCCTGCTGCTCCAAGGTCGCCAGACGCCGCAGTAGCGCCTGGGTCGAGCCACTGGTCATCAACGCGCTGTCTTCGCCGAGCACCTGCGGGTTGTCTTTGAGATGGTTGAGCAGGGCCTTGAGGTCTTTCAGATCGAGCAGCAACAGGCCATCGCGATCGGCCACCTTGAACGCCGCGTACAGTGCCGCCTGCTGGCTGTCGGTCAGCTCGAGCAAGTTGCCCAGCAGCAGCGGCCCCATTTCGCTGAGGGTGGTGCGCAATGGATGACCCGACTGTCCGGCGATATCCCACAAGGTCACCGGATACGCTTTGGGGGTATGGCCCAACCACGGCATGCCAGCGATTCGCTCGGCCACCTTGCCCTGCGGCGCGCCTGCCGCGCCCAGGCCGCACAAGTCGCCCTTTACATCGGCGGCAAAGACTGCCACCCCGGCATCACTGAACACCTCGGCCAGGTGCTGCAAGGTCACGGTCTTGCCGGTCCCCGTCGCACCTGCCACCAAGCCATGTCGGTTGGCCAGGCGCATGGCTTGGCTGACAGGCTGGCCATCAGGGCCTGCTCCTACAACTATTTGCGAAGAATCCGACATCTTGTTTCATCCTCTGCTCAAGCTTTGCCCGATAACGGCCGATATCTCTGGGTGATATTCACCCTTAAGACAGGAACATCCCAAAAAAGGACTAGCGGGACTTGTTGCACTGTTTACCAGCTCTTTGTGCGAACGACCCGATAAATACCTTAGCGGAACCGATTACGCCATGAACAAAAGCCTACGTTTCAGCCATAAGATCCTCTTGGCCGCCTCACTGATCGTGATGCTCGCCTTCAGCCTCTTCACTCTCTACAACGATTACCTCCAGCGTAATGCGATTCGCCAGGACCTGGAGAATTATCTGGCTGAAATGGGTAAGTCCACTTCGACCAACATCCGCAACCTGTTCGATGGTCGCATCAAGTTGGTCGAGAACCTGGCGCAGAACATCGCCCAGCAGCCGAGCAACGCCGAAACCCTGATGGGCCAGAACGCGCTGATCTCAAGCTTCCTCACTGTTTATCTGGGTAAGGTCGACGGTGGCTTCAGCGTCCGTCCGGACTCGCAGATGCCCGACGGCTACGACCCGCGCACCCGCCCCTGGTACAAGGACGGCATGAATGCCAGCGGTGCGATTCTTACCGAACCCTACATCGACCTGACCACCAACAAGATGGTCATCGGCATTCTCAGCAAGGTGTCCAGCTCGGTTGGCGTGGTCGGTGGCGACCTGGCCCTCGACGGCTTGGTCGAAATCATCAACTCGCTGAACTTTGGCGGCATGGGCTACGCCTTCCTGGTCAATGACCAAGGCAAGATCCTGGTCCACCCGGACAAAGACCTGGTGATGAAATCGCTGGCCGACCAGTTCCCGCACAATACGCCGAAACTCTCCGGTGAGCTGACCGAAGTGCAAGCCGACGGCCAGACGCGCCTGTTGACCTTCACCCCGATCAAGGGCCTGCCTTCGGCCAACTGGTACATCGGCCTGTCGGTAGACAAAGACAAAGCCTTCTCGATGCTCAGTACCTTCCGCACCTCGGCGGTGATCGCCACTGTAGTGGCGGTGGTGATCATCATTGGCCTGCTGGGCCTGCTGATCCGGGTCTTGATGCAACCGTTGCTGACCATGACCCGCGCCATGGAAGACATCGCCCAGGGCGAAGGCGACCTGACCAAGCGCCTGACCATCCATAGCCAGGATGAATTCGGCATCCTCGGCAGCGCCTTCAACCGGTTCGTCGAGCGTATCCACGGCTCGATCCGCGAAGTGTCCTCGGCCACCGAGCAAGTCAACGAGGTGGCGTTGCGGGTGATCAGCGCCTCCAACTCGTCGATGAGCAACTCCGACGAGCAATCCAACCGCACCAACAGCGTCGCTGCGGCCATCAACGAGCTCGGCGCCGCCGCTCAGGAGATTGCCGGTAACGCCGCCCAGGCCTCGCAACACGCCAGCTCCGCGCGCTTGCTCGCCGAAGAAGGGCAGCAGGTCGTGGATCGCAACATCGAGGCGATGAATCGCCTGTCGGACCTGATCGTTACCTCCAGCGGCCATATCGAGACGCTCAACAGCAAGACGGTCAACATCGGCCAGATTCTGGAAGTGATCACCAGCATTTCGCAACAGACCAACCTGCTGGCGTTGAACGCCGCGATCGAAGCGGCGCGCGCTGGCGAGGCCGGTCGTGGTTTCGCGGTGGTGGCCGATGAGGTCCGTAACCTGGCCCACCGCACCCAGGAATCGGCGCAACAGGTACAGACCATGATCGAGGAGCTGCAAGTCGGCGCGCGGGAATCGGTCGAGACCATGGGCCAGAGCCAGCGGCACAGCCAGGACAGCATGCAGATCGCCAACCAAGCCGGCGAGCGCTTGGAAAGCGTCACCGTGCGCATTGGCGAAATCGACGGCATGAACCAGTCGGTGGCGACGGCGACCGAGGAGCAGACGGCGGTGGTCGAGTCGATCAACATGGATATCAGCGAGATCAACATGCTCAACCAGGAGGGCGTGGAGAACTTGCAGGCTACCCTGCGGGCATGTTCGGACCTGGAGCAGCAGGCGGGTCGACTGAAGCAGTTGGTGGGCAGTTTCCGCATCTAAATTGAGCTAGCGCGTCGCCCGTTTCGCGGGCAAGCCCGCTCCTACAGGGACCGCACCGGCTTCACGGCCTGAGCGGTCTATGTAAGCGGGCTTGCCTGGGAAACGGGCGACTCTGTTTCCAGCACCGCCCTCCAAACCTCGATCGAACAAACTATTCTTCTGAGAGGTCAACCTTTAGGCGCGTCATCGCCGGCTGCTTCAGCCGGATGACAGACCCGAAGACGATCCCGGAGGGATGCTGATCGTGCACATTGCTGACATCACCATGTTCTACGCCCCGGCCAGCGGCGGCGTACGTACCTATCTTGATGCCAAACACCGCCGCCTCGATGCCATGCCTGGCGTACGTCACAGCCTGTTGATCCCCGGCGCCAGCGCCAGCCATACCGATGGCGTGTACCAAGTCCCCGCCCCGCCCCTGCCGTTTGGCAAAGGCTACCGTTTCCCGGTCCGCCTGGCGCCTTGGTGCAACGTACTGCGCGAACTGCAACCCGACTTGATTGAAGTGGGCGACCCCTATTTGACCGCTTGGGCGGCACTGGAGGCGCGGCGCAAGCTTGAGGTGCCGGTGATCGGCTTCTACCACTCCGACCTGCCGCTGCTGGTCGGCAACCGCATGGGCAACTGGTTCACGCCCAATGTCGAAGCCTACGTCAGCAAGCTCTACGGCAACTTCGACCGGGTCCTGGCGCCAAGCCAGGTGATGGCCGATAAACTGCGCAGGCTCGGCGTCAGGGAAGTGCACGTACAGCGGTTGGGCGTCGATCTCACAACCTTCAACCCCGAACATCGCGACAGCCGTCTGCGTGCTGAACTGGGCATCGCCGACACCACCCGCCTGCTGGTGTTCGCCGGGCGCGGTTCGCGCGAGAAGAACCTGCCGGTCCTGCTCGACTGCATGCGCCAGCTGGGCCGCCACTATCACCTGCTGCTGGTGGGCTCAGGGATGCCGGCCAACGTGCCGGACAACGTCAGTGTGATCAATCAGTTCTGCGCCCCACAGGAAGTCGCCCGGCTGATCGCCAGCGCCGACCTGCTGGTGCACGCCGGCGACCAGGAAACCTTCGGTCTGGTCATCCTTGAGGCCATGGCCAGCGCCACCCCAGTGGTGGCAGTGCGTGCCGGCGCGTTTAGCGAGATCGTCAACGAGCAATGTGGCCGCCTCTGCGCGCCGAACGACAGCCTGGCAATGGCGGCGACCGTACGCGAAGTCTTCGAAGACGGCGTGCGCAAACTGGGCCTGCAGGCGCGCCGGCATGTCGAGCAGCATTATTCCTGGGACAACGTGGTCAACGGCCTGCTGCAGCACTACCAGGCGGTTCTCGGCCACCAGCCACAGGTCCGCGCCCATGCCTGAACCGGCCAATCCTAGCCCACGCAGCCTGATGCTGGTGTTGCACGATGTTGCCCCCGAGACCTGGCCCGACTACCAGCCCTTCGTCGAGGCCGTCGACCAACTGGGCGATGTGCCCATGACGTGGCTGGTGGTCCCGGACTTTCATCGTCGCAACCCCCTGAGCCGTTCACCCAGCTTCTGCCAACTGCTCGAGCGACGCTTGCGCCAAGGTGACGAGCTGGCCCTGCATGGCTATTACCATGCCGACGACGGCCCGCCGCCACGCAGCAGCCGCGACTATTTCATGCGCCGGATCTACACCCATGAAGGCGAGTTCTACGGGCTCGATCAAGCCCAGGCGATGCAACGCCTGCAAGCTGGGCTTGAGCTGTTCAATAACCAGGGCTGGCCGGTGGCAGGCTTCGTTGCCCCGGCCTGGTTGATGAGCGAAGGCACGCGCCAGGCGCTGCGCCAGTTGCCGTTGCGCTATACCAGCACACCACAGCACCTGTACCGCTTGCCTGAGTTCACCGCGATCGAAGCCCCTGGATTGGTCTGGAGCGCCCGCAGCGCCTGGCGCCGAGGCCTGTCACGAGTGGTTTGCGACTGGCAGCGGCGACGTTGGCATGAAGCGTCGACCGTGCGCCTGGGCCTGCATCCTGTCGACATGCGCCACCCCAGCTCTCGAAACTATTGGCTAAACGCACTGCAAACGCTGATGGCGCAAGGTCGCCAACCCTTGACCAAGTCGGCCTGGCTCGAACGCCAGATCGCAGCATGAATCGCCTCGGCTGGTTGGCCCTGGCGCTGCTGTTCGCCGTGCTGGTGCCAGCCCTGCTGGGGGGCAGCGAGTTGCTGCCAAGACTGAAAACCTTCGCCCCTGAACTGATGCTGACGCTGCTGGGGATGATCCTGCTGTGCTGGATTATCAATGCCCTGCGCCTGCGCCTGCTACTCGGCCAGCAAGGCGCTCAATTAGGCCGGGTGCGCAGCCTTGGGGTAATCATGGCCACCGAGTTCGCCATCTGCACCACCCCCGCAGGCAGCGGCGGCCCCTTGACCTTGATGGCCCTGCTGGCACGTGAACGGATCGGCCCAGCGCGCAGTGGCGCGGTGTTCGCCATGGATCAGTTGAACGATTTGCTGTTCTTCTTCTGCGCCATGCTGGCCATCGCCGGTTATGCGCTATTCCACAGCCTGGGACACAGTCAAGAAAGCATGCTGCTGGGCAGCGCGCTGATGCTGTGTATCGCCTTGGGGTGTGTGGTGGGCCTGCTGCGCTATCGGCGCGCCGTCATGCGCTTCAATGGCCGGCTTTTGCGGCGACTGGGCATGGCCGTGCATCGACGCCGGCGCTGGGCGCGCAAGGTGCTGCATTTCGTGCATGCCCTGGCCGAAACCTGGCGGCTACCCAAACGGACCTTGGCGCTGGTGTTCAGCCTGACCTGTGTGCATTGGAGCCTGCGCTACAGCGTGCTGTACCTGGTATTGCGCGGATTGGGCGTGGAGCTGTCGTGGATACCGAGCTTCCTGGTGCAGATGCTCTCGCTCAGCGCCGGCCAGTTCAGCCTGCTGCCAGGTGGCGCAGGTGCCGCCGAGCTGACCTCGGCGAGCCTGTTGACGCCGTTGGTGGGCAGCTCGACCGCGGCCGCCGCGATCCTGATCTGGCGCGCGGTTACCTACTACTTTTATCTGCTGGCGGGCGGCCCGGTGTTCGTTTGCCTGCTGGCGCGTCCGCTGCTGGAGCGCTGGCGGCGCCATCAGGCGGGTTGAGCTGGCGCCACAGGGCGGCGGCGCCGGGGAATTCGGTGCCATCCTCGGCGCTTAGCGCCTCGGGGTCGAAGCGGGCCAGGCAGCCTTCGCCCAAGGTGGGTGGCGCCTTGGCGCCGGCCTTGTCGCGTGGATCAGCCATCGGCCCGCCCTCTTGCTTAATCGAACACCACGGTCTTGTTGCCATGCACCAGGACGCGGTCTTCCAGGTGATAACGCAGGCCGCGCGCCAATACCATTTTCTCGACGTCACGCCCAAAGCGGACCATGTCTTCGATGCTGTCGGCATGGTTAACGCGAACCACGTCCTGCTCGATGATCGGGCCGGCATCCAGTTCTTCGGTAACGTAGTGGCAGGTCGCGCCGATCAGCTTGACCCCACGCAGTGCCGCCTGGTGATAAGGCTTTGCGCCGACGAAGGACGGCAGGAAGCTGTGGTGGATGTTGATCACCCGCTCAGCAAACTGCTCGCACAACTGCGGCGGCAGGATTTGCATGTAACGCGCCAGCACCACCACATCGGCGCCATGCTCTTCGACCAGGCGCGACACTTCGGCGAACGCCGGCTGTTTATCCTTTGGATCGACCGGAACGTGGAAGAACGGAATACCGTGCCACTCGACCATGCTGCGCAGGTCATTGTGGTTGGAAATCACGCAGGGGATATCGCAATCCAACTCATCGGTGTGCCAGCGGTGCAACAAGTCCGCCAGGCAGTGCGACTCGCGGCTGGCCATCAGCACCACGCGTTTTTTCTGCGCAGAGTCAGTCACGCGCCAGATCATCGAGAACTCTTCGGCGATAGGCGCGAAGGCTTCACGGAACGCCTCGATGCCAAACGGCAGCGACTCGGCACGGATCTCATGACGCATGAAGAACCAACCGCTCTGCTCGTCGGAGTGGTGGCTGGCTTCGTTGATCCAGCCATTGTACAAGGCCAGGAAATTACTGACTTTCGCCACGATGCCGACACGGTCGGGGCAGGCAATCACCAGTCGATAGGTGCGCATGAGGGAGACTCCAAGAACTTCGCAAAGGCGCATATTCTAACGAGCTGCCAGGAAAAACGCAGTAATCATCGGCGCCTGCCCGGACCGGGCCAGCCCTGCAGCCGCCGCCGCGACAATTAGACCTTAAGCACATCGGTTCTGATGAGACCGGCAAGTCATATGTAAATTTTTCTTAACCAAAGAATCTTGTTATTGCCGAGTCGATTACAGTTTATTACCTGATTAATTGTTTACTTGCGAGAATCGCCTGTCTATTATTGGCCCACACTGTCTCTCTGAACATGCATTAAGGAACACGCCATGTCCCTGATCAACGAATACCGCGCTACCGAAGAAGCCATCAAAGAACTGCAAGCGCGTCTGGCCAACCTGTCGCAAGATGACAAGCTGAAAAAAGAGCTGGAATTCGAAGGCAAGCTGCGCACCCTGATGGGCGAATACTCCAAGTCGCTGCGTGACGTAATTGCCCTGCTCGACCCAGAAGCCAAACTGAGCAAAGCCCCACGTGGCGCCGCCAAGACCACCAGCACCAAGCGTGCGCGTAAGGTCAAGCAATACAAAAACCCGCACAACGGTGAAGTGATCGAAACCAAAGGCGGCAACCACAAAACCCTGAAAGAGTGGAAAGCCAAATGGGGTGGCGATGTGGTTGAAAGCTGGGCGACCCTGCTGGACTAATATGTCTGCGACCCGCTTTGCAAAACACGCCGGCTGATGCCGGCGTTTTTATTTGCTCAATCACATTACAGCTGCAACTGCGTCTTCAGTTGTTGGACATGCACCTGCCAGGCCTCCAGCACGCGGCGCCCCGCCTCGTCGGCCGTGGCCCAACTGCTCTGGCAAGCCTGCTCGAAGTCACCCAGGGTGTTGGGCGCGCCCCAGCGCGGATCGCTCAACCGCTGCTGGCAAAATAGCAGCCAGCGTTGCTGCTCCTGCTCATTCAATGTTTCAAAGAAATTTCGCGCGCGGTAGCGGAACAACAACTCAGGTAGCCGCGGGTCATCGAACATCCACTGCGAACGACCCAGTTGCGCTGGGTCGACCACCCGCACCTGTTCGCACAGGCGCCGATCGCGATCACCGATAAAACCGTCATACAATTGTTGTTCGGGATCTTCGCACGGCGGGAATTCTTCCCCGCTGTAAATGTGTTCGAGCTTATCTTGCCAACTGCTCTGTTGACTGGCCAAGGCCTCGCCACGTGATTGCAACATTGCCAGGTCAATACCCAGCCGTGCTTGATCGGCCGGTCGCAACACCTTCAATGGCGCCAGTACTGGGCAGCGATTGATATGCACCAACTTCAGTGGCACCGGTAATTGCCCGGCGCTGAGATCATCGCGCCGAGTGTATAACCGCTCACGTAATGTTTCGGCGCTTTCCCGTATTAAAGGTAAGGTTTCCAAGTGCAGGTCGCACACAATCAGTGCATTGCGGTTGCGCGGGTGCCAGGCCAATGGCAAGACCACGCCAATATAATTGCGCTCGGCGGAAAAGCGCCCCGAGATATGCACCAACGGCTGCAACAGGCGAATGTGCTCCATGACTTTGTGCTTGCTGCGCAACTCAAACAGCCAGTCATACAGCTTGGGCTGTTTGTCACGGATCAGTCTCGCCAACGCAATGGTTGCCCGCACGTCGGAAAGCGCCTCGTGCGCATGGCCGTGATCGATGCCATTGGCCTTGCTGAGCAATTCCAGGCGCAAGCTGGTGCGACCGTCCTGCTGCGGCCAGACAATCCCCTCAGGACGAAGGGCATAGGCGGTGCGCACGATGTCGATCAGATCCCAGCGGCTGTTGCCGCCCTGCCATTCACGGGCATAGGGGTCGAAGAAGTTGCGGTAGAGGCTGTAGCGGGTGACCTCGTCATCGAAACGCAAGGTGTTGTAGCCCGCGCCGCAGGTGCCGGGGCGCACCAGCTGCTCATGCACGCGGGTCATGAACTCAGCTTCGCACAGCCCTTTGCTGGCCAGTTCCGCCGGGGTGATACCGGTGACCAGGCACGCCGCCGGGTGCGGCAGGATATCGTCCGAGGGGCGGCAATAGAGGTTGACCGGCGCGTCGATTTCGTTGAGTTCAAAATCAGTGCGCACACCCGCCATCTGCAACGGGCGGTCGCAGCGCGGATTGATTCCGGTGGTTTCGTAGTCGTGCCAGAAGATGCTGGAGGTCACGGGGTCTTCCTGTAGCTAGGTCGACCGTGAGTCTAGCGGCCTGCGCCGCTAAATCGAATCCCCAATCCTGGCACGATGTGTCCACATGCCTCAGGCCGAGGCGTTGGCAGGGCGAAAACTGAAGAAGTCACGAAGAGAATGCACGAAGTCGTCGTACTCGCGCGGCGCCTGCAACAGCATGAAGCCCGAGTCGTAATGTCCGGGCGTCTGGTCTTCGCGGCACCACAGGCAACTGGCGGTGAGATTGATGAACTGATGCCCACCGCCCGCCAACGGCACCCGCAGCTGCAATTCGAAGTCCGGCCCGACCAAGATCGGTAAAGTGCTGATCAACATCAGTCCGTCTTCCGAGGCATTGCCCAGGTAGCCGATCTCTTGATCGGTAAAGCGGTTGTACACCTTGAGCACACAAGGCAGCTGGTGACGTTGGATGTGGCGCTGAATGAACATGATCGCAATGGTTGTCCGTACCCGGGCCAGGAATACGAGGTACTGGCGGTTGCTGTTACATCTAAGAGACAGATTAGCCCAGCACGCAGTGCAAATCTCGTGAAATCAAGGACACATTGGTGTTAACGCCAAGGGCTAGTCCTGACCGGGTTGACCGCCGCTGCTTCGCCAATGCGGTAATGCCCCAGCTTTTCAAGGGTCTGCAGGCGTGCACGGGCACGGTAGGCGTACTCGTTTTGCGGGTAACGCTGGATCAAGTATTCATAGGTCTGGGCAGCATCGACGTAGAGCTTTTGCCGCTCAAGGCACTGGCCCCGCAACAGCGACACTTCCGGGTGGATGAACGGCCGGGCGCGACTGGTGCGATCGACCTGGGACAGCTCCAGCATGACCCGCTGGCAGTCGCCGCGATCATAGGCACGGTAGGCATTGTTCAGATGATGGTCCATCGACCACCGGGTGCAGCCGACGACACTGGCCGCGACAGCTAAAACGATCAGGGCTCGCATGGGGAATCTCCTTTGCTAGGCAGTGTATCGGCCAGATACGGCAAATCTTCACAGGCATTTGCAAGGATACCCCCACCGTTCAAATGCCACCCGTGCAGGATGCAAGGTAGTGCAACGGAACAATGACTACAGCGCAATTGAGGAGTAGCCTTTCGCTGCGCTTCACTATAGGAGTCTGTGCATGACCATCCGCCGTACCAAAATCGTCGCCACCCTTGGCCCCGCCAGCAACTCGCCGGAAGTGATCGAGCAATTGATCCTGGCCGGCCTGGACGTGGCACGCCTGAACTTCTCCCACGGCACTCCGGACGAGCACAAGGCCCGCGCTCGCCTGATCCGCGAGATCGCTGCCAAGAATGGTCGCCATGTCGCACTGCTGGGCGACCTGCAGGGTCCGAAGATCCGCATCGCCAAGTTCAGCAACAAGCGCATTGAACTGAAGATCGGTGACCCCTTCACCTTCTCCACCGTCCACCCGCTGACCGAAGGCAACCAGGACATCGTCGGTATCGACTATCCCGACCTGGTCAAGGACTGCGGCGTCGGTGACGAACTGCTGCTCGATGACGGCCGCGTGGTCATGCGCGTCGAGACCGCCACTGCCGATGCCCTGCACTGCGTGGTGATCGTCGGTGGCCCGCTGTCGGACCACAAAGGCATCAACCGCAAAGGCGGCGGCCTGACCGCACCGGCCCTGACCGAAAAAGACAAGGCCGACATCAAGCTGGCCGCAGAAATGGACCTGGACTACCTGGCCGTGTCCTTCCCGCGCGATGCCAAGGACATGGAATACGCCCGCAAGCTGCGTGACGAAGCCGGCGGCAGCGCCTGGCTGGTGGCCAAGATCGAGCGCGCCGAAGCCGTGGCCGACGACGAGACCCTCGACGCCCTGATCGCCGCCTCCGACGCCGTCATGGTCGCCCGTGGTGACCTGGGTGTGGAAATCGGCGACGCCGAACTGATCGGTATCCAGAAGAAGATCATCCAGCACGCCCGCCGCAACAACAAAGCGGTGATCGTCGCGACCCAGATGATGGAGTCGATGATCCAGAACCCGATGCCGACCCGCGCAGAAGTGTCCGACGTGGCCAACGCCGTGCTCGACAACACCGACGCGGTCATGCTCTCGGCCGAAAGCGCCGCCGGTGCTTACCCGATCGAGGCGGTCCAGGCCATGGCGCGGATCTGCCAGGGTGCCGAGAAGCACCCGACCAACCAGAAATCCAGCCACCGCCTGCACACCACCTTCGAGCGCTGCGACGAAAGCATCGCGCTGGCTGCGATGTACACCGCCAACCACTTCCCCGGCGTCAAGGCGATCATCGCCCTCACCGAAAGTGGCTACACCCCGCTGATCATGTCGCGCCTGCGTTCGCACGTGCCGATCTTCGCCCTGTCGCCGCACCGCGCTACCCAAGCGCGCGCCTCGATGTTCCGCGGCGTCTACCCGATCGCGTTCGACCCGGCTTCGCTGCCGGCCGACAAGGTCAGCCAAGCGGCGGTCGATGAGCTGCTCAAGCGCGGCCTGGTCGAGCAAGGTGACTGGGTCATCCTGACCAAGGGCGACAGCTACCACACCATTGGTGGCACCAACGGCATGAAGATCCTGCATGTCGGTGATCCGCTGGTCGGCTGATAGCCTGCGAAGGGGCCGCTCTGCGGCCCTTTCGCGGGACAAGCCCGCTCCCACAGACAACCCACTGAACTCAAGGGCAGCAGGTTTTCTGTGGGAGCGGGCTTGCCCCGCGAAGAGGCCCGCATGAACACCGCAAAAAATCAGGCATGCTCGACAAACACATCGGCAAACACCTGATTCCTCGGCACCCCCGCAATAAACAGCCGCCGCGCAAACCGCTCCACACTCCCCGGCGAGCCGCACACCAGCGCCACGGTCTGCCGTGACGACGGCCGCAATGCCGACAGTGATTCATCCAGCTGCTGCGCCAGCACCCGCTCGACAGCCACCCCTTCAATAGCCTCCAGCGTCTCGGCCAGGTAATGCCCTGCGTGGTCACGCGCCACATGCATCACCCTGATTTCACCCCGATGCCCCTGCCGCAAAGCCTCACGCAGGATGCCCCACAATGGCGCAAGCCCTGTACCCGCCGCCAGCAACCAGAGCGGTCGCGCCTGCCAATCGGGGTCGTAATGCAGCGCCCCGCCTCTGAGCTCGCCCAGGCGCAACACATTACCCACTTGCAGCCCACGGGCCCTGTCGCAAAAAGCCCCTGGCCGCTGGCAGTCGATATGAAACTCGAGAAAATCATCTTCACCCGGCAGGCTTGCCAGCGAATAAGGCCGCGCGACCGAACCGTTCCACAGCACCACATGCTGGCCGGCCTGGTAACGCAGCACCCGCTCGGGCCGCAGGCGCAAGCGCAACACATCACCTAACCAGTCCATCGCGCAGACCTGCGCGGGAATCCCCTCCTGCAGCGGGTCGAACACCGCCACGCGCAAGTCGCCCACTACCCGGCACTGGCAGGCCAGGCGCCAACCCTGTGCATGTTTTTCCAGTGCCAGGGCTTCGGGCAAGGCATCCGCCGGTTGCCCCTCCAGGCAATGTACCAGGCAAGCGTGACAACTGCCGGCGCGGCAGCTGTAGGGCACATTCAACCCCGCCTCGTTCAAGGCATCGAGCAGGTTGCTGCCAGTGGGCACCGTCCAGCGGCGCTCGCCGACACTGAGTTCAGCCATGGTCATCATTTCTCCGGGTCTACAGCGCCACTCTAAGGCAAGCGGGCAGCGGCAGCAAAAAGGGTGCCCGTCGCTTGCCGACCATGGTCCAGACCACCCGCAGGTGTTTCGGCCACCGATGCGCGCTATACTGCCGCGCCTTTTTTGCGTCGGCCTGACCTGCCGACGCCTTGCCAGGCGTTTCGACGCGCAGGTGTGCAGCGTCGAAAAGCCTTTACGAATGTTCCCGTCTTTAAGAGGAGCGCGCTGCATGACCGTGATCAAGCAAGACGACCTGATTCAGAGCGTTGCCGACGCCCTGCAATTCATCTCGTACTACCACCCCGTCGACTTCATCCAGGCGATGCACGAGGCCTACCTGCGTGAAGAGTCGCCTGCTGCGCGCGATTCGATCGCCCAGATCCTGATCAACTCGCGCATGTGCGCCACTGGCCACCGCCCGATCTGCCAGGACACCGGTATCGTTACCGTGTTCGTGCGCGTCGGCATGGACGTGCGTTGGGACGGCGCCACCCTGAGCGTCGACGACATGATCAACGAAGGTGTGCGTCGCGCCTACAACCTGCCTGAAAACGTCCTGCGCGCCTCGATCCTGGCCGACCCGGCCGGTGCTCGCAAGAACACCAAGGACAACACCCCGGCCGTCATCCACTACTCGATCGTCCCTGGCGACAAGGTCGAAGTCGATGTCGCAGCCAAGGGCGGCGGCTCGGAAAACAAGTCGAAAATGGCCATGCTCAACCCATCCGACTCGATCGTCGACTGGGTCCTGAAGACCGTGCCGACCATGGGCGCTGGCTGGTGCCCGCCTGGGATGCTCGGCATCGGCATCGGCGGCACCGCCGAGAAAGCCGCGGTCATGGCCAAGGAAGTGTTGATGGAATCCATCGACATCCATGAGCTCAAGGCCCGTGGCCCGCAGAACCGCATCGAAGAGATCCGCCTGGAGCTGTTCGACAAGGTCAACCAACTGGGCATCGGCGCCCAGGGCCTGGGCGGCCTGACCACCGTGCTCGACGTCAAGATCATGGACTACCCAACCCACGCCGCCTCGTTGCCGGTGTACATGATCCCTAACTGCGCCGCCACCCGTCACGCTCACTTCGTGCTCGACGGTTCTGGCCCCGCCGAGCTGGAAGCGCCGTCGCTGGACGCCTACCCGGAAATCGTCTGGGAAGCCGGTCCAAGCGCCCGCCGGGTCAACCTGGACAACATCACCCCAGAAGAAGTCGCCAGCTGGAAGCCGGGCGAGACCATCCTGCTCAACGGCAAGATGCTCACTGGCCGCGATGCGGCGCACAAGCGCATGGTCGAAATGCTCAACCGTGGCGAAGAGCTGCCGGTCGATCTGAAAGGCCGCTTCATCTACTACGTCGGCCCAGTCGATCCGGTCGGTGACGAAGTGGTTGGCCCAGCCGGCCCGACCACCGCAACGCGGATGGACAAGTTCACTCGCCAGATCCTTGAGCAAACTGGCCTGCTGGGCATGATCGGCAAGTCCGAGCGCGGCCCGACCGCGATCGAGGCGATCAAGGACAACAAGGCCGTGTACCTGATGGCCGTTGGCGGCGCTGCCTACCTGGTAGCTCAAGCGATCCGTAAATCGAAGGTGCTGGCCTTTGCCGAACTGGGCATGGAAGCGATCTACGAGTTCGAGGTCAAGGACATGCCGGTCACCGTCGCGGTGGACAGCAACGGTGAGTCGGTGCACATCACCGGTCCCGCACTTTGGCAGAGCAAGATCGCTGAAAGCCTGGCGGTAGAAGTTAAGTAACTCCACTTCGCTGGGTATAGAAGAACCGCCCTACATGGGCGGTTTTTTTTTGATCGCGATCTGCCGGCCAGTCAGGAAATCCTGGTCCCGAGCACCTTGAGAAACGCCGCCAACCAAGCAGGATGTGCCGGCCAGGCGGGCGCCGTAACCAGATTGCCCTCGACATGGGCCTGATCCACCGCGATATCGATGAACGTGCCGCCAGCCAACTTCACCTCAGGCGCGCAGGCAGGATAGGCACTGCACTCCCGGCCCTCCAGCACACCGGCAGCAGCTAGAAGCTGGGCACCGTGACAGACCGCTGCAATCGGTTTGTTGGCCTGATCGAACGCCTTGACCAAAGCCAGCACCTGTTCATTCAGCCGCAGGTACTCAGGCGCACGCCCACCGGGGATCACCAAGGCATCGTAGCTTTCTGCTCGCACCTGCACGAAATCAAAGTTCAGGGCAAAGTTGTGCCCAGGTTTTTCGCTGTAGGTCTGCTCACCTTCAAAGTCATGGATCGCCGTGCGTACGGTCTGCCCGGCGATTTTTTCCGGGCAGACTGCGTGCACGGTATGGCCGACCATGGTCAGGGCCTGGAACGGCACCATTACCTCGTAATCCTCGACGTAGTCGCCCACCAGCATGAGAATTTTCTTTGCCGTCATTGCAAGCACCTCTCTGTTTGGGGTGTCTGTGCCGGCCTCATTGCGGGGCAAGCCCGCTCCCACAGGCCCCGCGAAGAGGCTGGTGCAGACACATTAAATAAGCCAGCAGGAACGCCAACGATAGCTGGTAAAACCGCGCTCAGCTGCGCCGATCGAGCAACAACACCACCAACCGATCCAGCCATCCCCACACCCGTTGCTTGACCCGGCGCCAGAGCGGGCGCGCATTCCAGTGATCCAGGTCGACCTCCTGGCTCAGGAGGAAATCCCGCTCGAAGCTGGCCGCCACCGCCGCCGTCAAGGGCGGGTCGAGCGCCTCGACATTGGCCTCCAGATTGAAGCGCAGGTTCCAATGGTCAAAGTTGCACGAGCCGACGCTGACCCAATCGTCGATCAGCACCATCTTCAGGTGCAAAAAGCACGGCTGATACTCAAAGATGCGCACCCCCGAGCGGAGCAAGCGCGGATAGTAGCGATGACCGGCATAGCGCACCGACGGGTGATCGGTGCGCGGGCCGGTCAGCAGCAGACGCACATCGATCCCGCGTGACGCCGCCCGGCGCAGGGAGCGGCGCACGCTCCAGGTCGGCAGGAAATACGGCGTCGCCAGCCAGATCCGGCGCTGGCCGCTGTTCAGCGCACGTACCAGCGAATGGAGGATGTCGCGGTGCTGGCGGGCATCGGCGTAGGCCACCCGGCCCATGCCCTGACCCTGCGCCGGCACTTTCGGCAAGCGCGGCAGACCGAAGCCCTCAGGCGGGCGCCAGGCCGTGCGGCGGTTGTTGGCGTGCCATTGGCGATCGAACAACAGTTGCCAGTCACTGACGATCGGCCCCTGCATCTGCACCATCACTTCGTGCCATTCGCTGGCATCGGCGTCCGGGGTCCAGAACTCATCGGTGACCCCGGTCCCGCCCACCACCGCCCAGCGCTCATCGACCAGCAGTAGCTTGCGGTGGTCGCGATAAAGATTGCGAAAACCGCGACGCCAGTTCAGCCGGTTGTACCAGCGCAGCAGCACCCCAGCGCTGAGCAAGCGCTCGCGCAGTGCCGAGGTAAACGCCAATGAGCCATAGTCATCGAACAGGCAGCGCACCCGCACGCCTCGCCGTGCTGCCTGCTCCAGCGCGTCGACTACCGCCTCGGCACAGGCACCGGCCTCAACCAGGTACAACTCCAGGTCAACCTGGTGCTGGGCGCGCACGATCGCCGTGAGCATGCGCGGAAAAAACGCGGGGCCGTCGATCAGCAGTTCGAACTGGTTGCCATCGCGCCAGGGAAAGACCGGCCCCGGCATGTCAGCGGGCGGTGAAGATCAGCACCGCATTGACCGGCACCGACGGGTTGATCGAGTTGAGCTTGGCAAATTTGCGCAGGCTCTCAAGGCCCGGCAGCAGACCATAATCACTGGCGCGCAGGATCAGCGGTTCGAGGGTGACCACCTGGAAACGCCGCTCATCCAGACGGGTGGCCAGCAGCAGGGCGTTGTAGCTGTGCGACTGGCCGTGCAGGGTGACGGTGACCGGCAAGCGCAACTCGATCTGCGCACCGTCAGCCAGGTCGTTGATCGGGCGTAGATCGATCTGCGCCTTGACCGTGGCCTCGGGGAAGCGCTCGAACTCGAACAAGCCATCGCGCATACGCTCGTCGCGCAGTGGAATGCCGCTGCTCACCGAATCCATCTCGATGCTCAGCCCTGCCGTGCCCTTGCGGTCGACCTTGCCATGCAGCACCAGGAAGCGATGCACCTCGATGGTGTCGCCATTCTTGCCTGTGACAAATGACAAGCGCGACGACTCGCCGTCGAGGTGCCAGTTGGCGTGAGCGGGCAGGCACAAAGCCAGCAGCAGGGCAGGCAGGAGGCGGGCAAACTTGAACATGGAAAATCCTGTGAAACAAAGCGTTCAACCTTACTCGCCCGCCTTCACGGCAGCAAGCGGCAGCCCTCACGCGGGCCCTGCCAAGCGGCTTGATTGCTGCGGCCAAGGCCCTCGGCGATAACCAAACGGGTGGCGCTGTCCTCTTGCAGGCGAGTGAGCGGCAGGTACTGCTGCACATAAACTCGACAGTAGTGCTCGTCCAAGCCCATGACGAAGCGGCACGAGCAGTACTCCTTGGCCGAGTAGGCTGAGAGAATCCCCGGGAAGTCCGCTAGCGCTTGCCGCTCATGCCAGGTCCACGCCAGCAGCAAGGCAACTAACAGCCACAGCACGCGCCTCATCTACCCTCCCCAGCCACCGCCGCCAGGACCCGCTTGAGCAACGCGTTGTGGCTGTAGCTGCGATCGCGATCATCGCCATAGCGCACCACCACCAGTTTCTGGCTCGGCAGTACATACAGCGCCTGCCCCCAGTGGCCGAGCGCGGCGTACACATCTTGCGGGGCGTCTGGCCAGGGTGGCGGATGGCCCGGCACTGGTCGGTTGAGCCACCAGTGGCCGCCCGGGTTGGCCTCACCCTCGATAGCTTGCGCATGAGCAAACAGTGCTCGATTGAAGGCGACCCAATCGACGGGTAGCAATTGCCGATCTTGCCACCGACCTTCCCGGAGCATCAGCAAACCGATGCGTCCCAAGTCGCGGGCGCTCAGGTACAGATAGGAGGAGCCGACAAAGGTCCCGGCGCGATCGCGTTCCCACACGGCACTGTCGATGCCCAGCGGGATGAACAGCGCTTGCCAGGGGTAGCTGGCGTACTGCTGCGGGTCGAGCATCCCGCGCAAGGCAGCGGCCAGCAGGTTGCTGTCGCCGCTGGAATAGCGACTGCGCTGGCCTGGCGCCTGGTCAGCAGCCATTGCCGCCGTGTAGGCCGCCATATCCTGGCGACCGCGGGTATAGAGCATGGCCACCACCGAAGATTTCAGCGGGGCGTATTCGTAATCCTCCTGCCAGGCCAGGCCGCTTGCCCAGTGCAACAGATCGACCAGGCGCAGCTCAGGGTGCTTGGCCAAAGGTGGGTAGAAGCGCGCTGCCTGATCTTCTAGCCGGAACCGCTGTTGGCCATAAGCTACGCCGAGCAGCGTGGCCAGCACGCTTTTGCTCACCGACCAAGTCAAGTGCGAGGTATTGGCTGCAGTCGGCGCGTAGTAGCGCTCATACAGGATGCGGCCATCACGAATGATCAGCAGTGCATCGCTACGCACGCCACTGCGCTCGGTCTCGTTGCGTTCGGGGAAGGCATAGTCGTCGACGGGCCGCCAGTCGATGGCAGTAGGTTGGCTTTGCCAGTCAGGTACAGGCCAGTCCTGCGCTGGCGCCGCACAGGCCAGCAGCGACAGCAGCCACAGCCCACCGCGAAACACGCGCATGCCCCGCCCTCTCATCTACGATCAGGCGAGCCTGGCAGCGTTTCATGACAGTCCGACGGCGGCCCAGGCCTTGGCCAAGCGCTTATCCCGTGCGGCAGTGGCCAGGGCCAGCACGCCCTGGTCGCGCTGCCACAACTGCGCCCACTGCTCAGGCCCTGCGGCCAAGGCTTGGTCGAGCTCGCCACGCAAGGCGTGGAACTGGGCGAACAGGCCGCCTAACAACAGATGGCAGCCCACACTGTCGGCGCACTGCCGGCTACCTTCAGCGCAGCCGCCGAGCAGGCCCAGCAGACGCAGTTGCAACGCCTGGGGCCAGGCACTTTCCTGGCCGACGCCATACAACCAGGCCACCAGAGCGGCCAGTACATACAGATCTTCCAGAGAACGGAACGGCTTGACGTAGGCGTCCCAGCCATCGCCCGCCAGCAGCTCGCAGGCGGCGTGCTGCAAGGTCAGGCGAGCATGGCCGACTTCGGGCATCAGCGGCAGGGTCGGCAACGCCTCCAGGGTTACCCCCGGCTCACCTGGGTAAACCACCGCCAGCTTCAACTGAGCAGACTCGCCCGCAGCTTCGCAACGCGCCGCCACCAGCAGCCATTCAGCTTCGAGCCCGGCGGTGACGAAGTCCTTGCGCCCGGTCACACGCAAGCCCTCCAGGCGGCTGTGCATATCTGCCGGACGCACGCTGCGCCGCTCGGTGGCGCACAACGCGCCGAGCGCGGCCGGGGCGCTGGGCCAGAGCACGCGCAAGGCCGCCTGATAGCCGATCAGGAACGCCAGCCCCGGGGTGGCCATGGCCCGCCCGCCGAGCACCGCCAATTCGAACGGCGCAACGGTGCCCAGGCGTTCGAGCTGCGCGGCATAGGTTTGCCCAAGGCTGGCGGCCAGGGGTTGGCGTAGTGGGTCGTTAAGTCGTTGCAACCAGGCCATCAGACGCTCCTTAAAAGGCTGTCACGCAAGCATCACCAAAGATTCACCGAGGTGACACCAGGCGTACCTAGGCTGACTTTGCACAACAAAGCCGACCGGCCGCAACCCTTAATGGCTGGCTTATGGAGACTCGTAATGACTCGGATCGCTCGCTCTGGCGACAACAGCACTGAACGCCGTCTGCAAGCCGAACGCCTGGTCGGCGCTGCGGCCCTGCAGGAAGCACAGGCTCTGCGTTTCAAGGTGTTCAGCGCCGAATTCAAGGCCAAGCTCAAAGGCGCCGAACAGGGCCTGGACATGGATGACTACGATATCCACTGCCGCCACATTGGCGTACGCGACCTGACTACGGGCGAATTGGTCGCCACCACCCGCCTGCTCGACCACCAGGCCGCCAGCAGCCTGGGTCGCTTCTACAGCGAAGAAGAATTCAGCCTGCATGGCCTGCTGCAGCTGCAAGGCCCGATTCTCGAACTGGGCCGCACCTGCGTCGCCGCCGAGTACCGCAACGGCGGCACCATTGCGGTACTCTGGGGCGAGCTGGCCGAAGTCCTCAACGAAGGCCATTACAGCTACCTGATGGGCTGCGCCAGCATCCCCATGCAGGACGGCGGCGTGCAGGCCCACGCCATCATGCAGCGCCTGCGTGAGCGCTACCTGTGCACCGAACACTTGCGCGCCGAGCCGAAGAAGCCGCTGCCAAGCCTGGCCCTGCCGAACAATGTCATCGCCGAGATGCCGCCATTGCTCAAGGCCTACATGCGCCTGGGCGCGAAGATCTGCGGCGAGCCCTGCTGGGACGAAGACTTCCAAGTCGCCGACGTGTTCATCCTGCTCAAGCGCGACGATCTCTGCCCGCGCTACGCCCGCCACTTCAAGGCAGCGGTCTGATGCTGCGGCTGCGGGTGATCGCCCGCCTGGCCCGGTTGCTGATGGTGCTGTTGCTCGGCGCTGGCATGGCTAGCGTGGCGGCTGTACGCGAACGCCTGGGGCTGGAGATGTCGATCGAGCGACGCCAGCGCTGGAGCCAGTTTTTCATGCAACGGCTGGTCGCCGCCCTGCCCTTTGAGGTGCAGGTGATCGGCGAGTTACCGCAACGCCCCATGTTGTGGATCGGCAACCACGTGTCCTGGACTGACATTCCGCTGCTGGGCATGCTCACTCCGCTGTCATTTCTGTCCAAGGCCGAGGTTCGTCACTGGCCATTGGCGGGCTGGCTGGCAGAGAAAGCCGGGACGTTGTTCATTCGCCGCGGCGGTGGTGATGGCCAACGCCTG
The DNA here is from genome assembly GCF_043104195.1 of Pseudomonas sp. xss_2. NCBI lineage: Bacteria > Pseudomonadati > Pseudomonadota > Gammaproteobacteria > Pseudomonadales > Pseudomonadaceae > Pseudomonas > Pseudomonas sp. xss_2. The sequence goes on from NZ_JBICKL010000046.1 coordinate 214,754, forward strand.
CGTGAGCAGATCAGCGCGCAATTGGCTCAGCAGCGGCCTTTACTGATTTTCCCCGAAGGCACCACCACCGATGGGCGCAGCTTGCGCACCTTCCATGGCCGCCTGCTGGCGGGTGCGATTGACCAGGGGACGCCGGTGCAGCCGGTGGCGATTCAGTACTTGCGTGAAGGTGAGGTCGACTCGATCGCGCCGTTCATTGGCGATGATGACCTGCTGTCGCACTTGATGCGTTTGTTTGCTCAGCCGCGTGGGCAGGTGCAGATTCACCTGTTGCCACCGATCGACAGCCTGGAAAAAGAACGTGCGGTCCTGGCCTTACAGGCGCAGCAGGCCATTCATATGGCGCTGTTCGGTGCTGAAGAAATCGAGGTGGCGCCTCGCCGACAGGCACGTGCGGCCTGATGGTCTGTTGAAATCAGTACCGGCCTCTTCGCGGCGGTTCGGCGCGAAGAGGCCGGGTCTGCTGACACATCATCAACGGCCGGCCGCAAATGCCTGCAACTGCGGATAAAACTCACGAAAGTCCGCCAGTAACGGCTCATACAACTCGTCCAACTCGCCCATCACCCCCGCCATCCCCTCAGGCCGCGACAAGCGCCGGGCGATACCCTTGAACACCTGCTCCAGCGTCGCGAAATCTCCATAAGCCCCCAGCCAGTCATCCGCCGCCATCAACGGCGCAATCTGCGCCAAACGCCCCGGCAGCTCAGGCTCGGCCAGCAACACCTGATAGAACCCGTGGGTGAACTGTGCCAATGGCTGCTCGGCATAGTCCTGCCAATGCCGCGCCAGGCAATGATCGAAAAACACATCCAGGACGATCCCGGCATAACGCCGCCGCTCACGGGGAAAACGCGCCAGCGACGCCAGCACCAGCGGGTGGCTGTCGGTAAAACTGTCGATGTGCCGGTGCAGCCGAATCGCCGCCTCCAGCATCGGTGGAAAGCGCCCTTGCAAGCCGCCTTTGACGAAATCGCCATACAGGCTGCCGAGCAATTGCTGCGGCTGCTGGCCGCCCAGGTGCAAGTGTGCGAGGTAGTTCATGGCGCCAAGTCTAGCACTGGCCGCAGGCATATCGTTACAACCCGATATAGCGATTGGCGATGAGCTCAGCATCTTTTCATATTTGTATATCGCGAAATACCGATTTATATTTCGCCCCATCGCGATATACCGCTACACATCACGAGCCCCTCTCATGCCTCTCGATCTCGACGAAATAATAAAAGCCCTGTCCCACCCGGTACGGCGAGAAATCCTCACCTGGCTGAAAGACCCGGCGGCGCAATTCCCCGACCAGCACCACAGCACCGAACACGGTGTCTGTGCCGGGCAGATCGACCAACGCTGCGGCCTGTCGCAGTCGACCGTCTCTGCGCACCTGGCGACGCTGCAGCGTGCCGGCCTGATCAGCAGCCAAAAGATCGGTCAGTGGCACTTCTTCAAACGCAACGAGGACACCATCCAGGCGTTTCTCAAGCAGATGAGCCAAGAGCTCTGAAAAGGACCTTGCAATGCCGCTTCCCCTCTTGATCCTGGCGCTCAGCGCCTTCGCCATCGGCACCACCGAATTCGTCATCATGGGCTTGCTGCCCGAGGTGGCGCTGGACTTGGGTGTGTCGATCCCTGGTGCCGGCTGGCTGGTGACCGGCTACGCCCTGGGCGTGGCCATCGGCGCGCCGTTCATGGCCCTGGCCACCGCCCGCCTGCCGCGTAAAGCCGCACTGGTGACGCTAATGGGCGTATTCATCGTCGGCAACCTGCTGTGTGCGGTGGCCAGCGACTACAACCTGCTGATGTTCGCCCGCGTGGTCACCGCGCTGTGTCACGGCGCATTCTTCGGTATCGGCTCGGTGGTCGCCGCCAGCCTGGTGCCAGCCAATCGCCGCGCCTCGGCAGTGGCGTTGATGTTCACCGGCCTGACCTTGGCCAACGTGCTTGGTGTGCCGCTGGGCACGGCGCTGGGGCAGGTGGCGGGTTGGCGTTCGACCTTCTGGGCAGTCACCGGTATCGGCGTGATCGCGCTGATCGGCCTGGTGCGCTTCCTACCGCTGCAACGTCGGCAAGAAGCGGTGGACATGCGCGCTGAGCTTGCCGCCCTCAAGGGTATCGGCATCTGGCTGTCGCTGAGCATGACCGTGCTGTTCGCCGCCTCGATGTTCGCCCTGTTCACCTATGTCGCGCCGCTGCTCGGTGATGTCACCGGCGTCTCGCCACGCGGGGTGACCTGGACCCTGCTGCTGATCGGCCTGGGCCTGACCCTGGGCAACATCCTCGGTGGCAAGCTGGCTGACCGGCGCCTGGGCGCCACCCTGGTCGGTGTGTTCGCCGCCATGGCCGTGGTGTCCACCGCGCTGAGCTGGACCAGCAGCGCCCTGGTGCCGGCCGAGATCACCCTGTTCCTCTGGGCTACCGCCGCGTTTGCCGCAGTGCCGGCCTTGCAGGTCAACGTGGTCAGCTACGGCAAGGCCGCACCGAATCTGGTCTCGACCCTGAATATCGGCGCGTTCAACCTGGGCAATGCCTTGGGCGCCTGGGTCGGTGGCAGCGTCATCGCCCATGGCCTGGGCCTGACCCGCGTGCCGCTGGCCGCAGCTGCCCTGGCGCTGTTGGCGTTGATCGTCACCCTGATCGCTTTCAGCCAGCGCGGTGGCGACGCCGAACTGGCCGCTGCTTCCCATTGATCCTTGCGAGGTAACACCGATGACCACGCTGTTCGATCCGCTGACCTTGGGCGAGCTGCAACTGCCCAACCGCATCATCATGGCGCCGCTAACCCGTTGCCGCGCCGACGCAGGCCGGGTGCCCAACGCACTGATGGCCGAGTACTACGTGCAGCGCGCCAGCGCCGGGCTGATCATCAGCGAGGCGACCTCTGTCACGCCAATGGGCGTCGGTTATCCGGACACCCCAGGGATCTGGTCCAACGACCAGGTGCGCGGCTGGAACAACGTGACCAAGGCGGTGCATGGGGCTGGCGGGCGAATCGTCCTGCAGCTGTGGCATGTTGGGCGCATCTCCCATCCCAGCTACCTCAATGGCGAATTGCCGGTCGCACCGAGTGCGATCCAGCCCAAAGGCCATGTCAGCCTGGTCCGGCCTCTGGCCGAATACCCCACCCCACGGGCCCTGGAAAGCGAAGAGATCGCCGATATCGTCGATGCCTATCGGGTGGGTGCGGAAAATGCCAAGGCGGCGGGTTTCGATGGCGTGGAGATTCATGGCGCCAACGGTTACCTGCTCGATCAGTTTTTGCAAAGCAGCACCAACCAGCGCAACGACAACTACGGTGGTTCGCTGGAGAACCGCGCACGACTGCTGCTGGAAGTGACCGATGCGGTGATCGAGGTGTGGGGTGCGGGCCGCGTTGGCGTGCACCTGGCGCCGCGGGCCGATGCGCATGATATGGGCGATGCCGATCGGGTCGAGACCTTTACCTACGTTGCCCGCGAATTGGGCAAGCGGGGTATTGCATTTATCTGCTCGCGGGAAAAACAGGCCGATGACAGCATTGGGCCGCTGATCAAACAAGCCTTTGGCGGGCCGTATATCGTCAATGAGCGGTTCGACAAGGCCAGTGCCAATGCGGCGTTGGCCAGCGGTACGGCGGATGCGGTGGCGTTTGGTATTGCCTTTATCGCCAACCCGGACTTGCCGGCGCGGTTGGCTGGCGATGCGCCGCTCAATGAGCCGCGGCCGGAGACCTTCTATGGCAAGGGGGCGGTGGGGTATATCGATTATCCGCGGTTGTAAGTGACATCCCGGGGCCGCTGTGCGCCCCTTCGCGGGCAAGCCCGCTCCTACAGATCCGCGCTGACCTTGTAGGAGCGGGCTTGCCCGCGAAAGGCCGCAAAGCGGCCTCACGATCTCTAGGGCCTGGCGTTAATCTGCTGCTGCAAGTTCTGAATCTGGCTCTGCAGGGTGTTGATGCTGCGGGTAGTCTGCCCGCGGAAGGCATCGAACTCCTGTACCGAAGCCCCACCAGCCGTGGCCGCTGGCTTGTTGTCGACCTGGCTCTTGAGTACCAGCACATCCTGCTCCAGGCTCTCGATCGCCGCGCTCGGATTGCCCTGCTTCTTCAACGCTGCAACTTCACTGCTCAAGCTCTTGAGCTCGCTGTCCAGCTTGCCACCGTCCAACTGCCCCGACTTGAGCGCCGCCAGCTCAGCGTTGACCGCTTTCAGTTGCGCCTGCAACTGGCTCTGCAACTCAGTCACCGCTTTTTGCTGCTCGCGGGTATCGGCCAGCACCTGCTCCAGGCGCTTGCCCAAATCCCCGGCTTGCCCCGCCACCCCCTGCTGCTGCTTGCCCTGTTCGGCCAAGCTTGCCTGCAACTGGCGAATCTGCAGTTTCAACGCCTCGCTCCCGGTGCTGACGCTGGCATCGCTGGCATCGACCTTGCCGCTGATCGCCTGCAAGCGACCGGCAGCTTCTTCGCTGATGCGGGCGAAGCTTTCCTGGGTGGCCACCAGTTGCTGCTCCATCAGCGAGATCTGCTGAAAACTCCACCAGCCCAACCCGGCCAAGGCGATAAACGACGCGCCCAGCAGTGCCCACAGCGGGCCATTGCTGGCCGGCCGCGCGGCCTTCTGCCGCGTGCGCGCGACATGCGCAGGGAGCAGTTCATCATCATCGGGGGTGCCGGCGCGCAGGGTGGGCACGTCGTCGAAATCGTCTCGAGCATCGTTACGCATGGGTGGATTCAACCGCGGTGGTAGCAAAGAGGCATTTGGGTTTGTACGAAAAGTCGCCGAGCGGCGATCAGGCAAGGCGAAAACAGGCGAGGAAGCGGAGTTTACTGATTGTAAATGAGCATTCCGAGCCTGTTTTCAACGCAGCATGATCGTCGCGCAGGCACTTTTCGAACAAAGCCTAGTATAAACCGCGCAAACGGCGGCGCATTGATGACCATCATACCTGCGCCAGGTTCACTGGTTGCCTGGGACGTTCTTCCACCACGCGCAGAATTCATCCAGCGCGCTCCACAAGCTGACCTGCGGGCGGTAGTCCAGATACTGGCGCGCGCGGCTGATGTCGAGGGTGAAGTCCTTGCTCATCACCTGCATGCCTAAGCGCGACAAGGTCGGCTGCGAGCGACCGGGCCAGAGCATGCAGGCGGCTTCGTTCAGGGCCGCCATGCTGTAGGCCAGGCCGTAGGAGCGGTAGCGGGTGACCTGCGGCAGATGCATCTGGCGCATCACGTAGTTGACCACATCCCACAGCGGCAACGGCTGGCCATTGCTGATGTTGTAGGCCTGGCCCAAGGCCTGGTCATCGGCGAACAGCGCGCTGAGCAGCGCCTCGTTGAGGTTGTGCACACTGGTGAAGTCGACCTTGTTCAGGCCGTTGCCGATGATCGCCAGACGGCGTTTGCGCTGCATCTGCATCAGCCGAGGGAAAATGCTCGCGTCGCCTGCGCCGGTGACGAAGCGCGGCCGCAATGCCAGCACCTCAAGACCAAACTCCTGGGCACCAAAGACCTTCTGCTCGGCCAGATACTTGGTGGTCGCGTAATGATCATGCAAGCGCCGCGGCACCTGGTCTTCACGGATATCCAGGCGCGAGCGGCCATTGAAGTAGATCGACGGCGACGACAGGTGCACCAAGCGCCGCACATGCTCCTTGATGCAGCCTTCGACCACGTTCTCGGTGACCACCACATTGGCCTGGTGGAAATCCTGGTAGCGGCCCCAGTTACCCACCGCCCCTGCACAGTGCACCACGGCATCGACGCCCTGGCACAGGCGCCGGGCCAGTTCGGCATCGCCCAGATCACCGGGGATGAACTGCGCGCCGCGCTTGACCAGGTGCTCCACGCCTTCGGCACGCCGGCCATTGACGCGCACGTCCAGGCCCTGCTCCAGGGCAAAACGCGCAAAGCGCCCGCCAATGAAGCCGCTCGCGCCGGTGACCAGAATTCGCATGTAACACTCCGCCTTGCCAGATTTCAGATGCAGTTGACGTCGCCAGCCCCTACAAGGGCACCAGCCAGCCCGGCGCCATCTGGCGCAGGTGCTCGGTCAATTGCGCGAGCAGTTGCCCGCCGTTGCGCCAATGATGCCAGTACAGCGGCACATCGATAGGGGTATCGGCGCAGATTTCCACTAATTCACCTCCCTGCAGCTGCGCGGCGACCTGGCGCTCCGGCACCAGCCCCCAGCCCAGGCCTGCTTCGGTCAAGCGCAAAAAGCCTTCGGAAGACGGGCACAGGTGATGCAGGAAGCCTTCCTGAATGCCCAGTGAAGCCAGGTAACGATGCTGGAGAAAATCATCCGGGCCGAACACGATCGCCGGGGTGCGCGCCAGCCGCTTGGGGTCAAAGCCATGGGGGAAGTAGCGAGCCATGAACGCCGGGCTTGCCAGGGCTCGATAGCGCATCGCCCCCAGCAGCAGGCTGCGCGCCCCGGCCACCGGCCGTTCGCTGCCACACAGGCACGCCGCCACTTCGCCGGCGCGCATGCGTTTAAGGCCCACTTCCTGATCCTCCACCACCAGGTCCAACAACACCTGCTGCTCGGCGCAGAAGGGGCCCACGGCGCCTGCCCACCAGGTCGCCAGGCTATCGGCGTTGAGGGCAATCCGCAGACGCTCGGGCATGCCCTCCTCGTCCAGCGCCGGCACTTGGCGCTGCAAGTCGCGCTCAAGTAAACGCACCTGCTGCACATGGTTGAGCAACTGCCGGCCGACTTCGGTAGGGCTGGGCGGGGTAGCACGCACCAGCACCGGCTGGCCAACCCGCGCCTCAAGCAACTTGATGCGTTGAGAGATCGCCGATTGCGACAGCCCCAGGACCTGCGCCGCACGCTCGAAACCGCCCTGTTCGATCACCGCAGCGAGGGCGGCAAGCAATTTGTAATCGAACATCGATTTTCCTAATGACTAATCAGCTTTATTTGTTTTTCTTATACAGCGGGAATGTCCACAATGACCAGCATTCAATCAGCAAAACAGCGTCGACCCAGCGGTCGGCGTCAGTGGAGTGTTCGCGCTATGTGGCAAAGCTATCTAAACGGCATGTTGGTCGCCTTTGGCCTGATCATGGCCATCGGCACGCAGAACGCCTTTGTCCTGGCCCAGAGCCTGCGCCGCGAGCACCACCTGCCGGTGGCCTTGTTGTGCATCGTGTGTGACGCCATTCTGGTCGCTGCCGGGGTGTTTGGCCTGGCCACGGTACTGGCGCATAACCCGATGCTGCTGGCGGCAGCGCGCTGGGGCGGCGCGGTGTTTCTCATCTGGTATGGCGCCAAGGCGCTGCAACGGGCGTGCTCCAAGCAGAGCCTGCAACAACAGGAAGGCCAGGGCATGCGCTCACGTCGCGCGGTACTGCTCAGCGCCTTGGCCGTGACCTTGCTCAACCCGCACGTGTATCTCGATACGGTGCTGCTGATCGGCTCGCTGGGCGCCCAGCAAAGCGTACCCGGAGCCTATGTGGCCGGGGCTGCCAGCGCCTCGCTGGTGTGGTTCTTCACCCTCGCCCTGGGCGCCGCTTGGCTGGCCCCATGGCTGGCGCGCCCCACCACCTGGCGCCTGCTCGACCTGATGGTGGCAGTGATGATGTTCGCCGTGGCTGCGCAGTTGATCTTCAATTGACGGCCATAGGTCAGCGGCCATGTAACCGCTCTGGAACCTCTATTCCCTATAGTTGTTGCGTGGTTATGCGCCGGGGCTGGTGATATGATCCAGAGCTTGCGTCGCAAAGAGTACAAACTCGCCGACGTTTACCGGGCCGCCCGTGATCGGCCTTGCGCAAACCGCGAACTAGACCTGAATCAGGAGATCCACCATGGCTTTTGAATTGCCGCCGCTGCCCTACGCCCACGATGCCCTGCAGCCGCACATCTCCAAGGAAACCCTGGAGTATCACCACGACAAGCACCACAACACCTACGTCGTGAACCTGAACAACCTGGTCCCAGGCACTGAATTCGAAGGCAAGACCCTGGAAGAGATCGTCAAGACCTCTTCGGGCGGCATCTTCAACAACGCCGCTCAGGTCTGGAACCACACCTTCTACTGGAACTGCCTGGCGCCAAACGCTGGCGGTCAGCCGACCGGTGCTCTGGCCGACGCCATCAACAGCGCTTTCGGTTCCTTCGACAAGTTCAAGGAAGAGTTCACCAAGACTTCGGTTGGCACCTTCGGTTCCGGCTGGGGCTGGCTGGTGAAGAAGGCTGACGGTTCCCTGGCCCTGGCCAGCACCATCGGCGCTGGCAACCCGCTGACCAACGGCGACACCCCGCTGCTGACCTGCGACGTCTGGGAGCACGCCTACTACATCGACTACCGCAACGTCCGTCCGAAGTACGTCGAGGCGTTCTGGAACCTGGTCAACTGGAAGTTCGTTGCCGAGCAGTTCGAAGGCAAGACCTTCACTGCCTGAATGGCTTCTGGCTTGTAGAAAAAACCCGGCACTTGCCGGGTTTTTTTGTGGCTGCGCTATGGCATGGCGCTAGAGAAGCCTGGGGCATGCACAGCGAAGCCAAGGGCAGCCCCGATCATTGCCAGCCACTACAATTTTTCACCGTCTGGCGGCCTTCCCCCTCTTGCTCCCCTGGCATAGCGCGCTAACATCAAACGTCTGGAAAGTTGACGCAACGCACTCAAGTCGCAGGGGCGCGCAACCGATACAGTACCGAAGGCAGCAAGGTCGATAGTCTATTGCCGAAGCTAATGGCAAAATAGTGGCATGCGCATGGATTAAGGAAACCCCATTGAAGCTGGAATTTCGCAACAGCTTATCGGTCAAGTTGCTCAGGGTCGTGCTGCTTTGCGCACTGGCGGTCGGCGTGGTTCTGAGCTGTGCGCAGATCGTCTACGACACCTACAAGACCCGCCAGGCCGTGAACAATGATGCCCAGCGCATCCTCGACATGTTCCGCGACCCGTCGACCCAGGCTGTGTACAGCCTCGACCGGGAAATGGGCATGCAGGTCATGGAAGGCCTGTTCCAGGACGAGTCGGTGCGCATGGCCTCTATCGGCCACCCCAACGAAACCATGCTGGCGGAAAAATCCCGGCCGCTGCAGGACATGTCCATGCGCTGGCTGACCGACCTGTTTCTCGGCCAGGAACGCACCTACACCACTCAACTGGTCGGCCGCGGCCCCTATAGCGAATACTACGGCGACCTGAGCATTACCCTCGACACCGCCGCCTATGGCGAAGATTTTCTGATCAACGCAGTGATCATCTTCATCTCCGGCGTGCTGCGCGCGCTGGCCATGGGCCTGGTGCTGTACCTGGTCTATCACTGGCTGCTGACCAAGCCGCTGTCGAAAATCATCGAACACCTCACCCAGATCAACCCCGACCGCCCCAGCCAGCATCAGATTCCATTGATCAAGGGTCATGAACGCAACGAACTGGGGCTGTGGGTCAATACGGCCAACCAGCTGCTGGCGTCGATCGAACGCAACACGCATCTGCGCCACGAAGCCGAAAACAGCCTGCAACGCATGGCCCAGTACGACTTCCTCACCGGTCTGCCCAACCGCCAGCAGTTGCAACAGCAGCTCGACCAGATCCTCGTCGATGGCGGCCGCCTGCAGCGGCGCGTGGCGGTACTGTGCGTGGGCCTGGACGACTTCAAGAGCATCAACGAGCAATTCAACTACCAGGTCGGCGACCAGTTGCTGCTGGCCCTGGCCGACCGCCTGCGCGCCCACAGCGGCCGCCTTGGCGCCCTGGCGCGCTTGGGCGGCGATCAGTTCGCCCTGGTCCAGGCCAATATCGAGCAGCCCTATGAAGCGGCCGAGCTGGCCCAGAGCATCCTTGATGATCTGGAAGCGCCGTTCGCCGTCGACCTGCAGGAAATCCGCCTGCGCGCGACCATCGGTATCACCCTGTTCCCGGAAGACGGTGACAGCACCGAGAAGCTGCTGCAAAAGGCCGAGCAGACCATGACCCTGGCCAAGGCCCGCTCGCGCAACCGCTACCAGTTCTACATCGCCAGCGTCGACAGCGAGATGCGGCGGCGCCGCGAGCTGGAAAAAGACCTGCGTGAAGCGCTGCCGCGCAACCAGCTGTACCTGGTCTACCAGCCGCAGATCAGCTATCGCGATCATCGCGTGGTCGGCGTCGAAGCGCTGCTGCGCTGGCAGCACCCGGAACTGGGCATGGTCCCGCCGGATCAGTTCATCCCACTGGCCGAGCAGAACGGCAACATCATCAGCATCGGCGAATGGGTGCTCGACCAGGCCTGCCGGCAGCTGCGTGAATGGCACGACCTGGGCTTCAGCGAGTTGCGCATGGCGGTCAACCTGTCGACCGTGCAGCTGCACCACAATGAGCTGCCGCGGGTGGTCAACAACCTGCTGCAGGCCTACCGCCTGCCACCGCGCAGCCTGGAGCTGGAAGTCACCGAGACCGGCCTGATGGAAGACATCAGCACCGCCGCCCAGCACCTGCTGAGCCTGCGCCGCTCCGGGGCGCTGATCGCCATCGACGACTTCGGTACGGGTTATTCCTCGCTCAGCTATTTGAAATCGCTGCCGCTGGACAAGATCAAGATCGACAAGAGCTTCGTCCAGGACCTGCTCGATGACGATGACGACGCGACCATCGTTCGCGCCATCATCCAGCTGGGCAAGAGCCTGGGCATGCAGGTGATCGCCGAAGGCGTGGAGACCGCCGAACAAGAGACCTACATCATTGCCCAGGGGTGTCATGAAGGTCAGGGCTATCACTACAGCAAACCGTTGTCGGCCCGGGAGCTCACCGCCTTCCTGCGCCAGGCGCAACGCAATCAGGTGTCGGCGCTGTAACCCTTGCGACTGTTGAGAATGCCCTGGCAACCGGCATTTGCATGAATTGCGTGCCCACCCCTTTACAGCAAATGCAAATCTTTCGCATGATGTTGCGGTTTCGCGTGCCACGCCGCGCAGTCCAACCACACGACGCAGGGAAACCAATAATGATTCGAATGCCTCTGGCCTCCGCCAGTCTGCTGGCCATCGCCATCGCTCTCGCCGGCTGCGGCGAAGGCAAGGACGACAAGACTGCCGCACCGCAAGCCCAGGCACCTGCTGCCGCCAGCACCGCTGCTGCGGCGCCCGGGGCGATCGACGAAGCCGCCGGCAAGGCCGTGGTCAAGCACTACGCCGAGCTGGTCCATGCCGTGTACAGCGACTCGCTGAGCACCGCCAAGACCCTGCAGAGCGCCATCGACGCGTTCCTGGCCAAGCCTAACGATGAAACCCTGAAAGCGGCCAAAGACGCTTGGGCCGCCTCGCGCGTGCCTTACCTGCAGAGCGAGGCGTTCCGCTTTGGCAACACCATCATCGACGACTGGGAAGGCCAAGTTAACGCCTGGCCGCTGGACGAAGGCCTGATCGACTACGTCGACAAGAGCTACGAGCACGCCCTGGGTAACCCAGCCGCCAGCGCCAACATCATCGCCAACACCGAGATCCAGGTCGGCGAAGACAAGATCGACGTCAAGGACATCACCCCCGAGAAGCTCGCCAGCCTCAATGAGCTGGGCGGTTCGGAAGCCAACGTCGCCACCGGCTACCACGCGATCGAATTCCTGCTCTGGGGCCAGGATCTCAACGGCACCGGCCCAGGCGCGGGCAACCGCCCAGCGACCGACTACCTGGAAGGCAAAGGCGCCACTGGCGGTCACAACGAGCGTCGCCGTGCCTACCTCAAAGCGGTCACCGACCTGCTGGTCAAAGATCTCGAAGAGATGGTTGGCAACTGGGCACCGAACGTCGCCGACAACTACCGCGCCAAGCTTGAAGCCGAGCCGGTCAACGACGGCGTGCGCAAGATGCTGTTCGGCATGGGCAGCCTGTCGCTGGGTGAACTGGCCGGCGAGCGCATGAAGGTCTCCCTGGAAGCCAACTCGCCTGAAGACGAGCACGACTGCTTCAGCGACAACACCCACTACTCGCACTTCTACGACGCCAAGGGTATCCGCAACGTCTACCTGGGCGAGTACACCCGAGTCGATGGCAGCAAGCTGACCGGCCCGAGCCTGTCGTCGCTGGTGGCCAAGGTCGACCCGGCCGCTGACGCCACCCTCAAGGCTGACCTAGAGGCCACCGAGGCCAAGATCCAGGTCATCGTTGACCACGCGCTCAAGGGCGAGCACTACGATCAGCTGATCGCCGCCGACAACGCTGCCGGCAACCAGATCGTGCGTGACGCCATCGCCTCGCTGGTCAAGCAGACCGGCGCGATCGAGCAGGCTGCCGGCAAGCTGGGCATTGCCAACCTGAACCCGGATACCGCTGATCACGAATTCTGATCGGCTGATCCTGGCTCATCAAAATGGCGGCCTTCGGGCCGGCCAGTCAATCAAGAATCGGGGCTGCTTTGCAGCCCTTCGCGGGCAAGCCCGCTCCCACAGAGGAAGCGTTTACCTGAAGGTCGACGCAATCCCTGTGGGAGCGGGCTTGCCCGCGAAGGGACGCAAAGCGGCCCTTATTCGTATATACCGGGCGTTGTCGTTTGGTGGCCCTAGCGCATCCCGCTGTAGGGATCGGCAATGCTGTCAGCCATCTCCGCCACGGCATCGTCGATCGCCTCGCGGGTTGCAGCTGAAATCCGCTGCTTATCGAGCCCCAGAAGAAATTCCCACACCCCCACCAAGCCCAGTCGAGACACTATCGACAACAGGTTCTCGGTGATCTCAAGATCATCCCGCCAGCGACTGATGAGCAACTGTTCCAGCCGCCCCTTCAGCGCCTCATCGAGCAAGCTGTAGGTATGCCATTGCCGATCAGCCAGCTCGTATAGCGCCTCGGTCAGTGGCAGTGTGGCCATGTCATCCGGCGTCAGCAGGATGGCTTCGAACTCATCACGAATACTCTGCGGCGGCATGCCGTCGGGCAGGGACTGATAATAGTCAGGTGTTTTCATCGCTAGAAATCTACGGGAATGTGAGTTTGATTACCGGCCTTTCTGTAGAGCTTGCCATCCTGGCCCAGCAGCTTGCCGCCAATCCTGATTTGCGCAGTCCAGCCGGCGCCAGAGTTGGAGCCGGGGAACTTAGCCGCAGCATTGCTATCCGGCGCATGCCATTTGACCTCGACCTTCTGCCCACCAATGACGTAGTTGAACTTACTCCCGTCGGTAATCGTCACCGAAGGTTTGAATCCGTCAGGTGTGCCCGGAGGTACCAGCTTGCGCAGATCATCGATGTGAATTCGACCGTTGTTCAGCGCCTCACTGGCCGACCGTTGCGGATTGAAGAACGCAGGCGTCTGGCCAGTTTTCGACGGCTGATTGAGCGCGCCAAAGTCGCCTTCGGCACGCGACACGGCGTTGTCCCATTTGGCTGGCGTCGAGCCTGGTGAAACGCTGCCTGGCTCAACACTCCCAGCCTTGCCAGCGGAGCCCGCGGTGGCCAGGCCTTTACCCATGCCGCCGAGCGCCAGCGGATTCAAGCCAAAGGGACTGAAGCCGGTTTGCTCGGTGTATTTGCTGGCTTCGCTCATCCAACGTGGATCGTTAGACTGGTAGAGCTGGGCGATGTAGTCAAGGTGCAGCTGGCCGGCCAAGGTCCAGTCACTGAGGTTGTCGCCGCCAATGAAGGTGTAGCCGCGCAGGATCTTGCTGGCCGCGCCTTCCGGCAGTTGGCTTTCCAAGGCATCGATCGCCTTGGAGCCCATGTCGATCTCGGCTCGGATCGCCGCGCAAGTGCCTGTTTCACCGCATTTGAGCAGTTTTTGATGGTTGGCTTCGCTGCGCGCCTTGGCCTCGGCTTCAAGCTCAGCGCAAGACTGCGTGGCATCGCAGTTACGGGCTTTTTCCTCGAGCTCGCGCACATCCTTGTGGCCGAGGTAGTTGTGCTGGGTCGCATTGCCTGCCACCCAGGCACCGGTCTGCATGTCCTGCTCGTCACCGCCTTGTGCCGCCGTTGCCAGTACGCCGATCACCTGGGAGTTCATCACCAGCAGGCTTTTCTTGGTATCACTGTCCATCGCGCCGTATGCGCTGGCCAGGCTATCGACCAAGGCTTCGTTGACCCCTGCGGCCAATGCGCCAGTCTTGAAGTCGCCGCCGGCCGCCTCTGCGGCGAGACCGCCCATTACCGCATGCAAGGCGATCTTGCCCAGGCTGCCGTCTTTCCAGTCCAACTGCTCGGGCAGGGTCACATCGCCAATCAGGCCGAAACCTGCGGCAGCGAAGGTATTGGCAAGGCTGCTGCGCAAGGCATCGCTTAGGCTGCTGTCGCCACCCAGCGCGCGATCGAGCACGGTCGAGGTGCCGTTCTGCAGCAGCTGATTACCGGCGAAACGCCCCATGCTCTCAAGCCGGGTCAAGTTACTGCTGGTCAGCACATTGCCGCCATTCTGAATGGCCCCCGGCGGACCGGTTTCAGTGCCCATCCAGCCGTCGAACAGGCCCTGGGTCAACCCTGCCGTGACACCCGACACCGCGTAGCCGCGCAAGGCATCGCTGGACGTCACGTCCTTGACCACCAAGGCGAGGTTGCCACGGTTGTTGACCGTGCTGATGGCCCCGGTGCTAGCCATGCCGGTCAGGCCGGCAGTGACCGCTGCGTTGGCCCAGCCGACCCCAGTCAGGGTAGCGCCGGTGCCGGCCGCCCAAGCGCCACCGGCCGCGGTTGCGGTGGTGGCGCCTGCTGCCGATGCGCCTGAGGCAACCAACCCACTGGCAGCGCCAGCGGTGAAATAAGCCACCACGATGGCGATCACGATGGTGGCGGCGCCACCTAGGCCCGAGTGGCTGTATTTGAAGGAATCATGCACCTCCTTGACCTGGCGCCAATCGACATCGCCCCGCTGCTGCATGTCCTTGAGCCAGGCCATGTCGGGATCGGCCTGGACCATCGCCTCGATGGTCTGGCTGACCGTCTGCTGGTTGACCTCGCGCACATCGATGTTCAACCCCGCTACAGCTTCCACCAGCATCTCACCCTTGGCGGTAAGCTGGCTCTGCTGCAAGGTTTCATCCGTGGCGCCCTTGCCCTTGGACGACTGCCAAACGGCGCTGCTATTGCTCTTCTCGTGACTTTCCTGGTGGAGGTCCTTGACCCCTTCAAAGGCGATGGCACCGCCGCTGATCAAGGTCAGGTCGTTGCCACTGTCGAGCCGCGCGCGCTGATACAGCTGATCGGCCCCGCTGATCAGGGTCAGGTCTGCACCACTGGTGATTTGCGTACCGACGTTGCTGACGTGGGTGACTTCATCGCGCTGGGTCTTCTTCGCGCCGAAGCTGCCCTTGCTCTTCATGTCATACAGGCTGTAGTCGTGCTCCTGCGCGGCCAGCAGGTTCAGATCGTTGCCGGCGTAGACATAAGCGTCCTCGCCAGCGCGCAACTGGCTGGCGAGCAGGTTGACGTCATTGCCGGCCTCAAGGGCGAGGTTATCCCCAGCGCTCAGGCGCGACGCCACCTGGCGGCTCTGCTCGGCAATCTCATGGACCTTTTTCTTGCCGTGCTTGGCGTTGCTTTCAAGGCTGTACAGGTCTTGCCCAGACACGATGTTGATAGTGCCCTGGGCGGCCACATCGAGGTTTTTGCCCGCAGCGGCCTGACTGGCAACGACATTGACATCGCCACCGGCCTTGAGGCTAACATTGCCTGCAGCGTCAAGGCTCGAGCCGAGCTGAGTAACCGTCTCTTCAGTGCGCAAGCCACGGCGCAAGGCTTCACGGCTGACACTGCGGTCCTGCACGGCTAGCAGGTTGATGTTGCCGCCGGCAGTGGCGGCGAGGTCACCGCCACTGCTCAGGCGGCCCTTGTTGGTGATGTCGGTCGCAGCGTCCAGGCTCAGGCCGGACTTGGCACTGATCAACGAACCGGCATCGACACGGGTCGCACTACCGGCCCCCACCGCCACTTCAGTAGCGGTGCGGTCATTGAGGATGTCGCCCTTGAGGCTGACCAGGCTGACCTGGTTGCCCCGGATCTCCCCGGACAGGGCGTTACGAATGCTGTCCTGGGCCATCAGCGCGAGGTTTTCGTTGGCCTGGGCCAGGCCGCCCTGGTACAGGCTGCCACCTGCGACGGCGGTCAGGTCATTGCTGGCGCGCAGGGTGCCGACGTTCTTCAGGTCGCCGCCAGTCAGCAGGTTCAGGTCACGCCCCTGGATCAGGGCGCCACCGCGCAGGTTGCGCGAGTCGACCTTGGCCAGGTACAGCACCGGCGCCAGGACCTTCTCTCCTGCTACTTCGCGGGTTTCCATCCAGACGATGTCATGGGTCAGCGCGGCGACCTGCTCGCCGCTCAAGCCCACGCCAAGGGTCAGGCCCAGGGAGTCCTTGCTGGCGACGGCGTTGTCCATCAGGTACTGGAACTGCTCGTAGTCGCTGGCCAGGCCATCGGCAAGAAAGCGCTGACCGGTCTGGGCGCGCACGGCATCGGCGATCAGCCGGGTCTCGTACTGGCCATCACCAAGGCGCCGCCAGGCGCGATCTGCGTCGTAGCCGAGCTGGCCAAGCAGGTAGTCGGAGGCCATGAAGCGGCCGGGGTCGGTGAGTTCGCGATTGGTCTCGATCAGGTAACTGGAAGACGGATCGTGGTTGCGCACGAACAAACCGTAATCGCCTTCAGGCAGGCGGAAGCTCGGCAGTGCGGTAGGGTCGACGCTGATGAACGGCGCACCGCTGAAGTCGACCGGAACGAAGCTGACCTTGGTGCTGCCGTCGGCGGCTGGCGTCTCGATACGTTTGACGTCCTGCAGCGGCCCGGGATCGCCGGCCTGGGTGCCCAAGGTAATCTGCACACCACCAGCGCCGATGGCCGCGCTGTCCAGCGCCTGACCGGTGAGCTGGGCGTTGTTGTGCGGGTTGAGCGTGCCATTGACCAGTTCGCCGCTGACATTCAGCGCCAGGCTGCCACCGGCCTGGACGGTACCACTATAGGCTGTGTCGGTACCCGGCAGCACGTGGCTGCTGGTGCTGCTGATCGGGTACTGGGTGACGGCGCTCGGCAACGCTGCCTGCTGATCCGCAGGCAGATCGCGATTCTGCGCATTCCACTGGTTGGTGGCCGCCTCGGCAACGCGATAGGCGCTCTGGCTGACGTCATGCAGCCAGTAGCTGACCTCTTCGATACGGTTGTCCAGGGTCTGGCCGCGGTTGTAGAAGTTCTGCGCATTGACGCTGAGGTTGCGGTTGGCCGCCAACAGGCTCTGGCGGTTATCCACGGTGACGGTGTCGATCAGCAGGTCACGGTTGGCCAGCAGCCGCGCTGCGGGCGAATCGCGGGTGACCTGGCCTTTGTAGGTGGTGGTGACGATGTAGAAACCGGTGTGGTGATCACCGCTGCAATCGGTGCAGTTGATATCGATGCGGCGGTTGGCGATGGCCTCGCCGACGACGAAGTCCGCCTTGGCGTTTTCCAGCTGTTTGACCTTGAGATCGATATCGCCTTCGCTTTCGATGCTGCCGGAAAGGTTGCTCAGTTGCTCGGCCTTGCTGCCGTCCAGCGCCGCATAGCTGAGATTGCCCTTGCTGTAGAGGTCGGCGTAGCGGTTGAGCAGGCTAGCGCTGCGCAGCTGCAGATCGCCTCCGGCAAACAGCAGGCTGTCTTGCTGGTTTTCGATGGCGCCGCTGGCGTGCAGGGTCACCTTGCCCTGGGCACCGAGCGTGCCTTGGTTGTCGATGCGCGCGGCATTGACCTGCAAGGTCTGGTTGCTGGTCAGGCGGCCCTGGTTGCGCAGCGCGCCGGCCAGCTCCAGCAACATTGGCCCACCACTGGCGATGCGGCCACCGGCCTGGGTCAGGTCATTGCCGGCGATACGCAGGCCTTGCTGGCTGGAAATCAGCCCCTGATTGAGCAGGTCACCCCCCATGTCCAGGGTCAGCGTGCCGTCGCTGAGCAGCTCGCCGGCGCTGTCCAACCCTCCCCCGGCCAAGCGCAGGTTGCCTGCACTGGCGATACGCTCGCCAGCACCCAGGGCGATGCTTTGCAGACCGCTGATGTCGAGATTGCCATTGAGGTGCCAGGTGCCGACGCCATCGACCGTACCCAGCGTCCACGTGCCACTGCCCAGCCCATTGATGGTGCCCTGGGCGCCGCTCAGCGAGTCAGCACGCAGTTGCAGCTTGCCGTTGGCGACGTGCTCCAGGGTGCCGCCCTGATTGAGCAGCTGCGGCGCCGAGACAATGAAGTCGGTGCTGGCACTGGCGATGCGACCGCCACGGTTGTCCAGTTGCTCTTGCAGCAGAACGTGGCTTTCGGCGCCCTGACGGGCGATCAGCCGCCCACCGGCGCTGTTGTCCAAGCGCAGGCCAGCCATCTGCAGCGCTTGGCTAGCTTCGATCAGGCCGCCCTGGTTGATCAGGCGTTGCACGGTCAGTTGCAGGTTGCCATCCAGGCTGGCCAGGGTGCCGCCGCTGTTGTCGGCATCACCGGCCGTCAGCTCGACAGCGCCTGCAGTGAGCGTGCCCTGCTGGTTATCCAGTCGCCCCTCGCCGAGCAGCAGTTGCGCCAAGGCGCCACCGGCGAGCAATTTGCCCTGCTGATTGCGCACATAATTGCTGGTAATGCTCAGGCCATCGCTGCCCGCCAGTACCTGGCCGCCGGCGCGGTTGTCGAGGGTCTGGCCAGCCAGCACCAGGCGGGTGCCGAGCAATTGGCCGGCGCGATTGTCCAAGGTCCCGGCAGCGGCACTGACACGAACCTGCTGGCCGACCACCACGCCGCCGCGGTTGTCGATCTCGGCGGCGCCGATCTGCGCCGACCCTGTGGTGGACTGCAAGCGGCCCTGGCGGTTGTCCAGCTTGGTTCCGGCGTCAACCGCCAGCGCGCCGGCATCGGCGACCACTCGCCCGGCCTGGCTGTTATCCAGGCGCTGCCCGGCCAGCGTGGTGCTGGCGCCGAGCATCGCGCCGCCTTGGTTGATCAGCTCACCGCCTGTCACCTGCAGGTGGGTTTTCGCTTGCAGGGTGCCGCCGCTGTTGTCCAGCCGCTGGTGGGCAGTGACTTTGGCCTGACCGCCGCTGGCGACGATGTTGCCAGCCTGGTTGTCGAGCTGCTGCGTGTTGATCTCCAGCGACGCGCCGACGACCGTGCCAGCCTGATTGGCCAGGGTCGTGGCGGTGATCTTCTGCTGCTTGGCAGACAGCGTACCGCCCTGGTTGTCCAAGGCGCCGACCGTCAGTTTGAGATTGCCTTCACTGGCGACCAGGCCCTTGGCGCTGTTGCCCAGCGCAGCGCTGTCGACCGTCAGCTGTTGCACGCCGACGACCCGCCCGCCCTGGTTATCCAGGCGCTCCCGGGCGCTGACAGTGGCGCTGCCCTTGCTGTGCAGGGCGCCGGCGTTACGATTGTCCAGGGTGCGGCTGGTGACCTGCAGGTCCTGCTCGGCCAGCACCTGACCGGCGCGGTTATCCAGTTTGTCGGCGCCCAGGCGTTGCTGGTTGCCCTTGAGCGCGCCGCCGCGATTGTCCACAGCGCCACTGACCGTGACCTCAAGATCACGACTGGCAATGACCTGCCCGGCATTGACCAGGCCTTGGCTGGTGAGGCTCACATCGCCGCGGGTATTGCGGCTGTTATCGGCCTCGACCCCAGCCTCGATGACACCGTCGTTGCGCAGCTGGCCGGCACGCACGTCGACTCGCTCGCGGGCAGCCAGGCTTTGCTTGATCTGCACCTGGGCGCCGCTGTGCACGCTAGCGCTACCGCCTGCGTAGGTCTTGCCCGTCAGTTCGACTTGCTGGCCACTGACAGCGAGGTTGCCGGTGCTGCTGGCCTGGGCCAGGCTGACCTTGCCGTCGGCCGCGATGGTCAGGTCGCTGGCAGACGCTGCGACATTGCCCGCAAGCTTTACCCCCACACCCTGCTCGGTGCCGACCAGGCGAATGGCGCCTGCGTACATGCCGCCCAGGGCCGAGCTGTCGATAGCCAGTTCAGGCCGGGCGCTGCCATCGTCCGCGCGCGCAGTGGCGTGCAAGGTATCGGCCTGGACATCGTTGCGCCCAGCGACGATATCCAGGCGCTTGGCATGCAGCTCGGCGTTGATCCTGGTGCTGCGGGTGATCAGTTCGAACTGGTCGACCCGGCTGGCATCGAGCCCAGCGCCTTCGATGGCGATCGAGCCACCGTCGACCTGGTAACGGCTGAGCTGACCGTTGTCGATCACCGGCTTGCCGGTGGTCAGCGTCGCTCGCGGGGTATTGATGAAGCCGCAGCCATCGCAGGTGATGCCATGCGGGTTGGCGACGATGACATGCGCCGAGCGCCCCGCCACCTCGGTGTAGCCACGCAATTGGCTGGGGTTGGCGCCATTGACCTCGTTGACAATGACCGTCGCCGAGCGCCCGCCAAGATTGGGATTGCCGACAATGATGCCGCCCAGCTGGGTTGCTTGGGTGCGACCGGTGGCGTTGTTGAGGATCAGGCCGTTCTTGCCCACGTTGTAGTCGCTGAAATGGTTGTGCGACAGACCGTTGGCGTTGGGTTTGGCGATGTTGATGACCGGTACGCCGTTACCTGCCTTGCCGACACTGGTGCCCGCGGCGCTCACCGCGATGCCATCGGCCTGCGCCCACAACGGCTGCCAGAACATGACATTGGCCAACAGCAAGGCCAGGCTGCGCTTGGGCAGGCCGCAGAAGCGCTCACGCGGTTGAAGCTGGGCCGAAGGTTGGCGGGCCAGGAAGGCAAACAGACGAACGTCCATGTCGGATCTCGCGAAT
The DNA here is from genome assembly GCF_043104195.1 of Pseudomonas sp. xss_2. NCBI lineage: Bacteria > Pseudomonadati > Pseudomonadota > Gammaproteobacteria > Pseudomonadales > Pseudomonadaceae > Pseudomonas > Pseudomonas sp. xss_2. The sequence continues at coordinate 235,373 of NZ_JBICKL010000046.1, forward strand.
CAGGGTTTCAGATGAACAGGTCGAGGCGGAAAAACACCGGCCGCTCTTTTTCCGTGAGCACACCAGGGCGCTCCAAGGTATGGGCGAAGGTGACACTGGCGCCCACATGCTGACCACGGGCGAACAGCTCCAGCGAGTGGCTGCTGGCCCGACCGTGATTGTCACCGTTGTAGCGATCGTTGCTGATCACCCCCAGGTCATAGCCCAAGCCCACGCCGTACTGGCTGAGCACTGGCCGCAGAGGCTGCCAGGTCACCGGCCGGGTCCAGCGCAGGTCGCTGCGCCAGTAGCCGCCGCTGTCGCCGGACAACGACTGTTCACGCAGCCCGCGCACCGAGGCCAGGCCGCCAAGGCTGATGCGCTGGGGGCTGAACAACACGTCCTCGCTGCGTTGACCGGTGGCCAGGCTGCTAAAGCTCAACTGCTCGCCCCACAGCTCAAAGCCCTGTACCAGGCTGAGCGTGGCGCTGTACTTGCGATAACGCGCCACCGGTTCACCGGGCATGGGGTGGCCGTTGTCCTGGGCATCGAAGGCGCCCGTGCCTTGCTGCATGCCCAGATCGATATTGACGTAGGCGTTGCCCAAGCGGCGGCCATGGTTGATACCAAATTGCGCCTCGCTCAGGCGATTGCTGCTGCCGCTCAGGCGGCTGTCATCGATGTAGTTGTTGGTGCGCAGGTGGGCAATGCCGGCGCTGAGCGAGGTCTTGCTGGTGGCGTCGCGGTGCACCACGCGCTCGGCCCGCAGTTGGTGGCTCTGGCTATCGCCGGTCTGCTTGAAAGGGTAGCCGGAGGCGAACAGCTGCGAACGGTAGTCGCTCTCGCTGTAGCTGTAGCTGAAGTTCCACCAACCCCAGGGCAGGTTGTAATACAGCGCGCCATTCTTCGAACCCTGGTTGTGGTCGCTGACCACGTCGTGGCCACCGCGCAGCACCAACTGGTCGGCCAGGCCAAGCGGGCTGTCCCACTCAAGACCGAGGTTGAGCATCTGTTCACCGGTGCTCGGTTGGCCTTCGTTATTGCGTGACAACGAGGCGCGCCAAGGCTTGTCCGGCTGGTTGCGCACCAGCAGCTGAGTGCCGCCCACCGCTTCGCCTGGGGTCAGCTCCATTTGCGCCTGATTGGAGGGCAGGCGGTTGAGCTGGTCGAGCAACTGCTCGATTTCACGCAGGTTGAGCAATTGTCCGGCCTCACCGGGATAAGCCATGGCTAGCTCGCGCTGGCTCAGCCCGCTGTTGTCTTCGGAACGTACCCCTTCAAGGCGGCCTTCGACCACCAGCACCTGCAGGTGACCGCTGGAGAGGTCTTGCTGCGGCAGGTAAGCGCGGCTGGTGACCAGGCCACGCGCCAGGTAGTGATCGGTGATGGCCTTGAGCAAGGCGTTGAGCTCGGCGGCGCCCAGGCACTGGCCGATGTAGGGGGCGAGCAGGCTTTTTTGATCAGCTGCCGAGAGCTGCTCAGCGCCCTTGAGCTCGATGGTGCGGATGGTGAAACAACGGCTGGACGGCGGCTTGTGCGATTCACTTGGGCGGGCCGCCTCGCCAGGCAGGTTGCGCAGTTCTTCCAAACGGCGCTGCTGTTCTTCGAGCAGACGGTTCTGCCGCTCGCGGATCAAATCCTGGTCACCTGGCGAAGCTGCCGAGGCAGGCGCGTTGTAGCCCATGGCGAAAAACACGCACAGGGCAAACCCATAGGCGCGAGGCTGACTGATCGCCATCATTCCTTCCTTGGCATGCATTGAAAAAAAGGTGCGCGATGCTATTGGCGCCGGTAATCAGCGTCAAATGTCCTTCGCGAATTTAAGAACCGTCCCACAAACCGGCGCGGTAACTGACAACGATTTCATCCAGTAGTTGCAAATTGCTCTTATTCAAACACCCCTAGCCTGCTAAGCTTGCACGCCGGTTTTTTGCCCAAGCCCAGGATCGTTGATGTCCTTGCTCCGCCTAAGCCCCCTGCTACTGGCTACTGCCCTGGCCGCCTGTGACGACGCCCCGCGTTTCACCCAGGCCGAGCCCGGCGAGGCCCTGTCTGGCGGCAAGGCGACGGTCCTGCGCAGCGACCGCAATGCCTTTTCCCTGCCTTCGGCCAACCTCTCGCCGGAGCGTCGGCTGGACTTTGCCGTTGGCAACAGTTTTTTCCGTAACCCCTGGGTGATCGCCCCTGCCACCACCACCGCGCGTGATGGCCTCGGCCCGCTGTTCAATACCAACGCCTGCCAGAACTGCCATGTGCGTGACGGACGCGGACATCCGCCCGAGCCGGGTGCCAGCAATGCGGTGTCGATGCTGGTGCGTTTGTCGATTCCTGACCAACCTGCCTACGCCCAGGAAATCCAGCGCCTGGGCGTGGTGCCGGAGCCGACCTACGGCACTCAACTGCAAGACATGGCGATCCCCGGCGTGACCCCGGAAGGCAAGGTACGCGTGACCTACAGCAGCGAGACGGTCCGCTTTGCCGATGGCTACAGCGTCGAGCTACGCCGGCCGCATTTGCAAATCAGCCAACTCGGCTATGGGCCGATGCATGCCGATACCCGCTTCTCCGCCCGCGTGGCACCGCCGATGATCGGCCTGGGCCTGCTCGAAGCCATCCCGGAGGCGGCGATCCTGGCTAACGCCGACCCGGACGATCGCAATGGCGACGGCATTCGCGGGCGGGCCAATCAGGTCTGGGATGATGCCCAAGGCAAGACCGTGCTCGGCCGATTCGGCTGGAAGGCCGGCCAGCCCAACGTCAACCAGCAGAACGTCCACGCCTTTGCCGGTGACATGGGCCTGACCACTACCTTGCTGCCGCACGATGACTGCACAGCTGCCCAACTCGACTGCCTGGCCGCGCCAAATGGCGATGGCGCCGACGGCGAGAAGGAAGTCAGCGACAACATCCTGCGCCTGGTCACCTTCTATACCCGCAACCTCGGCGTGCCAGCGCGGCGCGACGTGGCTGCGCCGCAGGTGCTGGCCGGCAAGAACCTGTTCTTCCAGGCGGGCTGCCAAAGCTGCCACACACCGCAGTTTACCACCGCCGCCGATGCCGCCGAGCCTGAACTGGCCAACCAGCTCATCCGCCCCTACAGCGACCTGTTGCTGCACGACATGGGCCCGGGGCTGGCCGACAACCGCAGCGAATTTGCCGCTGGCGGCCAAGACTGGCGCACGCCACCGCTGTGGGGTGTTGGCCTGACCGAAGCGGTCAGCGGCCACAGCCAATTGCTGCACGATGGCCGCGCCCGCAACCTGCTCGAAGCGGTGCTCTGGCACGGCGGCGAAGCGCAGGCGGCGCGCGACCAGGTTCTGACCTTCAATGCCGAGCAGCGCGACGCGCTGCTGGCGTTCCTGAATTCTCTTTAAAACGCGCAAGGAGCCGGGCATGTTCCGACCCAAACTGTTGTTCACCAGCCTCGCCGCACTCGCCCTGGGTGCTTGCTCGCCGCAAGACCCACAAGCGGTGACCTCCGCCGCCATCGCCAAGCAGGTGATCCTGCCGACCTACAGCCGCTGGGTCGAAGCCGACCGCCAGTTGGCCGCCAGTGCCCTGGCCTACTGCGAAGGCAAAACCTCGCTGGACGCCGCCCGCGCCGACTTCCTCAACGCGCAGAAAGCCTGGGCCGAGCTGCAACCGCTGCTGGTCGGCCCACTGGCCGAGGGCAATCGCCCCTGGCAGGTGCAGTTCTGGCCCGACAAGAAAAACCTGGTCGGCCGTCAGGTCGAGCAGTTGGTCAACGCCGACAAGCCAATCGACGCCCAGAGCCTGGGCAAGGCCAGCGTAGTGGTACGCGGTCTGTCGGCCTACGAGTACATCCTCTTCGACAGCAAGCCAGACGTCGCCACGCCTGAGCAGAAGGCCCGCTACTGCCCGCTGCTGGTGGCCATTGGCGAGCACCAGAAGGCCTTGGCCGAAGAGATCCTCAAGGGCTGGAACAGCACCGACGGCATGCTCTCGCAGATGACCAAGTTCCCCAACCAGCGCTACGCTGACTCGCACGAAGCGATCGCCGATCTGCTGCGCGCCCAGGTCACCGCCCTGGATACCCTGAAGAAGAAGCTCGGCGCACCCATGGGCCGCCAGAGCAAGGGCATCGCCCAGCCGCTGCAAGCCGAAGCCTGGCGTAGCCACTCTTCGCTGAAAAGCCTGGAAGCCAGCCTCAACGCCGCCCAAGCGGTGTGGGTCGGGGTCGACAATCAAGGCCTGCGCGGCCTGCTTGGCAAAGACCAGAGCGCCTTGGCGCAGAAGATCGACGACGCCTACGCAAGCTCGGTCAAACTGCTGGCCGACAACCACAAGACCCTGGGCGAGCTGCTGGCCGACGATGCCGGCAAACAGACGCTCAACCAGATCTACGACAGCCTCAACGTGGTGCACCGCCTGCATGAAGGCGAACTGGCCAAGGCGTTGAACATCCAGCTGGGCTTCAATGCCAACGACGGTGACTGATCATGCTGCGACGCCAGGCCCTCAAACTCGGTAGCCTCCTGCTCAGCGCCCTGACCCTGGGCGGTTGGAGCCTGTTGCGCAACAAAGGCAGCGAACCGCTGCTGCTGTCGGCGCGTGACGACGCCGACGGCAAGCACTACGCAGTGGGCTACCGGCTGGACGGCAGCCACGTGTTCGCCACCGAAGTGGGCCAGCGTTGCCACGCCATCATCAACCATCCCGAGCTACCGATCGCCCTGTTCGTCGCCCGCCGCCCAGGTACCGAAAGCTACCTGGTCGACCTGCGTGACGGGCGCCTGCTGCAAACCATCCGCTCGCAACCCAACCGCCACTTCTATGGCCACGCGGTGATCCATAACAGTGGCGAGTGGTTGTATACCACCGAGAACGACACCACCGACCCAGGACGTGGCGTGCTTGGCGTCTACCGCTTCGAAGGTGAACGGCTGGTGCATACGGGCGAGATCCCCACTCACGGAATCGGCCCGCATGAGCTGGCCTGGCTACCCGACGGCGAAACCCTGGTGGTGGCCAATGGCGGTATCCGCACCGAGGCCGAAAGCCGGGTAGAAATGAACCTCAACGCGATGGAGCCGAGCCTGGTCCTGATGCAGCGCGACGGCACCCTGCTGAGCAAGGAAACCCTTGCCCAGCAGATGAACAGCGTGCGTCACCTGGCCATTGCGGACGATGGCACGGTGGTCGCCTGCCAGCAGTTCATGGGCGATGCCGATGAAACTGCCGAACTGCTGGCGATCAAGCGCCCGGGCGAGCCGTTCAGGGCATTCCCGGTGCCAGAGCGGCAGTTGCAGGCCATGGCCCAGTACACCGCCAGCGTGGCCATCCACAATGATTTACGCCTGGTGGCGCTGACTGCGCCGCGTGCCAACCGCTTGTTTATCTGGGATCTGGACAGTGCCCAGGTCAGGCTTGATGCACCGATGCCCGATTGTGCTGGGGTGGGGGCGGTAAAAGATGGTTTTGTCGTCACCTCCGGGCAGGGGCGCTGCCGCTTCTATGACTGTCGCAAGCAAGCCTTGATCGGCCAGCCGATGGAACTGCCTTCGGGGTTCTGGGATAACCACCTGCATCTGGCTTGACCGCACTGGCCTCATCGCGGGGCAAGCCCGCTCCCACGCAGACGGACTCCAACCAGTCGCCATTGGCGTGGGAGCGGGCTTGCCCCGCGATGAGGCCAGTCGGCCCCTGCTCTCCACGTTTTCCTCAAAACAGGCAATACTCTTCCCATCCGCACGTGGGCAGGATCGCCCGTGGTCGTGCCATACCAATAACAACCACGCATCCAAGGAACCGGACTTATGCTGCGCCGCCGCATGCTGATCATGTTGGCCGTCGTGCTGCTGATTGTATTGATCCTGGGGGGCATCAAGGCCTTCTCGATCTACAACCAGATCCAGGTATTCACCGCGCCCAAGCCACCGATCAGCGTGGCCGCCGCGACCGCCGAGCAGCGCCAGTGGCAACAGCGACTGCCCGCTGTCGGCAGTCTCAAGGCCTTGCAGGGCGTCGACCTGAGCCTGGAAGTGGCCGGCACGGTCAAGTCGCTGCACTTCGACTCCGGCCAACAGGTCAAGGCCGGGCAATTGCTGCTGCAACTGGACAGCGACGCCGAAACCGCACTGCTGGGCACCGCCCAGGCTGACCTGGGGCTGGCCAAGGTGGACTTCGGCCGCGGCAGCCAACTGGTCGGCGACCAAGCCATCTCCCGCGGTGAGTTCGACCGTTTGACTGCACAATATCGGCGCAACCAGGCCGTGGTCGACCAGCTCAAGGCATCGCTGGCGAAAAAGAGCATCAAGGCGCCGTTCAGCGGCACCATCGGCATTCGCCAGGTGGATGTCGGCGACTTCCTCGCCAGCGGCACGGTGATCGCCACCCTGCAAGATGTGTCCAGCCTCTACGTCGATTTCAACGTGCCCGAACAAGCCCTGCCGCAGCTGAGCCTCGGCCAGCAGGTACTGGTACAGGTGGGCGCCTTCCCCGAACAGACCTTCCCAGCCAGCCTCAGCGCGATCAACCCCAAGGTCGAGGAAAGCACACGCAACCTGCTGGTGCGCGCCACCCTGGCCAACCCCGAGCGCAAGCTGCTGCCGGGGATGTTCGCCAATCTGCTGATCCTGCTGCCTGATCCACGCCCGCAAGTGGTGGTGCCGGAAAGCGCGATTACCTACACGCTGTATGGCAATTCGGTGTACGTCGTCAGCGCCAAAAAGGACAAGGACGGCCAGCCAGAAACCAACGCAGAAGGCCAACCCGTGCTGATCGCCGAGCAGCGCACGGTACAAACCGGCGAACGCCGCGACGGCGTGGTAGTGATCAGCGAAGGACTCAAGGCGGGCGATCAGGTGGTCAGCGCCGGGCAATTGAAACTGACCTCGGGCGCGCCGATCCGGATTGCCCCCGACCACGCCCTGCAGCGGCAAAACTCACCCAACGCGCAGCGCGCGGACTGAGGAGGCTGGCATGGCGTTCACCGACCCGTTCATCCGCCGCCCGGTGTTGGCCAGCGTGGTCAGCCTGCTGATCCTGCTGCTGGGTTTCCAGGCTTGGAGCAAGCTGCAGATCCGCCAGTACCCACAGATGGAAAACGCCCTGATCACGGTGACCACCGCCTACCCCGGAGCCAACGCCGAAACCATCCAGGGCTACATCACCCAGCCGCTGCAGCAGAGCCTGGCCAGCGCCGAAGGCATCGACTACATGACCTCGGTGAGCCGCCAGAACTTCTCGATCATCTCCATCTACGCGCGTATCGGCGCCAACAGCGACCGGCTGTTCACCGAGCTGTTGGCCAAGGCCAACGAAGTGCGCAACAAGCTGCCGCAAGAATCCGAAGACCCGGTGCTGAGCAAAGAAGCCGCCGACGCTTCGGCGCTGATGTACATCAGCTTCTACAGCGAGCAGATGAGCAACCCGCAGATCACCGACTACCTGTCACGGGTGATCCAGCCCAAGCTGGCCACTCTGCCAGGCATGGCTGAAGCCGAGATCCTCGGCAACCAGGTGTTCGCCATGCGCATCTGGATCGACCCGGTCAAGCTGGCAGGCTTCGGCCTTTCGGCCAACGATGTCACCGCAGCGGTGCGCCGCTACAACTTCCTTTCCGCTGCCGGCGAGGTCAAAGGCGAGTACGTGGTGACCAGCATCAACGCCACCACCGAACTGAAATCGCCGGAAGCCTTCGCCGCCCTGCCGCTCAAGACCGAGGGCGATACCCGGGTGCTGCTAGGCGACGTCGCGCGCGTCGAAATGGGCGCGGAGAACTACGACACGGTCAGCTCGTTCGACGGCACGCCATCGGTGTACATCGGCATCAAGGCGACGCCTGCGGCCAACCCGCTGGAGGTGATCAAGGAAGTGCGGCGAATCATGCCAGAGCTGGAGAGCCAGTTGCCGGCAAGCCTGAAGGTGTCCATCGCCTACGACGCCACGCTGTTCATCCAGGCCTCGATCGATGAGGTGATCAAGACCCTCGGCGAGGCGGTGCTGATCGTCATCGTCGTGGTGTTCCTGTTCCTCGGCGCGCTGCGTTCGGTGTTGATCCCGGTCATCACCATCCCGCTGTCGATGATCGGCGTGTTGTTTTTCATGCAGATGATGGGCTATTCGCTGAATTTGCTCACGCTGCTGGCGATGGTGCTGGCCATCGGCCTGGTGGTGGACGATGCCATCGTCGTGGTGGAAAACATCCACCGTCATATCGAAGAGGGCAAGTCACCCTTCGATGCAGCCCTGGAGGGCGCCCGGGAAATAGCCATGCCGGTGGTGTCGATGACCATCACCCTGGCCGCCGTGTATGCGCCTATCGGCTTTCTGCAAGGCCTGACCGGCGCCCTGTTCAAGGAATTCGCCCTGACCCTGGCGGGTGCGGTGATCATCTCCGGCGTTGTCGCCCTGACCCTGTCGCCGATGATGTGCGCACTGTTGCTGCGTCACGAGCAGAACCCCAGCGGCCTGGCCCATCGCCTGGATGTGCTGTTCGAAGGGCTGAAGGTTCGCTACCAGCGTCTGCTGCACGCCACCCTCAACAGCCGGCCAGTGGTGCTGGTGTTCGCGGTGATCATCCTGTGCTTGATCCCGGTCCTGCTGAAATTCACCCAGAGTGAACTGGCGCCCAACGAAGACCAGGGGGTGATCTTCATGATGAGCAGCTCGCCGCAGCCGGCCAACCTGGATTACCTGAACGCCTACACCGACGAATTCACCACGATCTTCAAGAGCTTCCCCGAGTATTACTCCTCGTTCCAGATCAACGGTTTCAATGGGGTACAGAGCGGCATCGGCGGCTTTTTGCTCAAGCCGTGGAATGAGCGCGAACGCAGCCAGATGGAGTTGCTGCCGCTGGTCCAAGCCAAGCTCGAAGAGATCGGCGGCCTGCAGATATTTGGCTTCAACCTGCCCTCGCTGCCGGGCACCGGCGAGGGTCTGCCGTTCCAGTTCGTGATCAACAGCGCTGGCGATTACCCCGCCCTGCTGGACGTCGCCCAGCGGGTCAAGGAACGTGCCCAGGCCTCAGGCAAGTTCGCTTTCCTCGACATCGACCTGGCGTTCGACAAGCCTGAAGTGGTGGTCGACATTGATCGGGCCAAAGCGGCGCAGATGGGCGTGTCGATGGACGTGCTCGGCGGTACCCTGGCGACCTTGCTGGGCGAAGCCGAGATCAACCGCTTTACCCTGGAAGGGCGCAGCTACAAGGTCATCGCCCAGGTCGAGCGGCCGTACCGCGACAACCCAGGCTGGCTGAACAACTACTACGTGAAGAACGACCAGGGCCAACTACTGCCGCTGTCGACCCTGATCACCCTCAGCGACCGCGCCCGCCCGCGCCAGCTCAACCAGTTCCAGCAGCTGAACTCGGCGATGATCCAGGGCGTGCCGATGGTCAGCATGGGCGAGGCACTGGCAACCGTGCAGCAGATCGCCCGCGAAGAGGCGCCGGAAGGCTTTTCTTTCGACTATGCCGGAGTCGCGCGGCAGTTCGTCCAGGAAGGCAGCGCGCTGTGGGTGACCTTTGGCCTGGCGCTGGCGATCATTTTCCTGGTGCTGGCGGCGCAGTTCGAGAGTTTCCGCGATCCGCTGGTGATCCTGGTGACCGTGCCGCTGTCGATTTGCGGGGCGTTGCTGCCGTTGTTTTTGGGGGTGTCGAGCATGAACATCTACACCCAGGTGGGTTTGGTGACACTCATTGGGTTGATCACCAAGCACGGCATTCTTATCGTCGAATTTGCCAATCAGTTGCGTGAAGAAAAGGGCCTGGACAGGCGCGAGGCGATTGAAGAAGCGGCTGCGATTCGCTTGCGCCCGGTGCTGATGACCACCGCCGCGATGGTGTTCGGCATGGTGCCGTTGATCCTGGCGACAGGCGCCGGGGCGGTGAGCCGCTTCGATATCGGCATGGTGATCGCCACCGGGATGTCGATCGGGACACTGTTTACCCTGTTCGTGCTGCCCTGCATCTATACCTTGCTGGCGCACAAGACGATTGCAGGGGAACAGCAGACGGTGATCGAGAGGTAGTCGTGGGAACTGGCGAAGCCCTCGCTAGCAGATTGGGGCTGCTATGCAGCCCGTCGCAGGCTTCGCCAGCTATTACAGGGAATGAATGACTCGGATATTATCAGCCGAACGGCCGCAACCCTTGACGCAAGCCGAACAGGAACAACAGCAGATCATTGTCTGGCTGCGCCACGGCTTGCTGTTTTGCCACACGCGGCAGAGCGCACTGCCCTGCCTGATCAGCTTTGCTGAATACCGTTGGGCCCGGTTCGTCCCAGGCAGCCGCAGCCGCCGTCGTCACCACCAATGCACCCACCAGAAACAAAGCTCGAGCTATTTCTAGTTTCATTGCTCTAACCCTTTGACAGCGCTGCCAAACGCCATCTGGTAAAAATAGAGCAGTGTTTGCCACTCTGCCTCGTTGAGTGACGAATGGCGGCGTAGCTGACCCAAGTCGTTCAGCGCTGCACGCTGGCGACTGATGCGCCGCCGGCACTTCTCCAAATCGAGCAACGCGACTTCAGCGCGGGCTTGCTCGCCCTCGCCACTGATCTTGATGAATACATGCTTGCCGTACAGGCAGCCATGCTGCCAATGACCCAGGTGCATGCGCGCCAGATTATCGGCCAAGTCCTTGAGCATGCGTTCGTGCAGCACCTGCGGATAGCGCTCCCGCGCGCCTTCGGCATGCCAGGTATCCAGATCGACGAAGCCATCCAGCGCTTCGCTGACCAACAGCGCGCGCCACTGGTGATCGCCATCGCGTTGAGCACCGCAATAGACGATGCGCGGCACGCGCACACCCAGTTGTTCGAAGCTGTGCAAGGCGTCCTGCTCGCGCAGCACCGTTGGCCGGCCAAACGGATGCAGCAGGCTGCGATAGAGATGCCCGACCTGACGCTTGGCGTACAGCAGCTGCCCGCTCGCGTCGTTCAGCCGCTGCACGCCGCTTTCGCCGCCGCGCCGCTGATTGGGTTCCTCGACCCACTCACCCTGCTGTTGCCAGTAGTAATCGAACTGCGAACCGCGACTCTGGGCTACTGCCATGAATGCCTACCCCTTGCGTAATACGTAAACTCGCCACATGGCGTAGAACGGCAGGAAGTCCAGACGTTCCTGAATGCGAAAGCCCGCAGCCAAAAATTCTTGCTCGACTGTGTCAGCGGGTAACACGAAGCGGTTTTGGTAACTGCCCTGCTCCGCTTTGGCGCTACGACGCTGCTCAAGCTTTTTGCGCCGCCAGGCTTTGAAATTGCCATCAACCCACAGCGACAGGATTACGCTGTCGCGGCTAACCCGATGAAACTCCGAGAGAATGGTCTGGCGATGGGCCGCTTCGCCAATGTGGTGGAACAGGCGCATGCAGAAGATGCTGTCCACGGCGTTGTCCGGCAGATCGATGGCAAAGGCTGAAGTCTGCAAGGGCCGTACCCGCGCCACCACTTCTGGCGGTTGCGCGGCACAGGCTGTCTCGATCATCGCTTCGGAGTTGTCGGCGCCAATGATTACTCGATTGGCCTTTTCCGCCAGCAGCGGCCAGAAGCGGCCAGCGCCGCAGGGCAGGTCGAGCACCAGGCCAGGGTCGCCCGCCAGTGCCAGGGCGCGCCGCGCCAGTTGCTCATCACGCTGGTGCGACAGGCGACGAGCCAAGCCATCTTGGTGCTTGAGGAAGTAGTCACGGGCGTGTTGCTGGTCGTACTTCTCGGAAAATTCGAGTTTGATGGGGCTACGCATTGGGCATCTCCAGACTCCAGTGCGCTCACCTTAGGTAAGCGCACGTTGGAATCAGGTCATGCCGATGTGAAAAATCTGTCGGACTTTTCCACAAGTTTTGCAAGAAGTTACTAATTACTTGGTAGAGGGCTCTTGGCCGATCAGCGTGCCCGCTTCCGGCGCTGTCGCGCCCTGGCTGAGGTCGACCTGAAAGCGACAACCGTGTGGCAAGGTCGCGCTCAGGGTGACCCGCCAGCCCTGGTCGTCACAGATCCGCTGCACCAGCGACAGGCCCAGGCCCAGGCCCTCGCCGCGGCGCTCGTCGCCACGCACGAAGGGGCGGAACATCGCTTCGCGCTGCTCTTCCGGGATACCCACACCACTGTCCTCGACACTGAAACCGTTAGCCTCCAGGCTCAGGCGGATGTAGCCACTGTCGGTGTAGTGCGCCGCGTTGCGCAGCAGGTTGCCCATCACCGATTGCAGGAAGGTGGCGTTGTACAGCACCGGGCTGGCGCTGACCCGACCGTCGTAGTACAGGGTCAGGCCCTTTTGCTCGACGGTATCGCGCCAGACGCCGATCAGATCGTCGGCCACCTCACGCAAAGTCGCCTTGGAGGCGACCGCGCCCTCATCGCGCTGGGCGCGGGCGAGCATCAGGAAGGTCTTGACCAGCTCGCGCATCTCCTCGGTGGCGCGGGCGATGCGCTCTACCTGGTTACGCGCGCGGCTGTCCAGGCCGGGGTTTTCCATCAGCAGCTCGCAAGAAGTGGCCAGTACCATCAGTGGCGTGCGCAACTCATGGCTGACGTCACTGGTGAACAGCCGCTCGCGGGTCAACGCATCGCGCAACCGGCCCAGGGTGTCATCGAAGGCCACCGCCAACTGGCCAACCTCGTCCGCCGCATAGTCCGGGGCCAAGGGCGGCGCCAGGCCGAGCAACTGATCGCGATGGCGAACCTGGCGCGCCAGGCGGATTACCGGGGCCATCACCCGCCGGGCCAGCAGCCAGCCGAGGAACACCGCCAGCACCAGGCTGAGCACGAAACCAACCACCACCACTGCGAACAACACCCGCTCGCGCTCTTCGAAATCACTCTGGTCCTGCAACAGCACGTAGTGACGACCGTCCACTACCTCGACCATGGCGTGGTAAGACAACTGATCGCGGAACACTTCATGGAAACCGGCGTTGAGGTGGCGCAAGTCCTTGGGCAACTCGAAATCGTCGCGCCCGCCACTGAAGTAGAACAGCTGGTCCGGGCGTGGCCGGTGGCTCCAGTCACTGACGCTGTCCATGCGCAGCAGGCGCTGCAGGTCACCGCCGAGCACGGCAGAGATCAGCCGTTCTTCGACCAGGTGCACGGTGGCGACGATACCGAAGGCGAAGGCCCCGGCCACCAGGGCGCTCATCAAGGCAAAGGCGATGATGATGCGCTGGGCAAGGCTTTGCTTAAACTCCATCGCGACCCTCGGCGAGGCGATAGCCGACGCCGTGGACGGTATGCAGCAAAGGTTTGTCGAAAGGTTTGTCGATCACTTGGCGCAGCTGGTGGACGTGGCTGCGCAGGCTGTCACTGTCGGGGCAGTCATCGCCCCACAGGGCTTCTTCCAGCACTTCGCGGCGCAGCACGTGCGGGCTCTTCTGCATCAGTACCGCGAGCAGCTTGAGGCCCACCGGGTTGAGCTTGAGCAAGCGGCCCTGGCGGGTGACTTCGAGGGTGTCCAGGTCATAGCTGAGGTCGGCGACCTGCAACGTGCGCCGCCCTCCCCCCTGGCTGCGGCGCAGCACCGCTTCGATGCGCGCGGCCAGCTCCGACAGCGCGAACGGCTTGAGCAGGTAATCGTCGGCACCGGAGCGAAAGCCCTGCAGGCGGTCATCCAGTTGATCGCGAGCGGTGAGCATGATCACCGGCGTATCGCGACGGGCATCCTCGCGCAGGCGCTTGCACAGGGTGTAGCCATCGATGCCAGGCAGCATGATGTCGAGCACGATCAGGTCGTAGTGCTCGGTCGCGGCCAGGTGCAGGCCAGACAAACCATCCTGGGCACAATCGACGGTGTAGCCCTTCATGCCGAGGTAATCGGCCAGGTTGGCAAGAATATCGCGGTTGTCTTCAACCAAAAGAATGCGCATCGGGGTCTCCTGTGCGGCGCTTTCGCAGTGCGCGGCAGGCGCAGCTTACGGCCATCAATGGCCGGGCGCCAGCCTTGCGGGGATATCGTCGATGCCGACGCTTTTTTCACCGAACCTGCATCTCGCCACAAAAAACAAAAAGCCCCGCACTAGGCGGGGCTTCTCGTTACAGCGAGGGGGTAAGGCTGGCTTACATCATGCCGCCCATGCCGCCCATACCACCCATGCCGCCCATGTCAGGCATGCCGCCAGCAGCAGCTTCCTGAGGAGCGTCGGCAATCATCGCCTCGGTGGTGATCATCAGACCGCCAATCGAAGCTGCAGCTTGCAGCGCCGAGCGAGTGACCTTGGCTGGGTCAAGGATGCCCATCTCGATCATGTCGCCGTATTCGCCGGTAGCGGCGTTGTAACCGAAGTTACCCGAACCTTGCTTGACCTTGTCAGCGACAACGCTTGGCTCGTCGCCGGCGTTGGCAGTGATCTGGCGCAGCGGCGATTCAACAGCGCGGCGCAGCAGGGCGATACCGACGTTCTGGTCTTCGTTGTCGCCTTTGAGGTCGACAATGGCTGCCAGGGCACGTACCAGGGCAACACCACCGCCAGGCACCACGCCTTCTTCAACGGCTGCACGGGTAGCGTGCAGGGCGTCTTCAACGCGGGCTTTCTTCTCTTTCATTTCAACTTCGGTGCCAGCACCGACCTTGATCACGGCAACACCGCCAGCCAGCTTGGCCAGACGCTCTTGCAGCTTCTCACGGTCGTAGTCGGACGAAGTCTCTTCGATCTGGGCACGGATCTGCTTGACGCGTGCTTCGATGTCAGCGTCGACACCAGCGCCGTCGATGATGGTGGTGTTTTCCTTGGACAGGATGACGCGCTTGGCGTTACCCAGGTGCTCCAGGGTAGCCGACTCCAGGGACAGACCGATCTCTTCGGAGATGACGGTACCGCCAGTCAGAACGGCGATGTCTTGCAGCATGGCCTTGCGGCGATCGCCGAAGCCAGGAGCCTTGACCGCAGCAACCTTGACGATGCCGCGCATGTTGTTGACTACCAGGGTAGCCAGCGCTTCGCCTTCAACGTCTTCAGCAACGATCAGCAGCGGACGGCCGGCCTTGGCAACGGCTTCCAGAACTGGCAGCAGCTCACGGATGTTGGAGATCTTCTTGTCGACCAGCAGCAGCAGCGGGCCTTCGAGCTCGGCAACCATGGTGTCTGGCTTGTTGACGAAGTAAGGCGACAGGTAGCCGCGGTCGAACTGCATGCCTTCTACGACAGACAGTTCGTTTTCCAGGCCCGAGCCTTCTTCAACGGTGATCACGCCTTCTTTACCGACTTTTTCCATGGCTTCGGCGATGATTTCACCGATGGAGGTGTCGGAGTTGGCGGAGATGGTGCCTACCTGAGCGATGGCCTTGGAGTCGGCGCATGGCTTGGACAGGTTTTTCAGCTCGGCGACGACAGCGGCGGTGGCCTTGTCGATACCGCGCTTCAGATCCATCGGGTTCATGCCGGCAGCGACGGCCTTGAGGCCTTCGTTGACGATGGCCTGAGCCAGAACGGTAGCAGTGGTGGTGCCGTCACCGGCAGCATCGTTGGCCTTGGAAGCAACTTCCTTGACCAGCTGGGCGCCCATGTTTTCAAAGGCGTCTTTCAGTTCGATTTCCTTGGCAACCGAAACACCGTCTTTGGTGATGGTTGGCGCGCCGAAGCTCTTGGCCAGAACAACGTTACGGCCTTTCGGGCCGAGGGTCGCTTTAACAGCGTCAGCCAGAACGTTGACACCAACGAGCATTTTCTTACGGGCGGAATCGCCGAATTTTACGTCTTTAGCAGCCATGATCGTTTAATCCTTGGAATTCTTTGGAGTAACGGGAAATCGGGGAAATCAGCCTTCGATAACGGCGAGAATCTCGTTCTCAGCCATTACCAGCAGGTCTTCGCCATCGACTTTCACGGTGTTGCTGCCCGAGTAAGGGCCGAAAACCACTTTGTCACCCACTTTCACGGCCAGCGCGCGAACTTCGCCGTTGTCCAGGATGCGACCGGTGCCGACGGCAACAACTTCACCGCGGTTTGGTTTTTCAGCGGCCGAACCCGGCAGGACGATACCGCCAGCGGTTTTCGATTCTTCTTCGCTGCGACGGATGACTACGCGGTCATGCAGAGGACGAAGCTTCATTGTCGATCTCTCCCAAATTGTGGTTTTCATCGGCCGGTATCGACACCGGCGGGTTGAGGCATTCCGGCGTTGCCGGGAGGGGCCTGCATCAGGCAAACCCCTGAGTCTTGTCTGGCGTTTCCACCAGAAACCTTGCGGTGACCACATACATGAGGTCGCTGGAAACAATTACAAGGCTTGCCCTGGAAAATATTTCATAGGCTTATCGCAAAACGCACAACGGCCCCTCTCGGGGCCGTTGGGTAAAGGCTTGCAACAATTACTTGTCGCGCCGCTCGTACTCGCCTTCGATGACGTTAGGACGGTGGGCGCCTTCTGGCGGACGGGCATTGAACGGATCGTCCTGAAACGCTCGCTGGCGCATGGCCTGGGCCTCGGCACGCTGACGCAGCTTGCGCGCCGCCAGGTGACGGGTGAACGGCAGCAGGCAGATCAGGCCGAGCACGTCACTGATGAAACCTGGGATGAGCAACAATCCACCACCGACCGCCAGCATCATGCCCTGGAACATGTCCTCGGCGGGCAGCTCGCCGCGCTGCAGGCTCTCACGGGCACGCAGGGCGGTGGCCAAGCCGGCCACACGCATCACCAGCACACCCAGGGCGGAACCGGCGATGATCAGCAGCAGCGCCGGGAAGAAACCGATGGCGGCGCTGACTTTGACGAAGACGAACAGCTCCAGCACCGGAAAAATCAGAAACAGCAGTAGGAAAACACGCATCAAGGGTTCCTCGACGGAAGACAACCTTCCAGTAAGACCTCAAATGGATGCGTGTGCTCGCTTTTTCAACCCTCGACGTGTGTCGCAGATGGCCAGTTGTCGGCGCGCGCCAGCAAAACCAGGGCTTCGCGAACTTGTGTCGGCGTATTGCAAGTGCTTGGGAATGGCAGCCAGTAAACCGCCTGGCCGATGCGCAGGTGCATCCCCTCGCTGTCGATACCGACCATGTGCGCCGCTGGCGTGCGTGGCAAGTCGCTCAGTTCGACGTAGTGGGCGATGGCGTTGGCATGGTCGCTGTTCATGTGCTCGATCATGCTCGCTTCGGCCTTGCCGGCGAAGGTGTTGGCCAGGGTGACCTGGTCGAGCCAGTGGATCGCACCGAAGCCGCCGATGTAGCGGTGGCGCACCGGCTGCAGCACCCAGAAATCGAAGTCATGGGCCTTGTGGTAGTTGGCGGCTTCCGGGAAGTAGCGGTAGTAACGCTCGGCGGCCGCTTCGATGGCCGCTTCATCGGTGAGCTTGTGCGCCTCGGCCATGACCGTCAGGCGGCCGACGGCCTGCACATCTTCGGCGTCGCGCTCACCGACCAGCAGCGAGCACTTGGGGTCTTTGTGCAGGTTGTGGGTGTGTTGGGCGATGCGGCTGATGAGGATCAGCGGATGGCCTTCGGCGTCCAGGCAGTACGGCACGACGGAGCCGAACGGGTAGCCGGGCATGGACTTGGAATGGGTCGAGAGCACGCCGCGGTATTCCTTGAGCAGCAGTTCCCGGGCGGGGCGAAGGGCGTTGGTACTCACGAAAGAGGCTCCTGAAGAAAATCAGCTGCAAGCTATAAGCTACAAGCGGCAAGAAAAAGCAAGCCAGCGACGCCGGTTAGAGGTCCGTACGTCCGGCTGGGCGCTTGTAGCTTACCGCTAGCAACTGCTTTTACCAGGTAACGCCAAAGCCTGCGGTATAGCGGGTCTTGTCCAGATCGCTGTCGCGGGTGCCCTGGATCATGTCCTTCTCGGCCTTGAGGTTCAGCGAGGCCCACTCGGTAACCTTGTAGCGCAGGCCGATCTCGGCATCCAGCGAGTAGTCGGCGACCCCACCCAGCGGCTTGCCCAGCTCGCCATTGGTGAACAGCTGGACGTTCTTGCCGATCAGGTAGCGGGTGTAGTCCCACTTGACTGCCGCCGAATAGAAGTTGTCCTTGCCGCCATCGCGGTACTGGTAGTCAGTGCGGTTGATCAGCGAGCCGAGCGAGAACGCGCCCAGTTCGTCATCCCAGAACTGGTAACCCGGGCCGGTACCCACGGTGCGCTGGCGAGCCAGGTCTTCGATGTGGTCACGCTTGTATTCCAGACGGCCCTGCCAGAACCATTTCTCGGTGAGGAAACGGTCCAGCGCGTACTCGGCGCTCCAGTTGTTGGTGGTGGTGACGTCGTCCTTGGTTTCGCGGTTGTACTCGCCTTCGGCGTTGTGGCGCCAGCGGCCGTGGCGGGCGGTAGTCTTGAAGCTGACGTCGTAGTCGTCGGTGTCGTTCTCGGCGCGCTTGTAGTCCATGGCCAGGTCGACATTGCCCTTCCACAGGAAGTCTTCGACCAAAGGTCGCGGCTTCATGATCTGCTCGATGCTGGCCAGATCGACGGTCTTGGGCGCATCGCCGTTGGCCAGGGTGACCTTGCCTGGCTCGGCGGCCTTGAGCGACTTGGCTTTCTCGCCCGTGTAGGCGTCCTGCTTGACCAGCATCTCCTGATCGCTCTCCAGGGTCTGCACCTGTTTCCAGTCCAGGGCGATGGAGCCGCCATACGGCGTCTCGAGCAGCAGCTTGCCCCCGTCGAAGACCTTGATCTTGCCACTGAGCTTGTCACCGTTCTTCATCCAGACGGTGTCGGCCAACACAGGGGTACACAGGGATGCGGCGATAAGGCAGAGCAAGGTTCTAGAATACATAAGCTGACTACGGGCTCGGTTTGACGAAAAAAGCCGGGCATTATCCAGATACACACGACTAGAGCAAGGACAGACCCAGCCCATGCCGTTGAGTTCAACTCTCATTTACCAAGTTGGCACGCCGTTCGGCCTGCCACACCCGGCGCTCGCCTGATGTCAGGGGTTTCGCGCCTTTCGGCGGAAGATGCTGATGCCCGACGAATGGCACTGTATTCCGTGCTGGGCCAGATTCCTTCGGGCAAGGTCGTCAGCTATGGCCAGCTGGCCGAGCTGGCAGGGCTTGGGCGAGCAGCGCGCTGGGTCGGGCGTACCCTTGGGCAACTGCCTGCGGATACCCGTTTGCCCTGGCACCGGGTGCTCGGCGCCGGAGGGCGCCTGAGCTTGGCACTGGGTACCCCGTCAGGCGACGAACAGCGTGCCCGGCTGCGCGCGGAAGGGGTCAATGTAACCAATAATCGTGTGGATATGACGCGCCATGGCTGGCGCCCAATGGAGCACAGCGGTTAGAGTGCGCGCTTTGTTTTCGTAAACTTGAGGCAGATGTTGGCCCATGCCCCGTAAAACCTGGCGCGCTGCGCTCGCTGCCTATGCCAGCCCGTCAACCCTGGTGCTCTTGCTGCTTGGCTTTGCCGCCGGCCTGCCGTACATGCTGGTGTTCTCAACGCTTTCGGTGTGGTTGCGCGAAGCCGGTGTGGCGCGCGAAACCATCGGCTATGCCAGCCTGATCGGCCTTGCCTACGCCTTCAAATGGGTCTGGTCGCCACTGCTCGACCAATGGCGCCTGCCACTGCTCGGCGGCCTTGGCCGGCGTCGCTCGTGGCTGCTGCTGTCGCAGGTGCTGGTGGTGATCGGCCTGGTCGGCATGGGCTTGTGCGACCCGCAAAAGCATCTGTCGTGGCTGATTGCCTTGGCGGTGCTGGTGGCCTTCGCTTCAGCGACCCAGGACATCGCCGTCGATGCCTATCGCCTGGAAATCGCCGACGACCAGCGCCAAGCCGCCCTCGCCGCCAGCTACATGGCCGGTTACCGGGTCGCCGCGCTGTTGGCCACGGCGGGTGCGCTGTTCTTCGCCGAGTGGTTTGGCTCCACCGGCTTCAGTTACCTGCATCAGGCCTGGACCGGCACCTACGTGCTGTTTGGCGTGATCATGCTGCCTGCGGTATTCACTACCCTGGTGATGCGTGAGCCACCGGTTCCGCTGCGCACTCAACTGTCTGCCGCACGTTATGGCCTGGGCCACCAGCTGGCTTCGGTGTTCGTGCTGATCATCCTGCTGGTATCGGTACCAGCCAGCTTCACCCAGCTGTTCAATACCGACTGGGCCAGCGTGGTGTTCGGCGACTCGACCGTACTCGACCTGTTTCTCGAAGACCGCGCCTTCCTGCGTCTGCTGTTGTATGTATTGCTGACCTGGGCTTGCCTGTCTTCCCTGGGCCGCCGCGGCCTGGCGCCGGTGCTGACGCCGGTCAATGACTTCATCGCGCGTTATCGCTGGCAGGCGTTGCTGCTGTTGGGTCTGATTGCCACCTATCGCATGTCCGATACGGTGATGGGCGTGATGGCCAACGTGTTCTACATCGACATGGGCTTCACCAAGGACCAGATCGCCAGCGTCAGCAAGATCTTCGGCCTGATCATGACCCTGCTTGGCGCCGGTGCTGGCGGGCTGCTGATCGTGCGTTTCGGCATCATGCCGATCCTGTTCATCGGTGGCGTGGCATCGGCGGCGACCAACATCTTGTTCCTGATGCTGGCCGATATGGGGCCGAACCTGGAAATGCTGGTGGTGACTATTTCGCTGGATAACTTCAGCTCCGGCATGGCCACTTCGGCGTTCGTCGCCTACCTGTCCAGCCTGACCAATTTGAAGTTCTCGGCAACTCAGTACGCCCTGCTCAGCTCGATCATGCTGCTGTTGCCGCGCTTGATTGGTGGTTACTCAGGGGTGATGGTGGAGAAGTTCGGCTATCACGACTTCTTCCTGATCACTGCGCTGCTGGGGGTGCCGACCTTGATTCTGATCGCCCTGCAGTGGCGTCAGGAGATTGGGCGGGGCAAGCAAGCGCCAGTGCAAGGTTCTGCGCCTGAACAACCCTGACAGGTAGAGCTATCGCGGGGCAAGCCCGCTCCCACGCAGCCCACAGCCTGCTGTCATGTTTCGTGGGAGCGGGCTTGCCCCGCGATAGGCCCACTGCTCGGATCACTGAGCCACTGCCCCTTCCCCTGCCTGGCCACCCACCACAAACCACAATGGCCACAGCGCCAACGCCCCCGCCACACCCGCCGCCAAGGCAAAATGCAACAGGCTCGCGCCCGCCCCGATCATTGCCAGCACCGCGCCACCCAGCCCCAGCAGGGCAATGGTGATCATGCCGAGCATGGCTGACACCAAGCCTTTGCTCTGCTCGCTGGAGAACAAGGTCATGCGGTACAGCACCGCGTTGGCCACGCCCAATCCCAGCGCATACAGCGACATTCCCGCCACCACGCTGGTCACCGACGGCCACAGCCATGTAGCCAGAACCATCAGCGCCAAGCCCGCCAGGTACGGCAACAGCGCTCCGCGTACCAGGCTCGGCAGCGGATAGCGATCGGCAATGCGGTTGATGATCAGGTTACCCATGATCAGCCCACCGAACACCGGCAATTGCCACAAAGCGTATGCCATGGTGCTCAGCCCTTCATCGTGAATCAGCAGCACCGGCGACAAGCCAATCCAGCCAATCAGCGGCAGACCCACCAAGCCCAATGCCGCACTGCCCGCAACGAAGCGGCGGTTGCCCAGCAACTGGCCGTAGCCTGCCAACAGCGGCAGCAGGTGGATTGGTGTGAACGCCAGGCGCGAGCCATCGCGGCGCTCGACCCCAAGGGTTTCCGGCATCAATTTGTACAGCAGCAGCCAGGTCAGCACGGCGCCCACAGCAAAGGCCAGGAACAGCCAGCGCCAGTCCAGCCATTGCAGCATCAAGGTTCCAACCAACGGCCCCAGCAGCGGCGAGAGCAAGGCGATGTTGGCCAGCAGGGCCATCATGCGCACCGCATCGGCCTCACTGAACGCCTCGTTCAACGCCGGGTAGCTGACCGTGACCACGAAACCCAGGCCGATGCCCTGCAGCAGGCGCAGCAGGTTGAACACGCCGATGTCGTGCACCCAATAGGTCGCCAGGCAAGCTGCGCCGAAGATCAGGCAACCACTGAGCAGCAGCGGGCGCCGGCCGTAGCGGTCAGCCAGCGGACCGATCAGCCATTGCAGGACCACCCCGCCCAGCAGGTACAGGTTCAAGGCGTGGGGGATGAACTCGGGGCTGGCGTTGAGCTCATCGACCACCACCGGCATGGCGGGCATGACGGCGTCGCTGGCAAGGTAGGTGAGCAGCTCGAACAGGGCCAGGGTCAGGCCGAACAGCAAGGCTCGCCTGGGGGTGATATACAGCAGTGGTTTCATGGCAGGGATCAACGGGGTACGAAGAAAGGTCAGGTTATATGCCAGAAAAGGCGGGGCCTGGCTGTGAACAAGTGTAAGGGCGCAGAAATGAAAACGTGGGAGAGGGCTTGCCCCGCGAATGCGCCAGTCATTGCAACGATATCGTGCGATGACGCGTATTCGCGGGGCAAGCCCGCTCCCACGAGCTTTAAGGGTTTACTCGGTGGCCGCTTCCTGCACCACGCGGATCACGCGCTGCGGGAACGGAATGTCGATCCCTTCGGCGCGCAGACGGTCACGTGCATGCTCGTTGAGCATGAACATCACGTCCCAGTAATCGGCGGTCTTGGTCCAGATACGCAGAGATACCGTGATCGAGCTGTCGCCCAAGGTGGAAATCACCGCCTGCGGCGCCGGGTCCTGCAACACGCGTGGATCCTGGGCGAGCTCCAGCAGCACGTTACGGGCTTTTTGCAGATCCGCGTCGTAATCGACACCGACATCGAACACGACCTTGCGCGTCGGCTGGCGGTTGGTGTTGGTGATGATGCCGTTGGACAGGCTGCCGTTGGGCATGATCACGGTCTTGTTGTCACCGGTACGCAGCACGGTGTGGAAGATCTGGATGCTGTCGACCGTACCGCTGACGCCTTGCGCCTCGATCCAGTCGCCAATGCGGAACGGGCGGAACAGCAGGATCAGCACGCCACCGGCGAAGTTCGCCAAGCTGCCCTGCAAGGCCAAACCGATCGCCAGGCCTGCCGCACCGATGGCGGCCACGAACGAGGTGGTCTCGATGCCGATCATCGACGCCACGCTGACCAGCAGCAGCACTTTCAGGACGATGTTGGCCAGGGTGCTGATAAAGCCTTGCAAGGCCAGGTCGGCGTTGCGCAGACCTACCAGTTTGCCCAGGCGGGCACTGAGTTTGTTGGTAATCCACCAGCCGATGGCCAGGGTCAGCAACGCCAGCAGCAGACGGCTGCCGTATTCCATGATCAAGGGAAGCCAGGTCTGCGATTGGCGGACCAACTGATCGACCTCAGCGTTCAAATCCATATTTATCTCCTGATGCCGAACGGCACGTACACAGTAAAGCAGGCCGCAGGATTTCAGCGGCCGCGGACCCGATGGACATCATTGAGCCAGCGTTGTTCCGGGCCGCTGTGCGATCAGTCGCGGAAGTTGTTGAACTGCAGCGGCATGTCGAATTCCTTGGCGCGCAGGGCAGCAATGGCCTCTTGCAGATCATCGCGTTTCTTGCCGGTAACTCGGACCTGCTCACCCTGGATGGCGGCCTGGACCTTGAGCTTGGCATCCTTGATGTGGGCGACGATCTTCTTCGCCAGCTCTTTATCGATGCCTTCGCGGAACTTGGCTTCTTGCTTCATTTCCTTGCCCGAGGCGTAGGCATCCTTGGTTTCCAGGCACTTGACGTCGATCTTGCGCTTGACCAGGGCACCGCGCAGGATCTCGATCATGGCTTCAAGCTGGAACTCGGCCTCGGCGGTCAACAGAACGGTCTGCTCCTTGTCCTTGAATTCGAAGCTACCCTTACCTTTCAGGTCGTAGCGACGATCCAGTTCCTTGATGGCGTTGTCGACAGCGTTCTGCACTTCGTGCTTGTCCAGTTCCGATACCACGTCGAACGAAGGCATGGTTGTTCTCCAAAAATAAAGACGCGCTCGGCATGAAGATGGAGCACGCAGGGTTTGATGGTTAAAATGCGGGACACATTATAACGGGTTGCGAAACGCAGATGAGCAGCACCTGGCATATTCTCGGCGCCGGTAGCCTGGGCAGCCTTTGGGCGTGCCGCTTGGCTCGCGCTGGCAAGGCGGTACGGCTGATCCTGCGCGATCAGCGGCGGCTGGCATCGTATCAGGCCGCAGGTGGCCTGACCCTGGTCGAACAGGATCACTCCGCGCACTTCTCCATCCCCGCCGAAACCGATGACTGCGGTGGCCCGATCCACCGTTTATTGGTGGCCTGTAAAGCCTATGACGCCGCGCCTGCCGTCGCCCGCCTGGCACCGCGGCTGGCCGAAGGTGCCGAACTGATCCTGCTGCAGAACGGCCTGGGTAGCCAGGATGAGGTCGCCGAGCAGGTGCCCCACGCGCGCTGCATCTTTGCCTCCAGCACTGAAGGCGCGTTTCGCGAAGAAGACTGGCGGGTGCGTTTTGCCGGCCACGGCTTCAATTGGCTGGGTGATCCACTCAACCCCGCGGCGCCCGAGTGGTTCGACGATCTGCACGACGCCGGTATCCCTGCCGAGTGGAGCGTGGATATCCTCACCCGACTGTGGCGCAAACTGGCGCTGAACTGCGCGATCAACCCTCTGACGGTACTGCACGACTGCCAGAACGGTGGCCTGCTGGGACACCTGGGCGAAGTCAGCGCGCTGTGCGAGGAGTTGACCGAGTTGCTGCGCCGCTGTGGCCAACCCAAGGCCGCTGAAGAACTGGGCGAAGAGGTCGAACGGGTGATCCTGGCCACTGCAGCCAACTATTCTTCCATGTATCAGGACGTACGCAACGCACGCCGTACCGAGGTGCACTACCTGCTTGGCCACGCCTGTCGCAGCGCTGCCCGCCATGGCCTGCACCTAGCGCAGCTGGAACACCTGCGTCAGCGCCTGGTCGAAAACCTGCAAGCCCGCGGCCTGCCTAGCGACTGACAGCGCCCCTTCAACTGGATACGGACACTGCCTTGCCCATGAACCTGCGCCAACGGCTGGACAACCTCCCGGTCGGGCAGAAACTGCTGGCCGCCCTGCTGGTGCTGCTGGTAACCATCCTGTTGGTGGCCAACCTGACGTTCATCAGCGCCGCGTACTGGATTACCCAGGAAAGCATGGCGCCACAAGCCTTGCAGACCATCGGCCGGCTGGTATCCAACCCGCAACTGTCAGCCCGCGCCGGCGATTCGCCAGAGGCCGCAACTGAACTGCTCAAGGAGCTCGATAGCTACTCGCCGCTGCGCGCCGCCGCCATCTATGGCAGCGACGGACGCATGCTGGCGCAGTTGCAGCATGGCGAGCCACTGGCCTTGCCCAAGCGCTACCGCAATGTCGATGGCTGGCGGCTGATGGAGTTTCGCAGCAGCCAGTTGATCCGCCTGCCGCGCGCCGCCAACCCACCCGCGCACCTGTTGCTGGTCGCCAGCAGCGAACTGCCGACCGCCTTCTACACCGGCACCCTGAGCGCAAGTATCGCGATCCTGATCTTCAGCATTCTGCTGTGGCTGGTGATCGCCCGGCAGATCAAGCGCCTGATCACCCAGCCGATCAACCAGCTCGAAGAACTCAGCCGCCAGGTAACCCGTGAAGAAAGCTATGCCCTGCGTGCCGAGCGCGGCAACGACGATGAGATCGGCAGCCTGGCCAACGCCTTCAACACCATGCTTTCGCGCATCGAGGCCCGTGAGCAGCAACTCAAGCGCACCCGTGACGAGTTCCAGAGCGCCTACGATCAAGCCCAGGGCCTGGCCGAGGAAACCCGCCACACCAACCGCAAGCTGGAGCTTGAGGTCCAGGTACGCAGCAAGATCGAGAAGAAACTCACCGGCTTTCAGAACTACCTCAACAGCATCATCGACTCGATGCCCTCGGCGCTTATCGCGCTAGACGAACAACTCTACGTGACCCAGTGGAACCATGAAGCCACGGTGCTCTCCGGCACGCCGCTGGATGAGGCGTTGAACCAGCCGATCTTTATCGCCTTCGAGCCGCTCAAGCCATTTTTGCCGCAGCTTAAAGAGAGTGTCGAGAAGCACCGGGTAGCGAAGATCGAACGGGTCACCTGGCCCAAGGATGACGAGCCGCGCCACTACGCCCTGACTTTCTACCCGTTGATGGGCGGCGGCGGGCGTGGCGTGGTGATCCGCATCGATGACATCACCCAGCGCCTGTCGCTGGAAGAGATGATGGTGCAGTCAGAGAAGATGCTCTCGGTGGGCGGCCTGGCCGCTGGCATGGCCCACGAGATCAACAACCCGCTCGGCGCGATCCTGCACAACGTGCAGAACATTCGTCGGCGTCTGTCGCCAGAGCTGCCACGCAACCAGGAGCAGGCCGAAGAGCTGGGCATCGACTTGCCGGTGGTCAACCGCTACCTGGAGAGCCGCGAAGTGCCGCAACTGCTCGACGGCATCCAGCAAGCGGGGGCACGGGCGGCGAAGATCGTCACCCACATGCTCAGCTTCAGCCGGCGCAGCAATCGCCAGTTGGCCCCGTGCGACCTGCCGGCGTTGATCGATCAGGCGGTGGAGATTGCTGGCAACGACTTCGACCTGGCCATCGGTTTCGACTTCAAGGGCCAGGCCATCGTCCGCCAGTTCGATGCCAAACTGGGGCCGGTGCCGTGCACCGCCAATGAGCTGGAGCAGGTACTACTGAACTTGCTGAAAAACGCCGCCCAGGCCATCCACCTGCGCCCGCAGCCCTGCGAGCCGGGGCGCATCACCCTGCGTACTCGGCTCAATCCGCCGTGGGCGGAGATCCAGGTCGAGGACAACGGCATCGGCATGCCCGAAGCGGTGCGCAAACGCACCTTCGAGCCATTCTTCACCACCAAGGAGATCGGCCAGGGCACCGGGCTGGGCCTATCGGTCTCGTATTTCATCATCACCAACAACCACAAGGGGCAGATGGAGGTGCACTCCACCCCAGGCCAGGGAACGTGCTTTACCCTGCGCCTGCCCCTTGGCCAGCCCGCGCCGACGGCGGCGGGCAACACGGAGGCATGACACATGGGCTATCGCCTGTCGAAGATCTACACCCGCACCGGCGACCAGGGCGAGACCGGGCTTGGCGACGGCCGCCGGGTGCCCAAGGACCACCCACGGATCGAGGCGATTGGCGAGGTGGATAGCCTCAACAGTCAGCTGGGGCTGCTGCTGGCGGGCCTGAGCGAGGCTGGGCTGGATGAGCTGAGCGAGGTGCTGGCGCCGTGTCAGCACCGCCTGTTCGATCTCGGTGGGGAGCTGGCGATGCCCAGCTATCAAGCGTTGAACCAAGCGGAGGTGGAGCGGTTGGAGGCGGCTATCGATCTGTGGAACGAGGAGCTGGGGCCACTGAAAAACTTCATTCTGCCCAGTGGATCGGCATTGGTGGCACAGGCGCATGTTTGCCGTAGCCAGGCGCGCAGTGCCGAGCGGCGCTGTCAGCAGCTCAATGCACTGGAGCCACTGGCCGGGGTCGGCTTGGCCTACATCAATCGGCTTTCGGATCTGCTGTTTGTCGCGGCACGGATCATTGGCCGGCGCCAGGGGGTGGCGGAGGTGTTGTGGCAGGCAGCTACAAAACCTTGAGGCTGAAATTGCTGGGGCTGCTTTGCAGCCCCTTGCAGTGGCGACTCAAACCTCAGGCCAAAACGCCCGAATCCCCGCCACACCTTGCGCCCCCATCTGCCAGGCACGCTCACGCTGTTCGGCGCCCACACCGCCAAGCAAGAACACCGGCCGGCTAACCCCCTCGATCAACCGCCCTGCCTGCTCCCAGCCCAACGGCAGCGCTTCTGGATGGGTCTGGGTCGCCTGTACCGGCGACAAGGTGACGAAATCCACGCCCATCTGCTCAGCCAGGGCCAACTCTTGCGCCGAATGGCACGACGCCGCCAACCAGCGGTTCTCCGGGAACGGGCGCCCTTTGGCGGCATACTTACGCAACTGCGCAGCGGTCAGGTGCCAGCCCGCGGCGGGGAAGTCACCCAACCATTCCAGCGGCCCCTTGAGCATCAACTGCGCCTTGCCGGCACACAGCCCGACCGCATCCACTGCCACGTCGCGGTACTTGGGGTCGTACATATCCGGTGCGCGCAGCTGGATCAACTTGATCCCGCTTGCCACTGCCTTCTGGATACCGCGCAACAGCTGCGGCACCTCGAGCCCATCGGGGGTGATCAGGTACTGATCAGGCAAACGCGCAGCCGCGACGATCGGCTTGTTCGCCTCAGGAAACTCATACTGGCCCAGATCACGCGGCGCAACCCACTCCAGCGGCTGGCCCTCGACGCCATGCGGCTCGCCCGTGAAGGCATCGACTTCACGCACATCCAGCAACACCTGCTTGTCCGGGTAATCGTGGCTGATCTTGATCAGCGGCCGCGAGCGGCTCACGTCGACACCGAGCTCCTCGCGCAGCTCTCGGGCCAGAGCCGCTTCGACGCCCTCACCCTCCTCCACCTTGCCGCCGGGGAATTCCCACAAGCCGCCCTGGTGCTGGGTGTCGGCGCGGCGCGCAATCAGAATGCGCCTATCAGCGCCACGGATGACTGCCGCTACTACATGAATCCGTTTCACCCTTCACGCTCCGCCAAGCCTGCTTGCTGCCAGGCCTGGAAGGCCGGCCATTGATAGATGGTCTCGATGTAGCTGGCCGCTTCGGCCGGCACTTCCACCCGATAGGTACGCAGGCGTACGGCTACAGGGGCGAAGAACGCGTCGGCCAGGCTTGGCTTGCCGAACAGGAACGGGCCGCTTTCCTTGGCCGCCAGGCGGCATTCGGACCACAGCGCGACGATGCGGTCGATGTCCACCTGCACGTCCAAGGGCACGTTTTCCAGCGCCTGGTCCCGCGACAGGTCGAACGGCATCGCTCCGCGCAGGGCGAAAAAGCCGCTGTGCATCTGCGCGCAGGCCGAGCGCGCCTGGGCACGCGCGACAGTGTCGGCTGGCCACAGTTGAGCGTGAGGATGACGCTCGGCCAGGTACTCGCCAATCGCCAGCGAGTCGGCGATGACGCCGTGCTCGGTCTTGAGCAGGGGCACCTTGCCAGACGCAGAAAACGCCAGGATACGCGTGCGGGTATCGGGTTGGTTGAGTTTGATCAGGGTTTCTTCGTAGG
The DNA here is from genome assembly GCF_043104195.1 of Pseudomonas sp. xss_2. Classification (NCBI taxonomy): domain Bacteria; kingdom Pseudomonadati; phylum Pseudomonadota; class Gammaproteobacteria; order Pseudomonadales; family Pseudomonadaceae; genus Pseudomonas; species Pseudomonas sp. xss_2. Next base: position 264,283 of record NZ_JBICKL010000046.1, read on the forward strand.
GCACACCGGCCAGTTCCAGGGCCAGGGCGCCACGCAGCGACCAGGAAGAGTACAACTTGTCGCCGATGATCAGGTGGTAACTCATGGTTCGGCTCCATCTAAGTGGCTGAAGTGCCTTGGGGCCGCAGAGCGGCCCCAAGGATCAGCAGATCAGGTGCGATACTCAGCGTTGATCTTGACGTACTCGTGGGACAGGTCGGTCGTCCAGATGGTTTCGCTGCACTGCCCACGACCCAGCTCGATCCGAATGGTGATTTCCTCCTGGGCCATCACCTTGGAGCCTTGCTCTTCGGTGTAGCTTGGGCTACGGCCACCTTTGCTGGCGATGCACACTTCGCCGAGGAACACGTCGATCAAGCTGACATCCAGTTGCGGCACACCGGCACGGCCAACGGCGGCGAGGATGCGGCCCCAGTTGGGGTCGGAGGCGAACAGGGCGGTCTTGATCAGCGGCGAGTGGGCCACCGCGTAACCAACGTCCAGGCACTCCTGATGATTGCCACCACCGTTGACCTCTACGGTGACGAACTTGGTAGCGCCTTCACCGTCACGCACGATGGCCTGGGCGACTTCCATGCAGACTTCGAATACCGCCTGCTTCAGCGCCTCGAACAGCGCGCCTTTGGCTTCGCTGATCTCGGGCACATCGGCCTTGCCGGTGGCAATCAGCATGCAGCAGTCGTTGGTCGAGGTGTCGCCATCGATGGTGATGCGGTTGAACGACTTGTTGGCACCGTCGAGCATCAGGTCCTTGAGCACCGCTGGGGCGACCTTGGCGTCGGTGGCGATGTAGCCGAGCATGGTGGCCATGTTCGGGCGAATCATGCCGGCGCCTTTGCTGATGCCGGTAACGGTGATGGTCTGGCCTTCGAACTGGAACTGACGGCTAGCACCCTTGGGCAGGGTGTCGGTGGTCATGATGCCGGTGGCGGCTTCGGCCCAGTTGTTTTCCGACAGGTTGTCCAGGGCGGCCTGCAGCGCGCCTTCGATTTTCTCGACCGGCAGCGGCTCACCGATCACGCCGGTGGAGAAAGGCAGTACCGACTGGGCGTCGACACCGGCCAGCTCAGCCAACTTGGCGCAGGTTCGCTCAGCGGCGGCCAGGCCAGGGGCGCCGGTACCGGCGTTGGCATTGCCGGTGTTGGTCAGCAAGTAGCGTACAGTGCCCTGCACGCGCTGCTTGGAGAGGATCACCGGGGCGGCGCAGAAGGCATTGAGGGTGAATACGCCGGCAACGCTGGAGCCTTCGGCGCAGCGCATCACTACCACGTCCTTGCGCCCAGGGCGCTTGATGCCCGCCGAAGCGATGCCGAGTTCAAACCCCGGAACCGGGTGCAGGGTGGGCAAAGGACCAAGACCAACAGCCATGAATGCGCTCCTAGAAAATATGTGCCGCACAAGATACGGCCAGGCGTGAGAGGGAACAACGCCGCGAAGGTCGAAACCGTTCGCGGCGCAGTGTTTCAGTTGTCAGGGTGACGCGGGAACAGCTCGATCACTCGATCTGGCCGTGGCAATGCTTGAACTTCTTGCCCGAACCACACCAGCACGGCTCGTTGCGGCCCAGTTTCAGGTCATTGCGCACCGGCGCTGCGGCGACGGCGACTTCCGCGCCCTCCTCGCTGTGCTGCTCGCTTTCCAGGCCAGGCGCGGGGGCGTGCTGGAACTGCATGCGCTGGGCCAGCTCTTCGGCTTCGCGACGCAGACGGGCTTCTTCTTCGATCGGATCTTCGCGGCGTACCTGAACGTGCGAGAGCACGCGAATGGTGTCGCGCTTGATCGACTCCAGCAGCTCTTGGAACAAGGTGAAGGATTCGCGCTTGTACTCCTGCTTGGGGTTCTTCTGCGCATAACCGCGCAGGTGGATACCGTGACGCAGGTGGTCCATGGTCGACAGGTGGTCTTTCCACAGGTCGTCCAGCACGCGCAGCAGGATCTGCTTCTCGAAGGTGCGCAGGGCGTCTTCGCCAGCCTGGTCTTCCTTCTCGTTGTAGGCGCTGGTGATCTCGTTCAGCAGCTTCTCGCGCAGGGTCTCTTCGTAGAGGTGGTCGTCCTCGTCCAGCCACTGCTGGATCGGCAGCTTGATGCCGAAATCGCTCGACAGCGACGCCTCAAGACCGGCCACGTCCCACTGCTCTGGCAGCGATTGCGGCGGAATGTGCTGGCTGATGGTGGCATCGAGCACTTCCTGGCGGAACTCGGCGATGGTGTCGCCGATGTTCTGCGCAGCCAGCAGGCTGTTGCGCATGTGGTAGATGACTTTACGCTGTTCGTTGGCCACGTCGTCGTATTCGAGCAACTGCTTACGAATATCGAAGTTGCGCCCTTCGACCTTGCGCTGAGCCTTCTCGATGGCGTTGGTGACCATGCGGTGCTCGATGGCCTCGCCGGACTGCATGCCCAGCGCCTTCATGAAGTTCTTCACCCGGTCGGAGGCGAAGATGCGCATCAGGCTGTCTTCCAGCGACAGGTAGAAGCGGCTGGAACCTGGGTCGCCCTGACGACCGGAGCGGCCGCGCAGCTGGTTATCGATACGACGCGATTCGTGGCGCTCGGAGGCGATCACGTGCAAGCCGCCGGCCTCGATCACTTGCTGGTGGCGCTTCTGCCAGTCCGCCTTGATCTGGGCGATCTGCTCGGCGGTGGGGTTTTCCAGGGCGGCTACTTCAGCCTCCCAGTTACCGCCCAGGAGGATGTCGGTACCACGGCCGGCCATGTTGGTGGCGATGGTCAGCGCGCCCGGTGCACCGGCCTGGGCGATGATCTCGGCTTCTTTTTCGTGGTACTTGGCGTTGAGCACCTTGTGATCGATGCCTTCCTGCTTGAGCAGGTTGGACATGTGCTCGGAGGTCTCGATGGTCGCCGTACCGACCAGGACCGGACGGCCGCTGGCCATGCTTTCCTTGATGTCGGCGATGATCGCCTGGTACTTCTCTTCGGCGGTCAGGTACACCAGGTCGTTGAAGTCTTTACGCGCCAACGGCTTGTTCGGCGGAATGACCATCACGTTGAGGGCGTAGATCTGGGCGAACTCGAACGCTTCGGTGTCGGCGGTACCGGTCATGCCGGACAGCTTGGTGTACAGACGGAAGTAGTTCTGGAAGGTGGTCGAGGCCAGGGTCTGGCTCTCAGCCTGGATGTTGAGGTTTTCCTTCGCCTCGATGGCCTGGTGCAGGCCCTCGGACAGGCGACGACCCGGCATGGTCCGGCCGGTGTGTTCGTCGATCAGCAGGACCTGGCCGTCCTGGACGATGTACTCGACGTTGCGGTGGAACAGCTTGTGCGCGCGCAAGCCGGCGTAAACGTGGGTCAGCAGGCCCAGGTTGTGTGCCGAATAGAGGCTCTCGCCTTCTGCCAGCAGACCGGCTTGGGTGAGCATCTCTTCGATGAACTGGTGACCGGCTTCGTTGAGCTCGACCTGGCGGCTCTTCTCGTCGATCGAGTAGTGGCCTTCCTGGGTGACCTGGCCTTCGACTTCTTCGATGTGCTGGGTCAGGCGCGGGATCAGGCGGTTGATCTCGATGTACAGCTTGGAGCTGTCTTCGGCCTGGCCGGAGATGATCAGCGGGGTGCGCGCTTCGTCGATGAGGATCGAGTCGACTTCGTCGATGACCGCGAAGTTCAGCTCACGCTGGAACTTCTCGTCGACGCTGAAGGCCATGTTGTCGCGCAGGTAGTCGAAACCGAATTCGTTGTTGGTGCCGTAGGTGATGTCGGCAGCATAGGCAGCGCGCTTTTCTTCCGGTGGCTGGAAGGCCGAGACGATGCCCACCGACAGGCCGAGGAATTCGTACAGCGGACGCATCCAGTTGGCGTCGCGGCGGGCCAGGTAGTCGTTGACCGTGACCACGTGCACGCCCTTGCCGGACAATGCGTTGAGGTAGACAGCCAGGGTACCGACCAAGGTCTTGCCTTCACCGGTGCGCATTTCTGCGATCATGCCTTCGTGCAAGGTCATGCCGCCGATCAGCTGCACATCGAAGTGACGCATGCCCATCACGCGCTTACCGGCCTCACGAGCCACGGCGAAGGCTTCTGGCAGCAGTTGGTCGAGGGTTTCGCCTTTGGCCAGGCGCTCTTTGAACTCTGCGGTCTTGCCACGCAGCTGCTCATCGGAGAGGGCCAACATTTTCTCTTCGAAGGCATTGACGGTGCTGACCGTCTTGAGCAGGCGTTTGATCTCGCGCTCGTTCTTGCTTCCAAAAAGTTTCTTTAACAAAGGCGCAAACATATCGGCAGGATCTTCCACACTTAGGGATGGAGGGCGGCCCCATGAGTCGCCCGAGCAGCCCTTGGGCCGCATGCGAACGAGCATTCTACCCGGAAACGATGGTGAGGAAAGTGGTGGATTTCCACGATGCTGGCACAGCGCTAGGGCGGGGACGTTTCTAACATAAGGACTTTTTTTGCAAGTTCAAGGTGTAGCGAAGATGAAACGTATTGAGAATGACTCTTACGCGATGCCATGAGTTCCGCCGTCTTCGCCCGATTACCCGTCAACAAGACAGAGCAGCCTATGCAAAACCCACCTTCTGTTACCATGGCGGTTCTGTAACTTCCTGCGAATCCTCATGGCCTTTAAACCTTCGCCCGCCCGGCCGCCGGCCGCGCTCCTGCGCGAAGCCCGGCCGCTGCGCTTACTGCTCAACCAGGCCGAACGCCTGGAGCACCTGCAACGTTTGCTTGAAAGCCAGTTGCAACCGGCGGCCCGCGCCCACTGTCATGTAGCCTCCTGGCGCGATGGCGTGTTGCTGCTGGTGGTGACCGATGGCCACTGGGCTACGCGCCTGCGCTATCAGCAGAAACGCCTGCAGCGTCAGTTGCTGGCCCTGGAAGCCTTTGGCAACTTGCAGCGAATTCATTTCAGGGTGCAACCCCCGGTGGCGCCGGCTAAACGCAGTGGGCATGCACCAGAGCTGTCGAGCAATGCGGCTGAGAGCCTGCGCGATACCGCCGAGGGCATCAGCGATCCCAACCTGAGGGCGGCGCTGGAGCGCTTGGCCAGTCATGCACAGGTGAAGGATAAGCGCTGAGGCCTCGAGGTGCCTGTCGTGAGTTTGCTAGCCCCCATAAAAAAGGCCACCCGAAGGTGGCCTCAATGAACTAGAGAGTGTTCGAACTTACACGGCCGCAACAGGGCGCATATAAGAGATCGGTGCCGTGCTGGCATCTTCGAAAATGACCACTTCCCAGGCATCAGTTTCAGCGATCAGCTTGCGCAGCAACTGATTGTTCAGCGCGTGTCCGGACTTGAAGCCCTTGAACTCGCCAATCAGGCTGTTGCCCAGCAGATACAGGTCACCGATGGCGTCGAGGATCTTGTGTTTGACGAATTCGTCTTCGTAGCGAAGGCCGTCTTCGTTAAGCACGCCGGTCTCATCGACAACAATGGCGTTCTCGACACTGCCGCCCAACGCGAGGTTGTGCTTGCGCAGGTACTCGATGTCGCGCATGAACCCGAAGGTCCGGGCGCGGCTGACTTCCTTCACGAACGAGGTGCTGGAGAAGTCGACGCTGGCGCTCTGGGTCCGGCCGCTGACGACCGGGTGATCGAAGTCGATCTCAAAGCTCACCTTGAACCCTTCGAAAGGCAGGAAAGTAGCGCGCTTGTCGCCATCTTCCACTGTCACTTCACGCAGGATGCGGATGAACTTCTTGGGCGCGTCCTGTTCTTCCAGGCCGGCCGATTGAATCAGGAATACGAAAGGTCCGGCGCTACCATCCATGATCGGCACTTCCGAGGCGGAGAGCTCGACGTAGGCGTTATCGATGCCCAGGCCCGCCATAGCGGAGAGCAGGTGCTCGACCGTATCGACCTTGACGTCACCGTTGACCAGCGTCGTCGACATGGTTGTCTCGCCGACGTTGGCCGCGCGAGCCGGGATCTCGACCACAGGGTCAAGGTCGGCGCGGCGGAAGACGATGCCGGTATCCACAGGCGCAGGCTTGAGGGTCAGGTAGACCTTCTCACCGGAGTGCAGGCCGACGCCCGTAGCACGGATAATATTCTTCAGGGTGCGTTGTTTAATCATGGCATTGGCCGCTTCAGCGCAAATTGCGAACTGGTATCAACAAAGGCTGGGGATAATAACAGACCCGACCTTTGCTGAATACCAATCACCTTTATACCCCTGATAAATTCCATCAATCGGCCTGACGACGCAGGAAAGCTGGGATGTCCAGATAGTCCAAGTCATCCTGAGGATTGAGTTTAGCGGCTGCTGCGGCGCCCGCATGCGCTTGGTTGCGCATCACGGTCGGACGCTCCAGGTCACGGTAATTGACCGCTGGCTGCTCCTGACGAGCCGGGGCTGGGTTAGAAGCCTCGTACGCCTGTTGAGCGGTCTGCAGGGTGTTGTCGACGACCTTGACCGGCTTCTCGATGCGCGCACCCAGGCCAGTGGCCACGACGGTTACGTGCAGCTCGTCGCGCATGTCCGGGTCGATCACGGTGCCGACCTTGACCATCGCGTGGTCGGAGGCGAAGGCTTCGATGATGCTACCGACGTCGGAGTACTCGCCCAGGGACAGGTCGGGACCGGCGGTGATGTTCACCAGGATACCGCGAGCGCCCTGCAGGTTGACGTCTTCGAGCAGCGGGTTGCGGATTGCAGCCTCGGTGGCCTCACGAGCACGGTTCGGACCGCTGGCGCAGCCGGTACCCATCATGGCCATGCCCATCTCGCCCATCACGGTACGCACGTCGGCGAAGTCGACGTTGATCATGCCCGGACGCTTGATGATGTCGGAGATGCCGCGCACTGCGCCGGCCAGAACATCGTCAGCCTTGGCGAATGCCGACAGCAGGCTGGCATCCTTGCCCAGGATGGTCAGCAGCTTCTCGTTGGGGATGGTGATCAGCGAGTCGACGCTCTCAGCCAGCATGCGGATGCCTTCATCGGCGATCTGCATACGTTTGCGGCCCTCGAACGGGAACGGGCGGGTCACCACTGCAACGGTGAGGATGCCCATTTCCTTGGCCACTTCGGCGATGATCGGCGCCGCACCGGTACCGGTACCGCCCCCCATGCCGGTGGTGATGAACACCATGTTGGTGCCCTGCAGCACCTCGGCGATGCGCTCACGGTCTTCCAGCGCAGCCTGACGGCCGACTTCTGGATTGGCACCGGCACCCAGACCCTTGGTCACGCCGGTACCCAGTTGCAGGATGGTACGCGCGCCAATGTTTTTCAGCGCTTGAGCATCAGTGTTGGCGCAGATGAATTCCACGCCTTCGATGCTGCTCTTGACCATGTGGTTGACGGCGTTGCCGCCGCCACCGCCGACGCCGATCACTTTGATGACCGGACTTTGCGGGACGTTGTCTACGAGCTCGAACATTTTCCCTCTCCTTACAGTTCTCTAGTTGTCGCGCCTACCACTACTGCTTTGAAACTTAGAAGTTGCCCTGGACCCAGCGCTTGAATCGCTCAAGCACTGGAGCCTTCGGTTCATCGCCATAGCTGTTGCTGCTGCTGTTGCTATTACCGGTCAGGATCAAGTCCTCGGACTGCTTGAGCAGGCCGTAGGTGAGCAAGCCCACGCCGGTGGAATAGATCGGGTTGCGCACCACGTCGCTCAGGCCCCGAACACTGTGCGGTACGCCCAGGCGTACCGGCATGTGGAAGATTTCCTCGGCCAATTCCACGGCCCCTTCCATCTTCGCGGTGCCGCCAGTGAGAACGATGCCGGCAGGCACCAGGTCCTCGTAGCCGCTGCGGCGCAGTTCGGCCTGGATCAGGGTGAACAGCTCGTCGTAACGAGGCTCCACCACTTCAGCCAAGGCCTGGCGCGACAGTTCGCGCGGCGGACGGTCGCCGACGCTTGGCACTTTGATGGTCTCGCCGGCACCCGCCAGTTTGGCCAGGGCGCAGGCGTAGCGAATCTTGATTTCTTCGGCGTACTGGGTGGGGGTACGCAGGGCCATGGCGATGTCGTTGGTAACCTGGTCGCCAGCGATCGGGATCACCGCGGTGTGACGGATCGCACCCTCGGTGAAAATGGCGATATCCGTGGTACCGCCACCGATGTCGACCAGGCACACGCCCAGCTCTTTCTCGTCATCGGTGAGCACCGAGTAGGCCGAGGCCAACTGCTCAAGGATGATGTCGTCGATTTCCAGGCCGCAGCGGCGTACGCATTTTTCGATGTTCTGCGCCGCGTTGACGGCGCAAGTGACCACGTGGACCTTGGCTTCCAGACGCACGCCGGACATGCCCAGCGGCTCGCGCACGCCTTCCTGGTTGTCGATCACGTAGTCCTGCGGCAGGGTGTGCAGCACGCGCTGGTCAGCCGGGATGGCCACGGCCTGGGCAGCGTCGAGTACCCGCTCAAGGTCGGCAGTGCTGACTTCACGGTCGCGGATGGCGACGATGCCGTGGGAGTTCAGGCTGCGGATGTGATTGCCGGCCACGCCAACGAACGCCGAGTGGATCCGGCAGCCAGCCATCAGCTGGGCCTCTTCCACGGCGCGCTGGATCGACTGCACGGTGGACTCGATGTTCACCACCACGCCCTTCTTCAGGCCGCGGGACGGATGAGTACCGATACCGACGATCTCCAAGGTACCGTCTTCGCCGACTTCACCCACCAGCGCCACCACCTTGGAGGTGCCGATGTCCAGCCCGACGATCATTTTGCCGCTATGCGCGTTTGCCATGGTCCTGCCTCTCTCTAATTCTTCGCAACGGCGGGTTGGGCCGTCGTCGGTGCAATCGGTTCCCGCCAGCCAACAGCCAATCCGTTGGCGTAGCGCAGATCAATGCGGGCGATGTTGGTGATCTGCTCTTTGAGTGTCTTGTCGTAAATGGCAATGAAACGGCGCATCTTCTCCACCAGATGATCGCGCCCCAACAGCAGTTCGATACCGGGGCCGGCGCTACCGGCACCGGTGGTCAGGAACCAACTGCCTCGCTCGCGCAGCTCCAGGCGAGCGATGGAAAAGCCCATGGGGCGCAGCATCTGGCTCAATACCTGATATTGCTGCATGACTTGTTGCTGAGCGCGCTGCGGCCCGAACAGTTGCGGCAGGTGCTCATAGTTGGCCAGTTCACGCGGGGTGAACGCCTGGCCCTGGTTGTTGAGCAAGGCTTCATCGCCCCAGCGCGCCACCGGTAGTTGCTCTTCGAGGCGGATCACCACCTCGTCGGGCCATACCCGGCGTACCTCGGCGTGCGCGATCCAGGGCATCTGCTCAAGCTCGGCGCGCATTGCGCTGAGGTCGACGCTGAAGAAGCTCGCGGCCACGTAGGGGGCGATTCGCTGCTGCACCGCTTGCTGGCTGATGTAGCTCAGATCACCTTGCACAGCGATCTTGGTAATCGGTCGGTCGGCATAAGGCATCAGGCGCACCGCGCCCTCATAAGCGCCAAAGCCGGCAGCCACCAGCAATACCGGCCACAGCAGGCGCTTGAGGCCATCCAGGCTTGGCCGCGGCAGGCGCGCCGATACGGGCTCGTCGGCCACCAGTCGGCTGGCACCTCGCGGCACCGGCTTGCTACGGCCGGTAACGGGTTGCTGCTGACGTATCATCGCGCCTTGCATGCTTGCTTAACCTCGCGTCACAACGCTTTCGGCCAGGATCGCCAGCACCAATTGCTGGAAGTCCAGACCGGCCGCGCGGGCCGCCATGGGCACCAGGCTATGATCAGTCATGCCCGGTGCGGTGTTGACTTCGAGCAGCCAGAACCGGCCCTGCTCGTCCTGCATCACGTCCAGCCGGCCCCAGCCTTCGATGCCGATGGCATCGCAGGCGCGCGCGGTCAGGTCGATCAGTTCCTGTTCCTTGGCACTGTCCAGGCCGCACGGGATGCGGTACTGGGTGTCATTGGCGATGTACTTGGCGTCGTAGTCGTAGAACACGTGTGGCGTGCCCAGAGCGATCGGCGGCAGCACCTGGCCACGCAATACGGCGATGGTGAACTCCGGGCCGTGGATCCATTGCTCGACCAGGACTTGCGAATCGTACTTGGCGGCGTCTTGCCAGGCGGCGACCAGCTCTTCAACGCTGTTCACCTTGGCCATGCCGATACTTGAGCCTTCATGGGCGGGTTTGACGATCAGCGGGAAGCCCAGTTCCGTACCGGCGGCAACACAATCGTCTTTGCTACCCAACACGGCGTGACGCGGCGTTGGAATACCCAGGCTCTGCCACACCTGCTTGGTGCGCAGCTTGTCCATGGCCAGCGCCGAAGCGAGGATACCGCTGCCGGTGTAGGGGATGCCGAGGCACTCGAGCAGGCCTTGCATGCTGCCGTCTTCACCGCCACGACCGTGGAGGATGATGAAGGCGCGATCGATCTTCTCGCTTTGCAGGCGAGTGAGCAGGTCGTCGCCGACATCGATGGCGACCACGTCGACCCCAGCGCTGGTCAGCGCGTCGATCACTGCGGCGCCGGATTTCAGCGACACCTCACGTTCGGCGCTCTTGCCGCCGTAGAGCACGGCGACGCGGCCGAACGCCTTGACGTCCAGGGTCGAGTGCAGCTTGTCGTAGGCGCTGGTCATTTGGACTTCTCCTGCTTTACTACGGCGCCAGCGAACAGCGGGCTTTTCATCAGTTGCGGGGCCAGGCCACCGATATCACCAGCACCCTGGCACAGCAGGATGTCGCCGGCGCGCAGCAGCGGCTTGACCAGCGGCGCCAACTCGACGCCACGTTCGATGTAGATCGGATCGAGCTGGCCACGTTGGCGAATGCTGTGGCACAGCTGGCGGCTGTCGGCACCGGGAATCGGTTCTTCACCGGCCGGGTAGACCTCCATCAGCAGCAATACGTTGGCATCGGCCAGCACCTGGACGAAATCGTCGTACAGATCGCGGGTACGGCTGTAGCGGTGTGGCTGGTAGACCATCACCAGACGCCGGCTTGGCCAGCCACCGCGCACCGCCTTGATCACCGCGGCGACTTCAGTCGGGTGGTGACCGTAATCGTCGACCAGCATCACGCTGCCGCCGTCGACCGGCAGTTCGCCATAGACCTGGAAGCGTCGACCCACGCCCTGGAAGCCAGACAGCCCCTGGACGATGGCGGCATCGCTGATGCCTTCGTCAGTGGCGATGGCGATGGTCGCCAAGGCGTTGAGCACGTTGTGGTTGCCTGGCATGTTGACCGACACCTCCAGCGGCTCGCAGTCGCGGCGCAGCACGGTGAAGTGGGTCTGCATGCCCTGCTGGCGCACGTTGATGGCGCGAATGTCGGCCTCTTCGCTGAAGCCGTAGGTCACCGTCGGACGCTTGACCTGCGGCAGGATCTCGCGCACCACCGGATCGTCCAGGCACATCACCGCCAGACCGTAGAACGGCAGGTTGTGCAGGAACTCGACGAAGGTTTTCTTCAACTTGTTGAAGTCGCCTTCGTAGGTGGCCATGTGGTCGGCGTCGATGTTGGTGACCACGGCAACCATCGGCTGCAGGTGCAGGAAGCTGGCGTCGCTCTCGTCCGCTTCGGCGATCAGGTAGCGGCTGGCGCCGAGCTGGGCATTGGTGCCCGCTGCGGTCAGACGACCACCGATGACGAAGGTCGGGTCCAGGCCGCCAGCGGCGAACACCGAGGCCAACAGGCTGGTGGTGGTGGTCTTGCCATGGGTGCCGGCAACGGCGATGCCGTGGCGGTAGCGCATCAGCTCGGCGAGCATCTCGGCACGCGGCACCACGGGAATGCGCCGCTCAAGTGCGGTGGCGACTTCCGGGTTGGCCGGGTTGATCGCGCTGGACACCACCAGCACATCGGCATTGGCGGCGTTCTCGGCGCGGTGGCCGACGAAGATTTGCGCGCCGAACGACTCCAGGCGCTCGGTAACCGGCGAGGCCTTGAGGTCGGAGCCGGACACTTCATAGCCCAGGTTAAGCAGCACTTCGGCGATACCGCACATGCCCACGCCGCCGATACCGACGAAGTGGATACGGCGGATACGGCCCATTTTTGGTTGGGGAATGGCTTTCTGGCTTTCAACCATGGGCCACCTCCAGGCAGATATCGACCACGGTGCTGGTTGCGGCAGGCTTGGCCAGGCGCCGTGCGGTGCCAGCCATGGAGTTGAGTTTCTCGGGTTGCATCAGCACCTCGTTCAGGCGTTCAGCGAGCTGCGCTGCGCCAGTTGTCGCTTGTGGCATCAGGAAGGCGGCGCCTTCACGAGCCAGATAGTTGGCATTGTGGGTCTGGTGGTCATCGATGGCGTGGGGCAAAGGCACCAGCATCGAGGGCAGGCCTGCCGCAGCGAGTTCGCTGACGGTCAGGGCACCGGCCCGGCACACCACCATATCGGCCCAGCCGTAGGCGTGGGCCATGTCCTTGATGAACGGCTCGACCTGAGCCTCGACCCCGGCTTCGCGATATCGCTCGGCGGTGATCGGCGCATGCTGCTTACCGGCCTGGTGGAACACCTCTGGCCGAAGGTCTGCAGACACTTGCGACAGGGCGTTAGGCAGCAATTTATTCAATGGTTCCGCACCGAGGCTGCCACCGAGTACCAACAAGCGCGCACGGCGCTCGGCCAGCGGTGCGCGCTGGGCGTCGAGGAACAGTTCCGGGCGCACCGGATTGCCCGTGGTGCGGCGCTTGTCGCTGGCCGGGAAGGTGTCCGGGAAGGCTTCGCAAACCCGCGCTGCCAGCGGCACCAGCAGGCGATTGGCAGTACCGGCGCGAGCGTTCTGCTCGTGGATCACCAGCGGTACGCCGCACAGTTTTGCCGCCACTCCACCAGGGCCTGTGACATAGCCGCCGAAACCGATCACGCAGACCGGCTTGAGCTGGGCGATGATCTTGCGCGCCTGCAACACAGCCTTGATCAGGGTGAACGGCGCCTTGAGCAGCGACAGCTTGCCCTTGCCGCGCAGGCCAGTGACCTGGATCAGGTGCAGCGCCAGGCCAGCCTGGGGCACCAGCTCGTTTTCGATACCGCGTGGGGTGCCCAACCAGTGCACGCTATAGCCGCGCGCCTGGAATTCACGGGCGCAGGCCAGCGCCGGGAACACATGTCCGCCAGTGCCGCCTGCCATGATCAGAACGTTTTTACCGTCAGCGGCCATGAGCGGTCTCCTCGGCAAAATCGCTTTCTTTGAACTCGTGCTCTTCGCTGCCCAGGTGCGTGCGACTCTCCCATTCGATGCGCAGCAACAGCCCGACACAGGCACAGCAGATCACCAACGAGCTGCCGCCGTAACTGAGGAACGGCAAGGTCAGGCCCTTGGTCGGCAGCAGGCCGACGTTCACCCCGATGTTGATCAGGAACTGGCCGATCCACAGGAACGCCAGGCCAAAGGCCATGTAGGCGGCGAAGAATTGCTTGGCCTTCTCGGCCCACAGGCCGATGTACAGCGCGCGCACAGTGACGAACACGAACAGCGCCACGGTGCACAGGGTGCCGACCACGCCCAGCTCTTCGGCTAGTACCGAGAACACGAAGTCGGTGTGCGCTTCAGGCAGGTAGAACTGTTTCTGCACGCTGTTACCCAGGCCCACGCCCAGCCATTCGCCGCGACCAAAGGCGATCAGCGCCTGGGTCAACTGGTAGCCGGAACCGAACTGATCGGACCAGGGGTCGGTGAAGGTGATCAGCCGCGCCATTCGATAGGGCTGCGCCTGCACCAGGACAAACACCGCAACCACTGCCAGCACCACCATCAGCGAAAAGCGGAACAGCCCCACCCCGCCGAGGAACAGCATCGCTGCGGCCGCGCCCATCATCACCACGGTGGCACCGAAGTCCGGTTCCATCAGCAACAGTCCGGCCATCGGCAGCAGCACGATGAATGGCTTGAAGAAGCCCATCCAGCTCTCACGCACTTCCTGCTGGCGACGCACCAGGTAGCCGGCCAGGTAGATGACCACGAAGACCTTGGCGATCTCCGATGGCTGGACGTTGAAGAAGCTGAAACCGATCCAGCGCATAGAGCCGTTCACTTCACGGCCAATGCCCGGCACCAGTACCAGGAACAGCAAACCGAAGGCGGCCAACAGCATCATGAAGCCCATGCGCTGCCAGGTGGCGATCGGCACCAACATAGTCACCCCGCCGGCGACCAGGCCAATGGCCACGTACACCAGGTGGCGGAACATGTGGTAAAGCGGATTGCCGGACTGCACTGCGGCCACTTCCGAGGAGGCCGAGGTGATCATCACCAGGCCCAGGCCGAGCAGTGCCAGGCAGCCCGCAAGGAAGGCGAAGTCGAGGTCGATGCCACGGCCACTGATCAGCGGCGACGGGTACGGCTTGAGGATGCCGAAGATCATGCCAGCCCCCCCGCCGCCTGGGCGAACAGGCGCCCACGCTCTTCGAAGTTCTTGAACATGTCGAGGCTGGCGCAAGCGGGCGACAGCAACACGGCATCGCCAGGCTGGGCCAGTTCGGCGCACTGCTGGACGGCCTCGTCCAGGGTCTTGACCCGCACCAGCGGCACGGCGTCACCCAGCGTTTGCGCCAGGCGCTCGGCATCGCGGCCAAGCAACACCACGGCGCGGCAGTAGCGCGCAATGGGCTCACGCAGCGCGGCAAAGTCGGCGCCCTTGCCGTCACCGCCAGCGATCAGCACCAGCTTGCCTTGGATATCGGCGCCCAAACCTTCGATGGCCGCCAGGGCGGCACCGACGTTGGTCGCCTTGGAATCGTCGTACCAGTTCACCCCATTGCGCTCGCGCACCCACTGGCAACGATGGGCCAAGCCGCTGAATTCGCGCAGTGCTGCCAGCATCGGCGCGAACGACAAGCCCACGGCATGGCCCAGGGCCAAGGCCGCCAGGGCATTGCTCTGGTTGTGCGCACCGCGAATCTTCAGCTCGCGCACCGGCATCAGGTTCTGGAACTCGAATGCCAGGTATTTCTCGCCATCGACTTCACGCAGGCCAAAGGCCTTGAAGTCGGGGGCGTTCAAACCGAAGCTCCAGCATGGACGGCCTTCGACCGGCAGTGGCCGGGTCAGCGCGTCCTGGCGGTTGACGACCACTTGGTTGGCGCCACGGAAGATCCGGTGCTTGGCCAGGTGGTAGGCCGGCAGACCGCTGTAGCGATCCATGTGGTCTTCACTGATGTTCAGCACGGTCGCCACTTCGGCGTTGAGCTGATCGGTCGTCTCCAGCTGGAAGCTCGACAGCTCCATGACGTACAGCTCGACACTGTCATCGAGCAGGTCCAGCGCTGGCGTCCCCAGGTTACCGCCGACTGCCACACGCTTGCCTGCCTTGGCGGCCATCTCGCCGACCAGGGTGGTCACCGTGCTCTTGGCGTTGGAGCCGCTGATGGCAATGATCGGTGCCTTGGCGTTGCGGGCGAACAGTTCGATGTCGCCCGACAGCTTGACGCCGCGGGCTGCCGCTTGCTGCAGGGCCGGAGTGGCCAGGGCCAGGCCCGGGCTGACGTACAGCTCGTTGGCGCGGCAGAGGAAGTCGACGTCCAGCTCACCACAGCGTACTTCCACCTGCGGGTATTCCCGGCGCAGGGTTTCCAGTTCCGGCGGTTGCTCGCGGGTGTCGGCGACCGCAAAGGCAATGCCCCGGTTCGCCAGGAAGCGAACCAGGGACATGCCGCTCTTGCCGAGGCCGACAACGATGCGGAATTGGTCGGAAGCGATCAGTGACACGCTCGTCTACCTCAGTTTCAGGGTTGCAAGGCCGATCAGCACCAGAATCACCGTGATAATCCAGAAGCGGACGATCACCCGTGGCTCAGGCCAACCCTTGAGTTCAAAGTGGTGGTGGATCGGTGCCATGCGGAACACGCGCTTGCCGGTCAACTTGAAGGAGGCGACCTGGATCACCACCGACAGGGTTTCCATGACGAACACACCGCCCATGATGAACAGCACGATTTCCTGGCGCACGATCACGGCGATGGTGCCAAGCGCGGCGCCCAGCGCCAGTGCGCCGACGTCGCCCATGAATACCTGGGCCGGATAGGTGTTGAACCACAGGAAGCCCAGGCCCGCGCCGATCAGCGCGCCGCAGAACACGATCAGCTCGCCAGCGCCCGGCACGTACGGAATCAACAGGTACTCGGCGAACTTCACGTTCCCCGACAGGTAGCAGAAGATGCCCAGTGCACCGCCGACCATCACCGTCGGCATGATCGCCAGGCCGTCGAGGCCGTCAGTCAGGTTGACCGCGTTGCTCGAACCGACGATGACGAAATAGGTCAGCACCACGAAGCCGATCCCCAGGGGGATGGTCAGGTCCTTGACGAACGGCACGATCAGCGTGGTCTCGACGCTGGTCGGCGCAGTCATGTAGAGGAAGATCGCCGCGCCCAGGCCGAACACCGATTGCCAGAAGTACTTCCAGCGGCTCGGCAGGCCACGCGAGTTCTTCTCGATCACCTTGCGGTAGTCGTCGACCCAGCCAATCGCGCCGAACAGCAGGGTGACGATCAGCACCACCCAGACATAGCGGTTGGTCAGGTCAGCCCAGAGCAAGGTGCTGATGGCGATGGCAGACAGGATCAAGGCACCGCCCATGGTCGGGGTGCCGGACTTGGACAGGTGCGATTGCGGGCCGTCATTGCGCACAGCCTGACCGATCTGACGGATTTGCAGGGTACGAATCATCCACGGGCCCAGCCACAGCGACAGCGACAACGCAGTCAGTACCCCGAGGATCCCGCGCAGGGACAGGTACTGGAAGACCGCGAAGCCTTTGTGGAACTGCTGCAGATACTCAGCCAACAGCAAAAGCATTAATGTTTCTCCCCGCTGGCACCACACAATGCCGCCACGACGTTTTCCATCGCAGCGCTGCGCGAGCCCTTGATCAAGATAGTGGTGTCGCTGGCGCTCTCACCGCGAACGGCGTCGATCAGCTCAGCTTGAGTAGCGAAATGACGGCCATTGACGCCGAACGCCCTGACCGCATGTGTCATGTTGGTCCCTACCGCGTACAAGGCGTCGACCTTGCCGCGTGCGTAGTCGCCCACCTGCCGGTGGCCTTCCTCCGCCCATTGACCCAGTTCGCCGATATCCCCGAGCACCAGGACGGTGCGTCCGGAAAAGCCGGCGAGTATATCAATGGCGGCGCACATCGAGGTGGGATTTGCGTTGTAGCTGTCGTCGATGACCCGCACGCCATTGGGCGCAACTTGCGCCACGGTACGTCCCTTGACCGGCTGCACCGCGTTCAAGCCAGCGGCGATCCCCGGCAGGCTGACCCCCAAGGCATGCGCGGCAGCGGCCGCGGCCAGGGCATTGCTGACGTTGTGGGTGCCGAGCAGGTTCAATTGCACCGGGACCGAACCGGCCGGACCGTGCAGGGTGAACGATGGGCAACCGCGCTCGTCGCGACCGACGTCGCTGGCGTGGAAATCTGCCTGGCTGTTAGCCAAGGCAAAACTGAGGATGGCGTGGTTGCCGGCACGTTTTTGCCAGATCGCAAAGGCCTTGTCGTCCAGGTTGAGAATGGCCGTGCCGCCCTCGCCCAGGCCTTCAAGGATCTCGCCCTTGGCTTCGACGATTTTTTCCGGGCCACCGAACTCACCAACATGGGCAGTGCCGGCGTTATTGATGATGACCACCTGCGGCTGGGTCAGGCCAACGGTGCAGCGGATCTCGCCGATGCGCGAAGCGCCCAGCTCGATCACTGCCGCCGTATGCTCGGCGCCGATTTCCAGCAGGGTCAGCGGCGCACCGAGATCATTGTTGAGGTTGCCACGGGTGGCCAACACCGGCCCGCGCGTGCGCAAGATAGCGGCCAGCAGTTCCTTGACCGTGGTCTTGCCGCTGGACCCGGTAATGGCTGCGACCGGCTTGTCGAAGGCGGCGCGGTTCAGCGCACCGAGCTGGCCGAGGGCCAGGCGGCAGTCGGCGACGACCAACTGCGGCAGATCGACATCGGCAACTTCGCGCTCGACCAGAGCCGCCACGGCGCCTTTGGCCTTCACGTCGGCCAGGTAATCGTGACCATCGAAACGTGGTCCGGCGAGCGCGACGAACAGCTGGCCATCGGTGACCGTGCGGCTGTCGATGCTGACCCCGCTGAAACTGATGTCAGTACCCACCAGGCGCGCTTGCAGTGGTGCCGTCAGCTGGCTAAGGGTCATGGGCTTAAGCATGTGGAGCCTCCCAGGCTGCTAGTGCCTTTTCGGCTTCGACCAGGTCGGAGAAATCGTGGCGCTCGCCGTTGATCTCCTGGTAGTCCTCGTGCCCCTTGCCGGCCAGGACGATGACATCGTCGGCCGCGGCGGTAGCGATCAGGTGGGCAATGGCCGCGCCACGGCCGGCGACGAATTCGACGGCACCAGGCTGAGCGAAACCAGGGCGGATATCGTCGAAGATCAACGCAGGATCTTCAGAACGCGGGTTGTCGTCGGTGACCAGCACGCGATCAGCCAGGCGCTCGGCCACTTCGGCCATCAGTGGACGCTTGCCACGGTCACGGTCGCCGCCGCAGCCGAACAGGCACAGCAGCTTGCCATGAGCATGTGGGCGCAGGGCTTGGAGGACTTTTTCCAAGGCGTCGGGTGTGTGCGCGTAGTCGACCACGACCAACGGCTTGTCGCCGCCACCCAAACGCTGCATGCGCCCGACCGGGCCTTGCAGTTTCGCCGTGACCTTGAGGATTTCGTCGAGCGAATAGTCCAGGGCGAGCAAAGCGGCGACCGCCGCGAGCATGTTGCTCAGGTTGAAGCGCCCCAGTAGCTGGCTGCGCAGGATGCTTTCACCTTGCGCCGTCACCAGGATGGCACGCACGCCATCGTCGTCGAACGTGGCTTCGCGGCAGAACAACGAAGCCTCGGGGTTTTCCAGGCTGTAGCTGAGCAGGCGCGTTTCGACGTGATCGGCAGCCGGCTTGCGGGCGAAATCGGCCGCCAGGCGGCGACCGAACTCATCGTCCAGATTGACCACTTGGGCGCGCAGGTTGGGCCAGGCGAACAACTTGGCCTTGGCCGCTTCATAGGCCTGCATGCTGCCGTGGTAGTCCAGGTGGTCACGCGACAGGTTGGTCATCACCGCGATGTCGAAGGCGAGCGCGGCAACCCGGCCCTGCTCCAGCGCATGCGACGAGACTTCCATGGCCACGGCCTTGCCACCGGCTTTCTTCAGGTCGTACAGGGTCGCCTGCACGGCAATCGGGTCAGGCGTGGTCAAGCGACCGCTCTGCAGTTCGCCGTAGAATCCGGTGCCAAGCGTGCCGATCAGCCCGCAACGCTGACCCAACGCATCGAGCGCCTGCGCCAGCAGCTGGGTAACGCTGGTCTTGCCGTTGGTGCCGGTGACGCCAATCAGATTGAGCTGTCGGCTCGGCTCGCCGTAGAAACGCCCGGCAATCTCCGACAGCTGGGCGATCAAGCCCTTGACCGGGATCAGCGGCGCGTCAGTGATCGGCAGTACGGTTGCGCCCTGCTCTTCATAGGCAACCGCGGCAGCGCCACGGGCCAAGGCATCGGCGATGTGGTCGCGGCCGTCGACCTTGGCCCCTGGCACAGCCAGGAACAGGTCGCCTGGACGCACGGCGCGGCTGTCCAGGGTCAACTCACGGATCAGCGGATCGCGGCTGGCATGGGCGAACAGCTTGCTCAGTGGCATTGTCATCAACCACGCCCTCCTTTGGCGACTGCGGCGTTGACCTGCTGCGGCGCGGCAGGCGTTGCGGGTGCAGGCGGCGGCAGGTTGTCTGGCGGTACGTTCATCAGGCGCAGGGTGCCCGACATCACTTTGCTAAAGACCGGCGCCGAGACCAGGCCGCCGAAGTAGCCACCCTTGCTCGGCTCATCGATGACCACGACGATCGCATAACGCGGATCACTCATCGGACCGAAGCCGGCGAACAGCGAACGGTAGGCGTTTTCGGTGTAGCCCTTGGAGCCGACGGTCGCCTTACGCGCGGTACCGGACTTGCCACCGACGTGATAGAACGGCACCTGCGCCCGGTATACACCGCGCGGCGCTTCAATGACCTGCTGGAGCATGCCCTGGATGGTTTCGGCGGTCTCCTTGGGCACCACTTGGGTGGACTCAGGGGTCTTGTCGACCTTGACGATGCTCAGCGGCACCATCTTGCCGTCGTTGGCCAGGGCGGCGTAGGCGTGCACCAGTTGCAGCGCGGTGACCGACAGGCCGTAGCCGTACGACAGGGTCGCAGTCTCGGCCTTGCGCCACTCACGGTGGTTAGGCAGGTTACCCACGCGCTCGCCCGGGAAGCCCAGGCCGGTGTACTGCCCCAGGCCCAGCTGCGACATGACCCGGTAGATGGCTTCACCGCCGATATCGAAGGCAATCTTGCTCATGCCTACGTTGGAGGAGTTGATCAGGATGCCGGTCAGGTCGAGGATCGGGCCCTCGCTGCGCGACACGTCCTTGATGGTGTAGCGGCCAATCTGCAGGCTGCCCGGGTAGACCTCGACCTTGTCGGTCGGCTTCCAGCGCCCGCTTTGCAGGGCGGCGCTCATCGACAGCGGCTTGACTGTCGAGCCTGGCTCGAACACGTCGATGATCGCCCGGTTGCGCATGGCGGCCGGGAACATGCTGCGGCGGTTGTTCGGGTTGTAGGTCGGCTGGTTGACCATGGCCAGCACTTCGCCGGTCTTGACGTCCATGATCACCAGGCTGCCGGCCTTGGCTTCCTGTTCGGCGATAGCGTTACGCAGCTCGCGGGTGGCCAGGTATTGCAGGCGCAGGTCTATCGACAACGCCAAGGTCTTTCCGGCCTTGGCGTTTTTGGTTACCTGGATGTCTTTGATCAGCCGGCCGCGCCGGTCCTTGATCACCTGGCGCTTGCCGGGCACCCCGGCCAGCCATTCGTCGTAGGCCAGTTCCACCCCTTCGCGGCCGTGGTCGTCCAGGTCGGTAAAGCCAACCATATGCGCGGTGACATCACCGGCCGGGTAGAAACGGCGGAACTCTTCCATGCCGTAGACACCCGGGACTTTCAGGTCCAACACTTGCTGGCCTTGCTCTGGGGTGAGGCCGCGCACCAGGTAGATGAATTCTTTGTTGGCCTGCTGGGTAAGACGTTCGGTCAGCTGCTGCGGATTTTGCCCGAGCACTGCAGCCAATTGCGCCCAACGGTCTTTGTAGGGCTGCATTTCCTTGGGGTTGGCCCACAAGGTAGTGACCGGGGTACTCACCGCCAGCGGTTCGCCGTTGCGGTCGGTGATCAGCCCACGGTGTGCCGGAATCTGGATATGGCGCAGGCTGCGCGCATCGCCCTGGCCCTTGAGGAAGGCACGATCGACCACCTGCAGATCGATGATCCGCCAGCAAATGGCGCCGACCATCAGTGCCAGCAAAGCGATCACGACGCGGAAGCGCCAGGGGTAGAGTGCGCCTTCGAGCTTCATCATGGCGCCACCATCCGCACTTCGTCAGCGGCAGGCACGCGCATCTTCAACTGCTCGCTGGCCAGGCTCTCGATGCGGCTGTGGGCAGTCCAGGTGCTTTGCTCAAGAATCAACCGGCCCCATTCGGCCTGGGCTTTGTCGCGCTCGCTCAGTTCGCCGTACAGGGCATTGAGCAACTGGCGATTCCAGTGCGCGCTGTAGGACACGGCGATCGCTGAAACCAGCACACCGACAAACAGCAGGAGCATCAGGAAGCTACCGCCTGGCAAAGGTTTGGCAAATAGCCGGCTCACCGCAACTTCTCCGCCACCCGCATGACGGCGCTGCGCGCCCGCGGGTTGGCCTTGAGTTCGGCATCGGAGGCGAACTGCGCCTTGCCGATCAAGCGGATCTTCGGCTCGAAGACTTTGTGCTGAACCGGCAGGTTGCGCGGCAAGTTGTCTGCCTCGCCCTTGACCAGTTTGCGCATGAACAGCTTGACGATACGGTCTTCCAGCGAGTGGAAGCTGATCACTACCAGGCGCCCACCGACTTGCAGCGCATCGAGCGCAGCCTCAAGACCGGCTTCAAGATCGCCCAGCTCGTTGTTGACGTGAATCCGCAGGCCCTGGAAGGCGCGGGTCGCCGGGTTCTTGCCCTTTTCCCAGGCTGGGTTGGCGACCTTGAGCACTTCGGCAAGGTCGGCGGTACGGGTGAACGGCTGTTTTTCGCGGCGCTCGACCACAGCACGGGCCATACGCCCGGAGAAACGCTCTTCGCCGTATTCCTTGAAGACGCGGGCGATTTCTTCGACCGGGGCAGTGGCAATGAACTCGGCAGCGCTGATGCCCTGGGCAGGGTTCATGCGCATGTCCAGCGGGCCGTCGTTGAGGAAGCTGAAGCCGCGCTCAGGGTCATCGAGCTGCGGCGAGGACACGCCCAGGTCAAGCAGCACGCCGCTGACCTTGCCCGCCAGGCCGCGCTCGGCCACTTCCTGGCCCAGCTCGGCAAAGCTGCGTTGCACAATGACGAAGCGGCCGTCTTCGGCCGCCAGCGCTTGCCCGGTGGCAATCGCTTGTGGATCTTTGTCGAACCCCAGCAGCCGGCCCTGCGGCCCTAACTTGCTGAGAATCAGGCGGCTGTGACCACCCCTGCCGAAGGTGCCATCGAGATAGCAACCATCGTCGCGCAGGGCCAGTGCCTCGACAGCTTCGTCGAGTAGCACGGTGATGTGGTTGAAGCCGCTATCTATCGTCACAGGATCAGGTCACGCAATTCATCAGGCATGGCGCCCGGTTGTTGGATAGCTGCAAGATCGGCTGCCGAAACTGCGTTCCAGGCATCCTCATCCCACAGCTGGAATTTGTTCAGCTGCCCCACCAACATCGCCTTCTTGTCGAGCTTGGCGTACTCACGCAGGCGGGGCGGTACCAGGAAACGCCCACTGCCATCGAGCTCCAGGTCAACCGCATTACCGATCAGCAAACGCTGGAGGCGGCGGTTTTCCTCACGCAACGACGGCAAGGCGCGCAACTTGGCTTCTATCTGTTCCCACTCATCGAGGGGGTATACGCAAATGCAGGGATCGACCGCATCAATGGTCACGATCAACTGCCCTTGGCAACGCGAATCGAGCTCGTCACGGTACCGACTCGGCATGGCGAGTCTGCCCTTTGCATCGAGGCTGACGGCGTTGGCTCCGCGGAACACGGCTGCGATTCCCCACAATGTTAGCGTTTTTGTGTCAGAAAACCCACTTCATCCCACTTTCTGCCACTTGCGCACACTATAGGAATCCGCCCGCCACACCGTCAAGGCACGCTCGTAGGGAAATCCCTTACAGGACGGCGATTTAGCGTAACAATGAGAGGAAGAAGGAGTATCGGCGGGTAAATCTGAGGAAAAAAATCGCGCACACTCAGTCGGATAGAGTGCGAAGTTAAAGTGATTTATTAAGAGTAAGATTTTTTCGGTATTACCAATGCGTTCCTGCTATCGATTCAAGCAGGGAGGGAGAGGTGGAGAGTCGATCTGTAAGCCGGGTTTTGTCGAGGACAGTCATTCCTCTACGACGGCCATCACTGGACGCCTCTAGCAACCTACCCGGTTCCGACGCGGGCCACGCCTAATGGAACCCTATTTGGTCTTGCTCCGAGTGGGGTTTACCTAGCCACGAACTGTTGCCAGACGTGCGGTGCGCTCTTACCGCACCTTTTCACCCTTACCGGCACCGAAGTGCTTAGGCGGTTATTTTCTGTGGCACTTTCCGTAGGCTCGCGCCTCCCAGGCGTTACCTGGCACTCTGCCCTATGGAGCCCGGACTTTCCTCCCCCCTCTTTTGCGGAACAAAAGAAGGCAGCGACTGTCCGATCGACTCTCCGCCGACAAGGTTAACGGCAGGCGCGCTCAAGAACAAGTGATATAGCAGCTATATCGCCAAGCCGAGCGCGCTTTACTGGCTGATTATCGAGCAAGCCTGTTCGGGCACCAGCAAATAATTCGAAACACTCAATTGAATTGCAGCAAGCCATTACTGAGCTTTTTGCTTTTCCAGCGCGGCCTGATAAAGCAGGTTTTTCCGCACACCGGTAATTTCTGCTGCCAAAGCAGCCGCACGCTTGAGCGGCAACTCCGCCAACAGCAGGTCCAGCACCCGCTGCGCCTCGTTACTGATCGCCTGCTCATCCTCTGGCGCACTCCACCCACCTACCAACACCACGCACTCGCCACGCTGCTGGTTGCTGTCGCCAGCGACGAATGCGCGCAGCTCACCCAAGGGCAAACCCTTGAGAGTCTCGAAGGTTTTGGTCAGTTCACGTCCCAGCAACGCCGGACGATCAGCACCGAACACGGCCTCCATATCTTCGAGGCACTCAAGAATACGGTGCGGTGCTTCGTAGAAAATCAGCGTGCGCGGCTCTTCCTTGACCAGTTCCAGGCGAGCGCGGCGCCCGGCAGTCTTGGCTGGCAGGAAGCCTTCGAAAATGAATCGGTCAGACGGCAGCCCGGCAGCGGACAACGCCGCGATCAGCGCGCAAGCGCCCGGCACTGGCACCACCTTGACCCCAGCGGCACGCGCCTGGCGCACCAGGTGATAACCCGGATCGGAGATCAGCGGCGTGCCGGCATCGGAGACCAGCGCCACATCGTCCCCCGCCAGCAGCCGGGTAATGAAGCGCCCGCCTTCGTCACGCTCGTTGTGCTCATGACAGGCAGCCAGGGGGGTATCGATACCGAAATGCTGCATCAGGCGCACCGAATGGCGAGTATCCTCGGCAGCGATCAGGGCGACATCGGCCAATACCTTGAGCGCCCGCGCGCTCATGTCATCGAGGTTGCCGATAGGCGTGGCGACGACGTACAGCGTACCGGTGGTGGATTTCGAAGCCCCTGCTACATCTGTCACTGCGCACACCTGTCTTTCGGATCAAAGGCGCCATTGTAGCCCGAGCCTTGGCAATAGGGCGCAATGAACTTCACCGGCGCACGCCCTCAAGCGACCTATAGTGAAGGTTCGGCATCACCAACATCGCGCCCCGGCCAGTGGTTGGGTACAATTGCCGGCCAACTTGATCGAGTAACAGGACCTTTACATGATCGCTTGCCTGCGGCTGCTTACAGCCCTCTGCCTCGCTGCCCTGCTGGCAGCTTGCGCCAGCTCGCCCTCATCCAGCCTGGGCGAACTCCCGCGCACCCCGGATGCCAGCATCGAGCAGTTGCTCGACAAGGCAGCCAACAGCAAGTCGCCGGAGGACGCCGCCCTGCTGCGCCTGAGCGCCGCCGACCTTGCCTACAAGCAGAAGGACTACCCACGCGCCGCACGCATTCTCGAGCAGGTGCCACTGGATCCACTCAAGCCTGCCCAGCAAGTGTTCGCCAGCACTCTCAGCGCTGAGCTGGCCATGAGCCGTAACCAGCCCAAGGCCGCCCTGACCGCCCTCGCCCACCCGAGCCTGCAGCGCCTTGGCGAGCTGCCCGAAGAGCAACAGGTGCGCACCTATAGCGTGCACGCCGCGGCGCTCGAGGCCGATGGCCAGACCCTCGCCGCTGCCCAGCAGCGCGTAGCGCTGACGCCACTGCTCAGCGGTGAGGCCGCCAGCGCCAACAATGACGCGATCTGGGCACTGGTCGCCGCATTGCCGGCCGAGCAACTGCAACCGAGCACCGATCAAACCCTGGCCGGCTGGACCAGCCTGGCCCTGGCAGTGAAAAGCGCGGGCACCCTGGAGCAACAACAGGCCGCCATCGATACCTGGCGCACTCAGAACCCAGAGCACCCGGCGGCCAAGCAACTGCCGACCGCGCTCGTCAAGCTCAAGGAACTGGCCAGCCAGCCCCTGACCAGGATCGCCCTGCTGCTGCCTCAGGAAGGCCAACTGGCCGGTGTCGCCCGCGCCCTGCGCGACGGCTTCATGGCTGCCCACTTCCAGGCCCAGCAATCCGGTCAAGCGGTGCCAGCGGTGCAGGTCTTCGACAGCTCGCGCATCAGCTCGCTGGATGACTTCTACCGTCAGGCCCAGGCCGCTGGCGTGCAACTGGTCATCGGCCCGCTGGAGAAGCCGCTGGTGAAGAAGCTCGCCGCCTACCCGCAGCTGCCGATCACTACCCTGGCCCTGAACTACGCCGACGCCGGCCAGAAAGCCCCGCCACAACTGTTCCAGTTCGGCCTGGCTGCGGAAGACGAAGCCCGCGAAGTCTCGCGCCGCGCCCGTGCCGATGGCATGGTTCGCGCTGTCGCCCTGGTGCCTAGCGGCGAATGGGGCGACCGCGTACTGGCCGCCTTCCGCAAGGACTGGGAAGCCAATGGCGGCACCCTGCTGGCTGCCGAGCGCATCGCTCAACCGATCGCCTTGGCCCAACAGATTGCCGAGCTGTTCCAGCTGCGCCAGAGCGAAGGCCGCGCCAAGAGCCTGCAGAGCACTGTCGGTGGCAACATCGCCGCCCAGCCGTCGCGCCGCCAGGACATCGACTTCATCTTCCTCGCCTCGACGCCGCAGCAGGCCCAGCAGATCAAGCCGACCCTGAACTTCCAGTACGCCGGTGACGTGCCGGTCTATGCCACGTCCAACCTGTACAGCGCCAGCGGTGACGTCAACCAGTACAACGACATGACCGGCATCCGCTTCTGCGAAACGCCCTGGCTGCTCGACAGCAGCAACAGCCTGCGCCAGCAAGTGGTGCAGCAGTGGCCGCAAGCTGCCGGCAGCCTGGGTCGCCTATATGCCATGGGCGTCGATGCCTACAGCCTGGCGCCGCGCCTGAGCCAACTCAAGGCTCTGCCGGACAACCGCGTCGAAGGCCTGTCGGGCAGCCTGAGCATGAATGCCAACCAACGGGTTGAACGTCAACTGCCGTGGGCAGAGTTTGCTGGCGGCCAGGTCAAGCGCCTGCCGGACACCCCGCGCTAATGCCCAACGCATCGCCCAGCCGCGCCGGCCAAGCCGCTGAAGAGCAAGCCCTCGAGTACCTTCGAGGGCAAGGCTTGCAGCTAGTCACGCGCAACTGGCGATGCAAGGGTGGTGAGCTTGATCTGGTCATGCTCGACACCGATACAGTAGTATTCGTCGAAGTCCGCTACCGGCTGCACGCGGACTTCGGCGGCGCCCTCGGTAGCATCGACGGGCGCAAGCAGAAGCGACTGGCGCTAGCCGCCAACCTGTTCCTGCAGAAGGAGTCCCGCTGGGCCAATCATCCCTGCCGCTTCGATGTAGTCGCTCTGCAAGGCAGTGGCCACGCAGGCCAACCGCTGCAATGGCTGCAAAACGCCTTCGAATGCTGAACCCATTCCGAATTTTTTGCTCTATGTTTCGCGGGCTGGTCCCTGTTGCGCGTAGCAAAGGCCACCGCCCCTCTTAAGGTCACACCAGATGGACATGCAATCCCGAATTCGCCGGCTGTTTCAGGCCAGCATCGACACCAAGCAACAGGCAATGGACATCCTGGCACCGCACATCGAACATGCCAGCATGGTCATGGTCAATGCACTGCTCAACGAGGGCAAGATGCTCGCCTGCGGCAACGGCGGCTCGGCCGGCGACGCCCAGCATTTCTCCTCCGAGCTGCTCAATCGCTTCGAGCGCGAACGCCCAAGCCTGCCGGCGATCGCCTTGACCACCGACAGCTCGACGATTACCTCGATCGCCAACGACTACAGCTACAACGAAGTCTTCTCCAAGCAGATCCGCGCCCTGGGTCAGCCCGGCGACGTACTGCTGGCGATTTCCACCAGCGGTAACTCGGCCAACGTGATACAAGCGATCCAGGCCGCACATGACCGCGAAATGATTGTCGTAGCAATGACCGGGCGCGACGGCGGTGGCATGGCCTCGCTGCTGTTGCCCGAAGATGTAGAGATCCGCGTGCCTTCGACGGTCACCGCGCGGATCCAGGAAGTCCACCTGCTGGCGATCCACTGCCTGTGCGATCTGATCGACAGCCAACTGTTCGGGAGTGAAGAATGATCCCCAAGCGTTTCGGCCTGATGGCCCTGACCCTGTGCCTGAGCATCTCCGGCTGCAGCTCGGTACTGACCTCGACCCGCGACAACCCCATCGAGGATGATCGCGGCACCCGTACCATCGGCAGCAAGATCGACGACTCGCTGATCGAGACCAAGGTCTCGGTCAACGTCGCCAAGGCCAACCCTGACCTGGACAAGGGTTCGCACATTGTCGTGAGCAGCTACAACGGTGTTGTACTGCTGGCCGGCCAAACCCCACGCGCCGACCTCAAGAGCCTCGCCGAGCAGACCGCAGGCCAGGTGCAACGGGTCAAGAAGGTCCACAACGAGCTGCAGGTGATGCAGCCGTCGTCGATCCTGGCGCGCAACAACGATGCCTGGCTGACCACCAAGATCAAGACCTCGATGCTCGGTGACGCCAACGTCCCTGGCTCGCGGATCAAGGTGATCACTGAAAACGGTATCGTCTACCTGCTGGGCCTGGTCACCCAAAACGAAGCCAATGCCGCCACCAACGTGGTGCAGGGCGTCTCTGGCGTGCAGAAGATCGTCAAGCTGTTCGAATACATCGACTGATCAGCCACTACCATCGCGGGGCAAGCCCGCTCCCACGCGCCTTTGCTCTGAGCAATCGCGTGCGAGCAGACTTGCCCCGCGGTGCTTACACCTCGACAACTCAGGAAACACCGCATGAACAAGTACCTGCTGCCCGCCCTGCTGATCGGCGCCTGCGCCACCCTGGCCGGCTGCTCCACCCCGAGCCTGATCACCCTGAACGATGGTCGCGAGATCCAGGCCGTGGACCAACCGCACTACGACCGCAACTCCGGCTTCTACGAGTTCGAGCAACTGGACGGCAAGCGCACCCGCATCAACAAGGATCAGGTTCGCACCATCAGCGACCTCTGATAGCACGCCAGCCCGCTACGAACGCGTAGGAGCGGCCCTGCCCCGCGACAGGTCAGACGCGGCAACACAAAAAAGGCGATCCATCACGGATCGCCTTTTTCGTTACTTGACCACCTTCAGACTCGGCCGGCCACTCGGACGCGGCGGCTGCCCGCCACCCTCTGGCGGACCATCGTCATCTGGCTCGACACCTTCGTCTTCGAACTCATCTTCATCATCGCTCAACGGCGGCTCCAGCTCGAAGACCATGCCCTGGCCATTCTCTCGGGCGTAGATCCCCAGGATCGCGCTGATCGGCACATACAACGAATGGGCAACCCCACCAAAGCGGCCTTCGAAGCTCACCGCCTCGTTGTCCATGTGCAGGCTACGCACTGCACTAGGGGAAATATTCAAAACTATCTGGCCATCACTGGCGAAGCCCTGAGGCACCTGGACGGCCGGGTACTCGGCGTTGACCAGCATATGGGGCGTGCAATCGTTGTCGACGATCCACTCGTACAGTGCTCTAACCAGATAGGGGCGACTGGAGTTCATCAACGGCTCCTTAAAGCTTGCGCATTTCACGTTCAGCAGCAGACAGGCTCGCCTGGAAAGGCTCACGAGCAAACTGTCGCTCCATATAATCAAGCAGCGGCTTGGCTTGCCGCGGCAATTCGATACCCATTACCGGCAAGCGCCAGAGTATGGGCAATAGACAACAATCGACCAGGCTTTGCTCCTCGCTCATGAAGCAGGCCATCTCGCCGAACAGCGGCGCAACGCCCGTCAGGCTCTCGCGCAGCTCTTTGCGCGCCTGGGTGCGGGCAGCCTCGGCGCTACGCTTGTCGAGCAGCACATCGGCCAGTGCGCACCAGTCACGCTGGATGCGATGCATGAGCAAGCGGCTGTTGCCGCGCCCGACCGGATAGACCGGCATCAGCGGCGGATGCGGATAACGCTCATCGAGGTATTCCATGACCACGGTCGATTCGTACAACGCCAAATCGCGGTCGACCAAGGTCGGTACGCTGGCATAGGGGTTCACTTCAACCAGCTTGGGTGGCAGACGACCAGGATCGACGTCGATGATCTGCACACTGATGCCCTTCTCGGCGAGCACAAGGCGCACCCGGTGAGAGTAGTGATCAGTGGGATCGGAATAGCAGGCTAACCTGTTGGTTACGCCCATGAAGCGCCTCCTCGCATGGGATGCTCGTGAAACTGAAATGCAAACGCGCCCTGGGAGGCTCTCCGCAGCTGCGGGGAGCGCCCCAGGGCGCGTTCAACTAACCAGAAATTACTGCGTGATCAGTGCACGTCCTTCCAGTATTCGCGCTTGAGCAAGTAGGCGAACACGAAGAAGAAAGCCAGGTACAGCAACACATAGGTACCAATGCGCTGGCTCTCCAGTTTGACCGGGTTGGCCGAATAGGCCAGGAAGGTCACCAGGTTCTTGACCTTCTCGTCGAACTGCTCGGGCGTCAGGGTACCGGATTTCGGCTCGATGGTCAGCTGGTCACACGCTTCATGGGTCAATGGGCTGCCCGTCAGCGGGTCGTACTGCTTCTTGCCATCGACCACACTCTGCACCTGTTTGCAGCCAATCACCTGGTTACCCTGCAAGCCGACCAGCACGTTAGGCATGCCGACGTTAGGGAAGACCTTGTTGTTGACCCCATAAGGCCGCGACTTGTCCTCGTAGAAGCTGCGCAGGTAAGAATACAGCCAGTCGTTGCCACGCACCCGGGCGACCAGGGTCAGGTCCGGTGGCGCGGCGCCGAACCAGGTCTTGGCGTCGTCCGGCTGCATGCCGATCTTCATGTGATCGCCGATCTTGGCCCCGGTGAACACCAGGTTCTCCAGCATCAGCTCATGCGGAATATCCAGATCATCGGCCACCCGCTCGTAACGCTGGAACTTGGCGCTGTGGCACCCCATGCAATAGTTGGCGAAAGTGCGCGCACCATCTTGCATGGCGGCTTTGTCGGTCAGATCGATATCGACCTTGTCCAGCTCCAGGCCGTGTTCCGCGGCAAAGGACAAGGCAGGCATCACAGCCAGGAACAATACTGCAATAAGCTTTTTCATCAGCCAGTCACCCTTTCCGGAACCGGTTTGGTCTTCTCAAGCCTGGTGTAGAACGGCATCAGCAGGAAGTAAGCGAAATACAGCACCGTGCAGACCTGCGAGAGCAAGGTCCGACCCGGCGTAGGCGCCAGCACACCGAGGATGCCAAGGATGACGAAGGACACACAGAACACCAGCAGCCAGACCTTGCTCAACCAGCCCTTGTAGCGCATCGAGCGCACCGGACTGCGGTCGAGCCAGGGCAACACGAACAGCACAGCGATGGCGGCGCCCATGGCGATCACGCCGAACAGCTTGTCAGGCACCGCACGCAAGATCGCGTAGAACGGCGTGAAGTACCAGACTGGAGCGATGTGCTCGGGGGTCTTGAACGCGTTGGCCTGTTCGAAGTTCGGTTTTTCCAGGAAGTAACCGCCCATTTCCGGGAAGAAGAACACCACGGCGCAGAACACGAAGAGGAACACCACCACGCCGACAATGTCCTTGACGGTGTAGTACGGGTGGAACGGAATGCCGTCCAGCGGAATGCCGTTTTCGTCTTTTTTCTTCTTGATGTCGACGCCATCGGGGTTGTTCGAACCCACTTCATGCAGCGCCAGGATGTGCAGCACCACCAGGCCCAGGATCACGATCGGCAAGGCGATCACATGCAGGGCGAAGAAGCGGTTCAGGGTGATCCCGGAAATCAGGTAGTCACCGCGGATCCACTGGGTCAGGTCATCGCCGATCAGCGGAATCGCGCCGAACAGCGAGATGATCACCTGGGCGCCCCAGTAGGACATCTGCCCCCACGGCAGCAGGTAGCCCATGAAGGCCTCCGCCATCAGTGCCAGGTAGATCAGCATGCCGAACAGCCAGACCAGCTCACGTGGCTTCTGGTAGGAGCCGTAGAGCAGCCCACGGAACATGTGCAGGTAGACCACGATGAAGAACGCCGAAGCGCCGGTGGAGTGCAGGTAGCGCAGGATCCAGCCGTACTCGACATCGCGCATGATGTACTCGACCGAGGCGAACGCCTCTTCGGCCGAGGGGGTGAAACTCATGGTCAGCCAGACACCGGTCACGATCTGATTGACCAGCACTAGCAGTGCCAGGGAGCCGAAGAAGTACAGGAAGTTGAAGTTCTTGGGGGCGTAATACTTGCTCAGGTGGTCTTCCCACATCTTGGTGGCGGGGAAGCGAGCATCAATCCAGTCCATGAACTTGCTCATCATGCGTTCTCCTGATCGACGCCGATGACGATGATGTCGTCCGTCTCGTATGAGTGCGGAGGCACTGGCAGGTTGAGAGGCGCAGGTTGCGATTTATAGACGCGACCCGCGAGGTCGTAGTGGGAGCCATGGCAAGGGCAGAAGTAGCCACCTACCCACTTCGGACCGAGGTCAGCCGGTGCGACTTCAGGGCGGAAGGTCGGCGAGCAGCCCAGGTGGGTACACAGACCCACGAGGATGAGAATTTCTGGCTTGATCGAACGCACTTGCGGGTCGACATAGGTCGGCTGCACTGACGCCTTCGATTCGGGATCGGATAGCTCGCCGGCGATTTTCTGCAGATTCCCCAGAATCTCCTGCGTTCGCCGCACGATGAATACCGGCTGACCGCGCCACTCAGCAACCATCTGCTGGCCCGGCTCAACCTTGGCAATATTGACCTTCACCGGTGCACCTGCGGCTTTCGCCTTGGCACTGGGAAACCATGACCCCACGAACGGTACCGCAGCCCCCACAGCCCCCGCTGCACCCACCACGGACGTGGCGGCTACGAGGAAGCGGCGCCGGCCTGCGTTGACGCCGTCATTACTCATTCAGTCCTCTCCCATCAGCTGCTTTTGGCCTGTTGGATCAGGCCTGTATTTAGTTAAGTCTGTGGCACTAAATTTTGGTCGCCATGGTAAGAAACAAATCCACACACTGACAAGGTGATTACCCCCTGGCTGGGCTATAACCCTCTCTTTGCTTGATCTGCGTCTATGTGGCAAGTGGTCACGGACATGCTGACAGGTTAGTTCAAGACATAAAAAAAGCCCGGTTCCAAAGAACCGGGCTTTTTTCGACTGCCGAAGCGAAATTAACGCTTGGAGTACTGAGGACGCTTACGCGCTTTACGCAGACCCACTTTCTTACGCTCAACTTCACGAGCGTCGCGGGTGACGTAGCCAGCACGACGCAGAGCGCCACGCAGGGTTTCGTCGTAGGCCATCAGAGCGCGGGTGATACCGTGACGGATCGCACCGGCTTGACCGCTAACACCACCACCGGAAACGGTGACGTAGATGTCGAACTTGGCCACGTTCTCGGTCAGCTCCAGCGGCTGGCGAACAACCATGCGAGCGGTTTCGCGACCGAAGAAGGTGTCCAGAGGACGGTTGTTGATGGAGATGTTACCGGTACCTGGACGCAGGAAAACGCGAGCGGTTGCGGTCTTGCGACGGCCAGTGCCGTAATTTTGAGTCGCCGACATAATGAACTATCCCGTTAGATCTTCAGTTCTTGAGGCTGCTGAGCAGTGTGTGGGTGAGCAGCACCCGCGTACACTTTCAGCTTGCGGTACATGTCGCGACCCAGCGGGTTCTTAGGCAGCATGCCTTTGACCGCGGTCTCGATGACACGCTCAGGGGCTTTGGCGATCAGCTTGTCGAAGCTGATTTCCTTGATGCCACCTGGGAAGCCGGAGTGGGAGTAGTACATCTTGTCAGTAGTTTTGGCACCAGTGACACGTACCTGCTCGGCGTTGATAACGACGATGTAGTCGCCGGTGTCAACGTGAGGGGTGTATTCAGCTTTGTGCTTGCCACGCAGACGACGAGCGATTTCGGTAGCCAGACGACCCAGGGTCTGACCAGCGGCGTCGACGACGAACCAGTCGCGCTTTACTGTTTCTGGTTTAGCAGTAAAAGTTTTCATTATCTCTAAAGCCTCAGAGGCCGCCCAGCGAAAAATAGACGGCGAATCTTACTGGATAGTGCACAGCTTGACAAGCAAGCGCGCAGCCGGATACGGACGCTATTGGGGGCTCGGGTCGGGCACGTCCAATATTCGGCGGGGTTACTCTCGTAAGGCGGTGCATCACTTCCGCAGAACGCAGAGGTGCAGAATTATCCAGATTGCGCAAAAAAATTCAACCTGATTTGATGGCTTATTTCCCGAGGAGACGCACCCGCATGGAACATCGCAAGCTCGGCCGTACCGACCTCAACGTCAGCGCCCTGTGCCTGGGCACCATGACCTGGGGCGAGCAGAACGATCAGGCGCAGGCCTTCGAGCAGATCGCGCGGGCCAAGAGCGGCGGGATCAACTTCATCGACACCGCCGAAATGTATCCGGTGCCGCCGCGCCCGGAGACCTACGCCGCCACCGAGCGAATCATTGGCAATTGGTTCGCAGCCAACCGCGATCGCGACCAGTGGATCCTCGCCAGCAAGGTCGCCGGCCCCGGCAACGGCATCAGCCATATCCGTGATGGCCAGCTCAAGCACAACCGCCAGCACATCGTCGCCGCCCTGGATGAGAGCCTAAAACGCCTGCAGACTGACCGCATCGACCTGTATCAGCTGCACTGGCCAGAACGCAGCACCAACTTCTTCGGCAAACTGGGCTACCAGCACCTGCCGCAGGATCACTTCACGCCGCTGGAAGAAACCCTCGAGGTACTCGATGAGCAGGTGCGCGCCGGCAAGATCCGCCACATTGGCCTATCTAATGAAACGCCGTGGGGCACGATGAGGTTCCTGCACCTGGCCGAGAGCCGCGGCTGGCCACGGGCGGTGTCGATCCAGAACCCCTACAACCTGCTCAACCGCAGTTTCGAGGTGGGCCTGGCCGAGGTGGCGATTCCCGAACAATGCGGCCTGCTGGCTTACTCGCCACTGGCGTTCGGCATGCTCTCGGGTAAATACGAAAATGGCGCGCGGCCGGCGCAAGGCCGCCTGACCTTGTTCAGCCGCTTTTCCCGCTACTCCAATCCGCAGACGGTCGCAGCCTGCAGCCGGTATGTGCAGGTGGCCCACGAGCATGGCCTGGATCCGGCACAGATGGCCCTGGCGTTCGTCACGCGTCAGCCGTTCGTGACCAGCAACATCATTGGCGCGACCAGCCTGGAGCAGTTGGACAGCAACCTGGCGAGCGCCGACCTGGTGCTCGGTGATGAGTTGCTGGCGGCGATCGAGGCGATTCATCAGGAGCAGCCTAACCCGGCGCCCTGATTGCCTTCTTCCATGCGTGGGAGCGGGCTTGCCCCGCGATGACGTCGGTTATCCATCCAACATCGCAGGGCATGCCCGCTCCTCCCCCTACCAACCGAATCGCCTTCGATTCCCGGGGTAGACACAATCGCCAAAAAATAAGACGATCCAGCCGGTGATTGACCACTCTACCCTATAAGAACAATGACAATGATGTTTACCCAACCCTCCGCTTCACTGCGGCGCGTCAGCATTCTGGCTGTCGACAAAGTGTTCGCATCGACGCTGATGCAGGCCAAGGATTTCTTCCACCTGGCCAGCCTGCGCTACAGCAAACAGCTGGGCCTGGGCCTGCAACCGATGTTCGAGATCTGCCTGGTAAGCCCCGACGGCCAGCCGGTGGACAGTTTCAGCAACGTGCAGGTGCCGGTCGATGGCGGCCTGGGCGATGCCGATGTGATCATCCTCCCGGCGTTCTGGGACGACTTCGACAATCTCCAGCAACGCTACCCGCAGGTCCTGCCCTGGCTACGCGAGCAGCATGCGCGTGGCGCGGTACTGTGCGGCGAGGCCAGCGGCGTGTTCTGGCTGGCCGAAGCCGGCCTGCTCGATGGCAAGGAGGCAACCACCTACTGGCGCTTCTTCGCCAGCTTCGCCGAACGCTTCCCCAAGGTGAAGCTGAATCAGGACAAGCACCTGACCGACGCTGATAACCTCTATTGCGCCGGCGGCACCACCTCGGCCTGCGATCTGTACATCTATCTGATCGAGCGTTTCTGCGGGGCCAACGTCGCCCGCGCCGTGGCCCGTGACATTCTGTATGAAGTGCAGCGCAGCTATACCCCAGGGCGAATGGGGTTTGGCGGGCAAAAGCTGCATCAGGACCTGATCATCCTGCAGATTCAGCACTGGCTCGAAGAGCACTTCGCCGACAAGTTCCGCTTCGAGGACGTGGCCCGCAACCACGGCATGAGCATTCGCAACTTCATGCGCCGCTTCCAGACGGCGACTGGCGACAAGCCGTTGCACTACTTGCAGCGGCTGCGCATCGAGACGGCTAAAGGCCTGCTGTCGAGCACCCGCAAGAGCATCAAGACCATCAGCTATGAGGTGGGTTACGACGATGCCAGCTTCTTTGCCCGGCTGTTCCGCCAGCACACCGAATTGTCGCCGAACCAGTATCGGCAGCAGTTCATGCAGGAAGCGTGAAAGCAGCGAGGCCCCTGTAGGAGCGGGCTTGCCCCGCGATGGCGTCAGGCTGGACGATACCGTTGTCTGGCCTGACGCCACCGCGGGCAAGCCCGCTCCTACAGGGGCAGTGGCACACTCAGGGCTTGTGCGCGCGCGACAGGAATTCGTGTGACTGCATCTCCAGCAAGCGGCTCAGGGTACGCTGGAACTCGAAGCTCAAGCGGCCTCCGGTGTACAGGTCCTTGAGCTCGACCTCGGCCGAGATGATCAGCTTGACGTTGCGGTCATAGAATTCATCGACCATGTTGATGAAGCGCCGGGCGATGTCATCGGTGGTCACTCCCATCTGCTCGACATTGCTCAACAACACGGCGTGGAAAATCTTGCCCAACTCGATGTAGTCGTTCTGGCTGCGCGGCCCGTCGCACAGGGCGCGGAAGTCGAACCAGGCAACGTCATCGCAAGTACGCAGGGCGTGGATCTCGCGATTCTCGATCATCAGTACGTCGTTCTCGACGGCCTGGGTGCACTCCGGCGTCAGCGCCTTGAAGCTCTGGCGCAGGCTCTCGTGAGCTGCCGCGTCGAGTGGGTAGTGGAACAGTTCGGCCTGCTCCAGGTGACGCAGGCGATAGTCGACCCCGCTGTCGACGTTCACTACGTCGGTGTACTGCTTGATCATGGCAATCGCCGGCAGGAAGCGCGCACGCTGCAGACCATCCTTGTACAGGCCGTCAGGGACGATGTTGGAGGTTGCCACCAAGGAGACACCATTCTTGAACAGCTCTTCCATCAAGGTGCCGAGGATCATGGCATCGGTGATGTCGGAGACGAAGAATTCGTCGAAGCAAATGACCTTGGCTTCCTGGGAGAAACGCTTGGCGATCACCGTCAGCGGGTTCTTCTCGCCCTTGAGCGTGCGCATCTCTTCGTGCACGCGCTTCATGAAGCGGTGGAAGTGGGTACGCATCTTCTCTTTGAACGGCAGGGCCTCGAAGAAGGTGTCCACCAGGTAAGTCTTGCCTCGGCCTACCCCGCCCCAGAAGTACAGGCCCTTGACCGGCGTCTGGTCTTTCTTGCCGAACAGCTTGCCGAACACGCCCGGCTTGTTGTTCTGCGCCGCGACCAGATCGTCGTACAGACGCTGCAAATGACGCACCGCTGTTTCCTGCGCCGCGTCATGGAAGAAATCGGGACGTTTCAGATCTGCTTGATATCGTTCTAAGGGCGTCATAATTCGTTAGCGAGGTAACAAAAGCGGGCCGTCACTGTAGCGACGGGCCCGCATAATGGCAATCAGAGTTGCGGCGAAATGCCTCAGTCTGCCTGCGGTTGCAGTGCCGCGCGCAAGCTGACCAGCGCTGCGTCGCGGGCGCTGGCGTCGGCGAACTGCGGGCCGTCGGCGACTTGCTCGCCTTCGAGCCACAGCGAGAAGCTCAGGCCATCGACCCGAATATCGGCATCACCACCCTGCTGCAGTTGCTTGCTGACAGCGCCCGCGCTCTTGCCGTCGGCAAAGCTGCGCGACAGCAGCAGTTGCTCACCGTCAGCAGCCAGCAGGCGGAAGCGGAAGCTGCCGTCGTCATCGCGGAAGCTGACGAAGCGGGCGCTCTTGGCAGCCTTCTTCTTCACTTCGCCGGTGCTTTGCACGCTGGTGCGGAACGAACGCAGGCCGACCGCTTCACGCAGTTGCTCAAGGAATGGCGTGGCGATCTTGCGCGCCTTGGTGGCGCCGGCCAAGAGGATGTCCTCAAGGTCTGCAGGGCGCGCGATCAACTGGTGGTAGTGCTCACGCGGCGCGGCCAGTTGGCCATCGAGCAATTGGAACAGGCGCTGCTTGGCCTCACCCCAGCCCAAGCCCTGCAGCAGTTCTTCACGGAATTCGGCCGACTGCGCCTGGGTCGAGAAGGCCTGGAATAGAG
This sequence comes from Pseudomonas sp. xss_2, assembly GCF_043104195.1. NCBI lineage: Bacteria > Pseudomonadati > Pseudomonadota > Gammaproteobacteria > Pseudomonadales > Pseudomonadaceae > Pseudomonas > Pseudomonas sp. xss_2. Next base: position 302,251 of record NZ_JBICKL010000046.1, read on the forward strand.
TGAACAAGTGCGAGTTGTCCGGATCCTTGGCCTCGCCCGGCGCGCGCGAGTCGGTGACGATCCGCGAGATGGCGTCCTTCATGTCCTTGGCGCTGCTGAACAACGGAATGGTGTTGTCGTAGCTCTTGGACATCTTGCGACCGTCCAGGCCTGGCAAGGTAGCCACGCTTTCTTCGATCACCGCTTCCGGCAGGGCGAAGAACTCCTTGCCCTGACCGAACAGGTGGTTGAAGCGCTGGCCGATATCGCGGGCCATTTCCACGTGCTGGATCTGGTCACGGCCCACTGGCACCTTGTGGGCGTTGAACATGAGAATGTCGGCGGCCATCAGCACCGGGTAGCTGAACAGGCCCATGGTCACGCCGGCGTCCGGGTCTTCGCCGTTTTCCAGGTTCTTGTCCACCGAGGCCTTGTAGGCATGGGCGCGGTTGAGCAGGCCTTTACCAGCAACGCAGGTCAGCAGCCAGGTCAGCTCGGGGATCTCAGGGATGTCGGACTGGCGGTAGAAGGTCACCTTGTCCGGATCCAGGCCGCCGGCCAGCCAGGTAGCGGCGATCTCCAGGCGCGAGCGCTGGATACGCAGCGGGTCATCGCACTTGATCAGCGCGTGGTAGTCGGCCAGGAAGTAGAACGAGTCGGCACCGGGCTGTTGGCTGGCGAGAATCGCCGGGCGGATGGCCCCGGCGTAGTTGCCCAGGTGCGGGGTGCCGGTGGTGGTGATACCGGTAAGAATGCGCGTAGTCATGGGTAATCGCTTGATCAGGCTTGGCTCAGTTCGAAAGACGCGGCAGCACCAGATCCTTCAGATCGGTCAGCTTGCCATGGAAGAAGTGTCCGCATTCTGCCACTTTCAGCAGCTCATGGGGGCGCGACAGGGCGTCGGACCAATCGTAAACCAGCTGCGGATCGACCACCTCGTCGGTGTCTGGCTGGATCACGCTCAACGGGCAGCGCTGCGGCAAGGGGAAGTCGGCGTTCAAACGCATCACCGCTGGCGCGACCATGAACAGGTGTTGCAAGCTCACACCACTGGCCTCCAGGCGCCCGGCCAGGCTGGCAGCCACGAAGCCGCCGAAGGAGAAGCCCATCAACACCAGCGGCAGGTGCGGATGGGTAGCACGCACCCAGGCGGCGACCGCCTCGGCATCGTCTACTTCGCCTGCGCCCATGTCGTGGCTGCCAGCGCTTTGCCCGACCCCACGATAGTTGAAGCGTAACGTGGTGTATCCAGCATCACGGGCAGTGCGTTGCAAGGTCGAGACCACCTTGTTGAGCATGGTGCCGCCCTGGACCGGGTTGGGATGGCAGATCAATACCACCCCGCGCGGCTCGGCGACTTCCAGGTGCAAGGCTTCAAGTTGGCCGCAGGGGCCATCGATGAACAAAGGGGTTTCGCGGATAAGCAAAGCACTACTCCGTGACCTCAGGAGGGGTCGACTCGTCTAGCTGATGAATTCTGTTCTGAAATATTTGCGATCGCTCGCGGTATACAGCGCAGGTCTGAGCCGTTAACGTAAAGCAAAGCCGTTTATAGAGGAAGGACTCGTGGAACTCTCGCTCCTTGTTTGGTTGTTGCCGACCCTGGCCCTGGTCGTCGGCGTAGTCGTCGGCTTCGTCGTGGCCCGCCTGCTGCCCAACGCTGCACCCAGCAGCACGCAACGCCAGCTGGATGACATCCAGCAGCGTTTTGACAGCTATCAGAACGAAGTGGTGACGCACTTCAACAGCACTGCTGCCCTGGTCCAACGCCTGACCCAGAGCTACCAGGATGTGCAGGATCACCTGGCCGATGGCGCCAACCGCCTGGCCCTCGACGAACTGACCCGTCAGCGCCTGCTGGCCGCCCTGCACTCGGAAGCGGCGCAAGGTCCACGTGACCGCCTGACCCCGCCGAAGGACACGGCTGAAGTACCGCGTGACTACGCGCCCAAGGCACCTAACTCGCCGGGCATGCTCGACGAGAGCTACGGGCTCAAGCGTTGATCAGGATGTAACGAACAAGGCCTCGCAAGAGGCCTTGTTTATTTCAGACACATTGACACTTGGCGTCACCTCCAGGATCAGCGGCACCAGGGCGCTTGTGAACGACTCAGCTGATAACGCGCCCTCGCCTGCCCCAGCACCTGCTCTGCCAACTGCCCCTGCTTGACCAAGCTATACAACGCCGCCAGCACTACACTATACCGATCCACCTCGAAGAACTGGCGCAACGCCTGGCGCGTATCACTGCGCCCAAAGCCATCGGTGCCCAAGGTCATATAGGGCGCCTCGATGTATTCGGCAATCAGCTGCGGCCAGGCCCGCGCATAATCACTGGCGGCTATCACCGGCGCATCCCCTGCCAGGCAGCGGCGTACATGACTCTCTTCTTCGCCGCCCTGCCCCATCGCCGCAGACCGGCGCTCTTGCCGTGCTTCACGCGCCAGTTCACTGAAGCTGGTCACGCTGAACACCTCACTGTCGACCTGCCATTCGCTGGCCAAAAGCTCGCTGGCGGCGATCACCTCCCGCAAGATCGCCCCTGAACCCAACAACCGCACCTTGCCACGCGGATTCAGCGCCTGCTGTTGGCTAAAGCGGTACATCCCACGCAGCACATCCTCATAGAGCTGGGCAGCCAGCGTGGGTTGTGGATAGTTTTCATTCATCACCGCCACATAGTGGAATTCGTCGCACTGCTCGACCAACATGCGCCGCGCGGCGTAATTGAGGATGACTGCCAGCTCGCCAGCAAAGCACGGATCCCAGGCCCGGCAGTTAGGCACTAGCGCGGCCATCACCAGGCTCGAACCATCCTGATGCTGTAGCCCCTCGCCACCCAGTGTGGTGCGCCCGGCCGTTGCCCCGAGCAGTAAGCCCCGGGCACGCTGATCGGCGGCAGCCCAAATCAAGTCACCGACGCGCTGAAAGCCGAACATCGAGTAATAGATGTACACCGGCAACATCGGCTCACCGTGTACCGCGTAGGAGGTTGCCGCCGCCACCCAGGAGGAAATCGCCCCTGCCTCGGAGATGCCTTCCTCAAGTAACTGACCGTCGCGAGCTTCCTTATAGGTCAGCAGCGAACCGGCATCCTCAGGCTCGTAGCGCTGGCCACAAGACGAGTAGATGCCGATCTGGCGAAACAGGCTGGCCATGCCAAAGGTGCGCGCCTCGTCAGCCACGATCGGCACTACCCGCGGACCCAGCTCCGGCGTCTTCAGCCAGCTGCCAAGCAAGCGCACGGCGGCCATGGTGGTGGACATCGGCTTGCCATCGGCGTGCAGGGCGAAACTGCCGAACGCTTGCAGATCCGGCACTGGCAGCCTGCGGCAGTCACTGCGCCGCTGCGGCAAAGGTCCGCCCAAGGCGGCCCTGCGCTGGCGCAGGTAGAGCATCTCGGCGCTGTCCTCGGCGGGGCGATAGAACTGCAGTTGCTCCACCGCCTGGTCGGACAATGGCAAATGGAAGCGATCGCGAAACGCCAGCAGTGCCTGCACATCGAGCTTCTTGGCCTGGTGCGCGGTCATCCGCGACTCACCGGCGCTGCTCATGCCATAGCCCTTCTTGGTCTTGGCCAGGATCACCGTCGGCCGGCCCTTGCAGGCCTTGGCTGCGGCGTAGGCGGCATGCAGCTTGCGCATGTCGTGGCCACCGCGCCTGAGCGCAGTGATCTGCTCTGAGCTCATGTGCTCGACCAGCCGCTGCAACGCCGGGCTTTGCTTGAAGAAATGCTCGAGGTTGTAGCTGCCATCGTTGGCGCCCAGGGTCTGGAACTGGCCATCCGGGGTCGCTGCCAATTGGCGCAGCAGCGCATGTTCATGGTCACGGGCGAACAACGCATCCCATTCCGAGCCCCACAGCACCTTGATCACATTCCAGCCGGCACCGCTGAACAGCGCCTCCAACTCCTGGATGATCTGCCCGTTGCCACGCACCGGGCCATCCAGGCGCTGCAAGTTGCAATTAACGATGAAGGTCAGGTTGTCGAGGCCTTCGCGCGCCGCCAGGGTGAGCCCGGCAATCGATTCCGGCTCGTCCATCTCGCCATCGCCGAACACACCCCAGACGTGTCGCTGCGAAGTATCCAGCAGGCCGCGGTGCTGCAAATAGCGCATGAAGCGCGCCTGGTACACCGCATTGATCGGGCCAATACCCATGGAACCGGTAGGGAACTGCCAGAACTCGGGCATCAGCCAAGGGTGTGGATAAGAGCACAAGCCATTGCCCGCGACTTCCTGGCGGTAATTGGCCAACTGCGCCTCGCTCAAGCGCCCTTCGAGAAAGGCGCGGGCATAAATGCCTGGCGCCGAATGCGGCTGGAAGAACACCAGGTCCGCACTGCGCTGCTCACCGCCGCCCTCGCCCCGGAAGAAGTGCTGAAAGCCCACTTCGAAAATCTCCGCCGCCGAGGCGTAGCTGGCGATATGACCGCCCAGATCGCCATAGGCATGGTTGGCCCGGACCACCATCGCCAGGGCATTCCAGCGCAGGATACTGGTGATGCGCTCGTCCAGCTCAAGGTCACCGGGATAAACGCCCTGCTGCTCCACCGGCAAGGTGTTGCGATAGGCGGAAAAAGCCTGGGTATCGCGCTCCAGGCCCAGCTCCATGGCATGCGCCTGTAACCGCTGCAACAAGTAGCGCGCCCGCGCCGGGCCGCAGTGGGCCAAGGTCGACTCCAGCGCTTCACACCATTCAGCGGTCTCGCCGGGGTCGCTATCCAGATCGGCATCTTCGGCGCTCAGCGGCTCATTGGGATTCATCATCGCTACCATGGCATCGCCTCATCCCTGAAGGTTTAGTAGAGCCGCGCAGGCCCTGCGGGAGCGGGCTTGCTCGCAAAGAAGCATCAACCACTGCTCAGGCACACAGTCGAAGTGCCTGCTCAATATCAGCAAGCAGATCATCGACATCTTCCAACCCCACCGACAACCGCACCAACCCTTCGGAAATCCCGTGATGCGCACGTTCCTCTGGGGTGTAACTGGAGTGAGTCATGCTGGCCGGATGCTGGGCCAGCGACTCGGCATCGCCCAGGCTTACGGCCCGGCTGAACAGTTGCAGGGCATTCATGAAACGCCTGCCAGCCTCGATGCCACCCTTGAGTTCAAAGGCGATCATCCCGCCCGGCTGGAGCATTTGCCGCTGCGCCAGCGCGTACTGAGGGAAGCTCGGCAGCCCTGGGTAGTGCAGCAGCTCCACCTGGGGCTGCTCTTGCAGATACTCCGCCACCTGCCGAGCATTGGCGCAATGCCGATCCATGCGCAGGGCCAGGGTCTTGATACCGCGCATCAGCAGCGAAGCATCGTGCGGCGACAGCACCGCGCCGGTCATGTCCTTGAGCCCTTCCAGGCGAATACGATCGACCAGCGCCTTGCGCCCGACCACCAACCCAGCCGTGATATCGCCATGGCCGCTGAGGTATTTGGTGGCCGAGTGCACCACCAGGTCAGCGCCCAGCTCCAGCGGGCGCTGTAGATAAGGCGTGCAGTAAGTATTGTCGACCACCACCCGAATGTCATGGCCAGCAGCGACCGCCACCACAGCCGCGATATCGACCAACTGCATGTTGGGGTTGGCCGGCGACTCGAAGTAGATCATTCGCGTCTTCGGCGTGATCGCGGCCTTGAGCGCCTGTAGATCGTTGAGATCCACATGCTGCACCTTGACCCCAAATTCGCCGATACCGTGATGCAGATAGGCAAAGGTACAGCCATACAGCGTGCGCCCGACGATCAGCTCATCGCCAGGGCGCAGCAAGGTCCACAACGTCGAGGTGATCGCGCCCATCCCCGAAGCCAACGCCAGCCCCGCCTCGCCGCCCTCCAGCGAAGCCATGCGCTGCTCCAGCAGGGCCAGGGTCGGGTTGGAAATGCGGCTGTAGAAGTGCCCCGGCTCTTCGCCGGCAAAGCAGGCAGCGCCGTATTCAACAGTGGGGAAGGCATAGGTCGCGGTTTGATACACCGGCGGTACCAGCGCGCCACCGTGGGAAAGCGGGTCGTAACCGTGGTGGATCGCTCGCGTGGAAAACCCTGAATTATTGTTGGAGTCGCGCATGGCAACAGCCTCGTGTGGTTTGTTATAAGCTTATGCCAACGAGCTGCCGGGATTTTTCCAAAGTTGCCCACGCAAGCGGGTGCTTCTTGGAACAAAAACAACAATTAGCCACCCTGGAGGGCAAACCATGCCTTCGACTCTAGACCGCACCGACCGCGCCCTGCTCGCGGCCCTGCAAGATAACGCCCGCCTCACCGTTTCCGAACTCGCCGACCAGGTCGCGCTGACCACTTCGCCGTGCTGGCGGCGGGTCAAACTGCTCGAAGACAACGGCTATATCACCGGCTATCAGGCCATTCTCTCGCCCAAGTCACTGGGTTTTGGCGTGACCGCCTTCGTCAGCATCATGATGGATTCGCACACCAAGGAAATCGCCCTGGCGTTTGAAAAGCGGCTGCTGGAAATTCCCGAAATCGTCGCCTGCCACAACATTTCCGGGCGCTATGATTTTTTGCTGGAGATCCTGGCGCGGGACTTGGAGTCGTTTGGCGAGTTCACCCGGGAAGTGCTGCAGCGGTTGCCGGGGGTGAAGGAGATTTATTCGAGTTTCTCGTATAAGGCGGTAAAGGAGCGACGGGTGATTCCGGTAACAGAAAAGCATATTTAGCGCACTGCCTACTCATGGGTTAGGCAGCACGCCATTTTTAATTAACCCCTTCAAGTGCAAGCACTGCAACCCCAACGATCAGCAATCTTCTTACTTGACGGATGCCGCTCGCGCCAACGCGATATCTACTAATTGCTCTGCAGACAGTTCTTTTGGATAGTCTACGTCGCCAAAATACTCACCAGGCCAATAGATCAAGTCTGATATCTGCTCATCCGGCACGTTAACTTCCAACATACACAGCCAAAAATGCATCTCTTCCTCAGTCCCTTCTGCCTCCATTAATCTTCGAACCATCTCGACCAGCTCATCCTTGCTCACATCAGGGACCAAACGTACATAGGGCCCGGCTAAAACATTACGCACCCATGTCTCATGCTCTTGACCACCATAAATACCTTGGAATTGGTAAAAATCGAAATCAGTCAAAGCCTCACGATTGAACGCTGCCAGCTCGGCCTTGGTTTGTTCAGGATCACCACAATCGATTTGTGCCGCAAGCGCTGCCAGGCGATGAACCAAAGCCTCATCAAGCGCGGGCGGCATTAATTCGCTACGAAGTTTCATACTATATCCCTCACAACCATAACCATTCGAGTGCCACACAACCATTCAAACAGCACCAAACTAGCGCATTATGATCCTTTTTGGGGAGTAGGAAACCTCCGAATTAATTGCAGTTCGCCTCGCAAGAATTAACCTACGCGAGCGCCAAAAATCACTTACAGTTTATTCGGCCAGCGAAAACTATTTCCCTTACGTATTCCAAGCGATCATCAACACCTGCAATTGCACTAGCAGCGGGCTGACTCTCCCTGCTCATCGCTTGTCGTCACTTACGCAGGTAAATACACATGGCCGCCTACCTACCCCAGCACATCACCAGCAAACTGGCAGGGCACACATTCGAAAGTTTCGAGCACTATTCCATGGCCTTCTGGATGGCGATTGCCGAAGATCCGGTCTATTCCCAGCAGTTCATCAGCGCTCAGCTGCATCGAATCAAACAAGGCTGGCCACCCCGTGCGCCGTTCAAGGACACCGCAAAGGGGCTGCGCTCCTATGAGATCCGCCATCTCGACCCACCCGAGTTTGGTGGCTCGCTGTATGACGCTTACAACCTGAGGGTCATGAGCGCCCTGCAATTTGCGCTTTCGTCGGAGTTTCCGTGGTGATCCTTGATAGAACCAGCCTCGCTGATTACGGCTACGGCGAGTTCAAGGCGCTGGTCGAGGAACTGATCCAGGCCGCCGGGACGCGCGCCTGGCAGGACCGTTTGCTTGAGCATTTCATTGAGCTGGTGGGACACCCATCCGGCTCCGACCTGATCTACAACCCGGCCTCGGGGAAGGATGAAAGCGCTGAGCAGATTGTCCAGCGTGTAATTGCCTGGCGGACGGCAGAGGGGCTGGTTTGTTTGCGCGAGTCGCCATGACAGCGCAAAAAAAAAACCCGCCGAGGCGGGTTTTTTCATGCAGCGCTAGCGATCAGATCGCGCCGCGCTGACGCAACACGTCCAGCACCTGCTTGACGCCTTCTTCAACACTGCTGTTCTGGGTATCGATCACCAGGTCGGCATCCAGCGGCACATCGAACGGGAAGCTTTCACCCGGGATGTTGTCGCCACCGGCAGCGTACAGGCCTTGCGGGTCGCGCTCGCGGCAGGCAATCGGCGATGCCTGTACGTACACGGTCACCAGGCGTTCTTTGCCGATCAGTGCCTTGGCCTGTTCGCGGCCTTCGGCATCCGGGGCGACGAAGGCGGCCAGGGTCAGCAGGCCGGCTTCGTTGAACTGGCGCGCGACGTGGGCGGCGCGGCGCCAGTTCTCGGTGCGACCGGCGCGGTCCTGTGGCAGGCCTTTGTTCAGGTCGTGACGCAGGTTCTGGCCATCGAGCACGTACACCGCACGGCCCATGTCGAACAGCTTGCGCTCAACGGCATAGGCCAGGGTGCTCTTGCCAGCGCCAGAAAGGCCGCTGAACAGCACGGTAGCCGGCTGCTGGCCGAAGCGCAGGGCGCGCTCTTCGGTGGCAACGTGGGCCAACTTGCCATGCTGGCCGGTGCTGCCATGCGGCAGCACTGGCGGGGCGATGATCATGCCGGCGCCAACGGTGCCGTTGGTCAGGCGGTCGATGACGATGAATGCACCGGTGGTGCGGTTGCTGTCGTAACCGTCCAGCGCGATAGCGGCGTCGAGGCTGACCTTGACCTGGCCGATCTCGTTGAGCTGCAGCGCGCTAGCGGCGCCCTTCTCGAGGGTGTTCACATCGACCTTGTGGTTGATGCTGGCAATCGAGCCGGGTACGTAGCTGGTGGCACGCTTGATGTCGTATTTCTTGCCTGGGAGCATCGGCTCTTCAGCCATCCACACCAGCATGGCGTCGAACTGATCGGTGACCGGTGGGACGTTGTCGGCATGCACCAGCAGGTCGCCACGGGAGATGTCGATCTCGTCTTCCATGGTCAGGGTCACGGCCTGGCCTGGACCTGCGTTTTCCAACTCACCTTCGTAGGTGACGATTGACTTGACCCGGCTGCTCTTGCCCGACGGCAGCACGACGATTTCATCGCCCTTGTGCACCACACCGCTGGCCAGGGTGCCGGCAAAGCCGCGGAAGTTCAGGTTCGGCCGGTTGACGTACTGCACCGGGAAGCGCAGGTCGGTGAAATTGCGGTCGGCGGCAACTTCAACGGTCTCGAGGATTTCCATCAACGCAGGGCCCGTGTACCACGGCGAACGCTCGCTGCGGTTGACCACGTTGTCGCCCTTGAGCGCCGACATCGGCACGAAGTGCAGGCTGCTCGGCGTCAGGTTGATGGCCTCGGCAAACTTCAGGTAGTCGGCCTTGATCGACTCGAACACGCCTTCATCGAAGCCCTTGAGGTCCATCTTGTTGACCGCAACGACGATGTGCTTGATGCCCAGCAACGAGGCAATGTAGCTGTGTCGGCGGGTCTGGGTCTGCACGCCGTAACGGGCGTCGACCAGGATGATCGCCAGATCGCAAGTCGAGGCGCCGGTGGCCATGTTACGGGTGTACTGCTCGTGGCCCGGGGTGTCGGCGATGATGAACTTGCGTTTGGCGGTGGAGAAATAGCGGTAGGCGACATCGATGGTGATGCCCTGCTCACGCTCGGCCTGCAGGCCATCGACCAGCAGCGCCAGGTCGACTTCTTCGCCAGTGGTGCCGGACTTCTTCGAGTCACGGGTGATGGCCTCGAGGTGGTCCTCGTAGATCATCTTGGAGTCGTGCAACAGGCGCCCGATCAGGGTGCTCTTGCCATCATCGACGTTGCCGCAGGTGAGGAAACGCAGCAGTTCTTTACGCTCGTGCTGAGCCAGATAAGCGACGATGTCTTCGCTGATCAAATCGGATTGGTGCGACATGGAGTAACCCTGAAAATTAGAAGTAGCCCTGACGTTTTTTGTCTTCCATGGAGCCTGCGCCATCGTGGTCGATGACCCGGCCCTGGCGCTCGGAAGTGCGCGTCAGGAGCATTTCCTGAATGATGTCGGTCAGGCTCTCGGCTTCCGACTCGACAGCCCCCGTCAACGGGTAGCAGCCGAGGGTACGGAAACGCACCTTCTTCTTGACGATGCGCGCTTTCTCTTCCTCGGAGAGGTGCTCGAGGATGCGCTCGTCGTCGATCATGATCAGGGTGCCGTTCTTCTCGATGACGTCGCGCTCGGCGGCGAAGTACAGCGGCACGATTGGGATGCCTTCGAGGTAGATGTACTGCCAGATGTCCAGTTCGGTCCAGTTCGACAGGGGGAAGACGCGGATCGACTCGCCCTTGTTGACCTTGCCGTTGTAGACGTTCCACAGCTCCGGACGCTGGTTTTTCGGATCCCAGCGATGCTTGCTGTCACGGAACGAATAGACCCGCTCCTTGGCCCGCGACTTCTCTTCGTCACGGCGCGCACCACCGAAGGCGGCGTCGAAGCCGTACTTGTCCAGCGCCTGCTTGAGGCCCTGGGTTTTCATGATGTCGGTGTGCTTGGAGCTGCCATGGGTGAACGGGTTGATGCCCTGCGCCACACCCTCAGGGTTGACGTGGGTGATCAGCTCCAGGCCCATTTCCTCGACCATCTTGTCGCGGAAGCTGTACATCTCCTGGAATTTCCACTGGGTGTCGACGTGCATCACCGGAAACGGCAGCTTGCCCGGGAAAAAGGCCTTGCGCGCCAGGTGCAGCATCACGGCGGAGTCCTTGCCGATCGAGTACAGCATCACCGGGTTGTCGAACTCGGCGGCCACCTCGCGGATGATGTGGATGCTTTCCGCCTCCAGCTGTTTCAAGTGCGTCAGTTTGTCGACCATGGCTACTCACGTAAAACGATACGATCTTATGGACGGCCAAGCGGGCCGTGTTCGAGCGAGCCACTTTATCACAGCACCTGATTCTATTTAGGAGGCTGGCTAGATCGAAACAATCTAACCATATGACTGGGGGTTTGGGCCGCATCCGGCCCGCTATGCAGGCCATCGCAGGCAAGCCAGCGGCTACAGGACCGATGAGCCGCAAAGCAGCCCAACTCTCGATCAGATCGGATTAGGGCAATCGATGAACAGGTGCTCCACAGCAAACCGCCGCGCCAGGTAATCGCCCAGCGCCTGCACGCCATACCGCTCGGTAGCATGGTGCCCGGCAGCGATGAAGCTGATGCCATTCTCGCGAGCGCTGTGGAAGGTCTGCTCGGAAGCTTCGCCGCTCAGAAACAGATCGACACCCTCGGCAATCGCCGTGTCGATGTAGCCCTGGCCGCCGCCTGTGCACCAACCAATGCGCCGCACCAGTTGATCACCCTCGATCAACAGCGGCTCACGGCCCAGCGCTTCCTGTACACGCCGGGCAAAGTCGCGCGCCGACATCGCCTCACTCAGCGAGCCGACCATACCGACCACTTTCGGGTTGTTCGGATCCAGCGGCCCTTCGACGGTAATCCCCAACTGGTGCGCCAACTGCACGTTGTTGCCCACCTCCGGATGCACATCCAGCGGCAGGTGGAACGCCAGCAGGCTGATGTCATGCTTGAGCAAGGTCTTCAACCGGCGCTGCTTGATGCCGGTGATGCACGGGTTCTCGCCTTTCCAGAAATAACCGTGGTGGACCAGGACCAGATCCGCTTGCGCCTCGACAGCAGCATCGAGCAACGCCTGGCTGGCAGTGACGCCCGTGACGATCCGGCTGACCTGCGGCCGCCCCTCGACCTGCAGGCCATTGGGGCAGTAATCCTGGATCTTGGCGCTGGACAGGTAGCGCTCGGCTTCCTCGACCAGGGTGCTGAGGGCGACGGCCATGGAAAATCTCCTCGAAATCTGCACATTCGGCGGGCGCAACGCCCGTATAATGGCCGCCATTATGGGCCGTCGCCGGACTCGGGGAAACCGGCGATAGTCGCCTGGGGCATATGGCAATCGCGGGGCAAGCCCGCCCCCACGGATCAGCGCGGCCTGCGTAGGAGCGGGCTTGCCCCGCGATCGTAGCCGTCGCCGAGCATACTTTTGACGTGTATGATCGCGCGCGCTTGCATCCCGGCCCGCTCTGCAACGGCCCCTGCCCCACTCCCAGGATTCATTCGATGCTCAAGGTTCTGCGTTACTTTGGCTGGCCACTGCTTACCGGCATATTGATTGCCCTGCTGGTGATCCAGCGCTTCCCCGAATGGGTCGGCCTGCCCAGCCAGGACGTCAACCTGCAACAAGCACCGCAAACCACGCGGATCATGCAGGGCCCAGTGTCGTATGCCGACGCGGTGACCCTGGCCGCACCGGCGGTGGTCAACCTGTACACCACAAAGGTTGTGAACAAGAGCGCCCACCCGCTGTTCGAAGACCCGCAGTTCCGCCGTTTCTTCGGCGACAACCTGCCCAAGCAGCGCCGCTGGGAGTCGAGCCTGGGTTCGGCGGTAATCATGAGCCCCGAGGGCTACCTGCTGACCAACAACCACGTCACCAGCGGCGCCGACCAGATCGTCGTGGCCCTCAAGGATGGACGCGAAACCCTGGCGCGGGTGATCGGCAGCGACCCGGAAACCGACCTCGCGGTGCTGAAGATCGACCTCAAGAGCCTGCCGGCGATTACCATTGGCCGCTCCGACAACATTCACATCGGCGACGTCTCGCTGGCCATCGGTAACCCCTTCGGCGTCGGCCAAACCGTGACCATGGGCATCATCAGCGCCACTGGCCGTAACCAGCTGGGGCTGAACAACTACGAAGACTTCATCCAGACCGACGCCGCCATCAACCCGGGCAACTCCGGTGGTGCGCTGGTCGATGCCAACGGCAACCTGATCGGAATCAACACGGCGATCTTCTCCAAATCCGGCGGCTCGCAGGGCATTGGTTTCGCCATTCCGGTCAAGCTGGCGCTGGAGGTGATGAAGTCGATCATCGAGCACGGCCAGGTGATCCGTGGCTGGCTGGGTATCGAAGTACAACCGCTGAGCCAGGAGCTGGCCGAGTCGTTTGGCCTTGAGGGGCGGCCAGGGATCGTCGTGGCGGGGATCTTCCGCGATGGCCCGGCGCAGCGCGCAGGCTTGCAGCTGGGTGACGTGATTCTGAGCATCAATGGCGAACCGGCCGGCGATGGCCGCAAGTCGATGAACCAGGTGGCGCGGATCAAGCCGACCGACAAGGTGGCCATCGAGGTGATTCGCAATGGGCAGCAGCTCAAGCTGATTGCCGAGGTGGGGCTGCGGCCGCCACCGGCGCCGGTGGCCAAAACCGAGGAGAAGTGAGGTTCAGTCTAGGTAGAGTTTAAGCCTAGCCAGCGAAC
>NZ_JBICKL010000047.1:0-21679 GCF_043104195.1 Pseudomonas sp. xss_2
CGCGATGGGCTGCAAAGCGGCCCTAATCATTTAAGGGAAAGGCACAATATTTTTAGTTGTCCATGCTTGTACATACAAGTAAAGGTGTGTTTGTATATTGTCCATCGACACACCGCCGTCGGATGACCGCAGAGGACCTTCCCCGTGACTGACAACAACAAATACCGTGACGTAGAAATCCGTGCCCCGCGTGGCAACAAGCTGACCGCCAAAAGCTGGATGACCGAAGCGCCGCTGCGCATGCTGATGAACAACCTCGACCCGCAGGTGGCCGAGAACCCCAAGGAACTGGTGGTCTACGGCGGCATTGGCCGCGCCGCACGTAACTGGGAGTGCTACGACAAGATCGTCGAGACCCTGACCCGCCTGGAAGACGACGAGACCCTGCTGGTGCAGTCTGGCAAGCCGGTCGGTGTGTTCAAGACCCACAGCAACGCCCCGCGCGTGTTGATCGCCAACTCCAACCTGGTGCCGCACTGGGCCAACTGGGAGCACTTCAACGAACTGGATGCCAAGGGCCTGGCCATGTACGGTCAGATGACCGCCGGCAGCTGGATCTACATCGGCAGCCAGGGCATTGTCCAAGGCACCTACGAAACCTTCGTCGAAGCCGGTCGCCAGCACTACAACGGCAGCCTCAAGGGCAAGTGGGTGCTCACCGCCGGCCTTGGCGGCATGGGCGGCGCCCAGCCACTGGCGGCGACCCTGGCCGGCGCTTGCTCGCTGAACATCGAGTGCCAGCAGAGCCGGATCGATTTCCGCCTGAGCAGCCGCTATGTCGACGAGCAAGCCAGCGATCTGGACGACGCGCTGGCGCGCATTGGCAAATACACCGCCGAAGGCAAAGCCATCTCCATCGCCCTGCTGGGCAACGCCGCCGAAATCCTGCCGGAGCTGGTCAAGCGTGGCGTGCGTCCGGACATGGTCACTGACCAGACCAGCGCCCACGACCCGCTCAACGGCTACCTGCCCGCTGGCTGGACCTGGGAGCAGTACCGCGACCGCGCCCAGACCGAACCGGCCGCAGTGGTCAAGGCTGCCAAGCAGTCCATGGCCGTTCACGTGCAGGCCATGCTCGACTTCCAGAAGCAGGGTGTGCCGACCTTCGACTACGGCAACAACATTCGCCAGATGGCCAAGGAAGAGGGCGTGAGCAATGCCTTCGACTTCCCAGGCTTCGTTCCGGCCTATATCCGTCCGCTGTTCTGCCGCGGCGTGGGTCCATTCCGCTGGGCCGCGCTGTCGGGCGAAGCTGAAGACATCTACAAAACCGATGCCAAGGTCAAAGAGCTGATCGCTGACGACGCCCACCTGCACCGCTGGCTGGACATGGCCCGCGAGCGCATCAGCTTCCAGGGCCTGCCGGCGCGTATCTGCTGGGTTGGCCTGGGCCTGCGTGCCAAGCTGGGCCTGGCCTTCAACGAAATGGTGCGTAGCGGCGAGTTGTCGGCGCCGATCGTCATTGGTCGCGACCACCTTGATTCCGGCTCGGTCTCCAGCCCGAACCGCGAAACCGAATCGATGCGCGATGGCTCCGACGCGGTGTCCGACTGGCCGCTGCTCAACGCCCTGCTCAATACCGCCAGCGGCGCTACCTGGGTTTCGCTGCACCACGGTGGCGGCGTGGGCATGGGCTTCTCGCAACACTCAGGCATGGTCATCGTCTGCGATGGTAGCGACGAAGCCGCCGAGCGCATTGCCCGCGTGCTGACCAACGACCCAGGCACCGGCGTCATGCGCCATGCCGATGCCGGTTACCCGATCGCTGTCGACTGCGCCAAAGAGCAGGGCCTCGATCTGCCGATGATCACAGGTTGATCGTCAGCACCGAACAAGGGCGATACTGAATAACAAGAAGGGGCCTGCGGGCCCCATGCGAATGGAGTAGCGAAGTGACCGAACTGACCCTCAAGCCCGGTACCCTGACCCTGGCCCAGCTGCGCGCGATCCACGCCGCGCCCGTGCAACTGCGCCTGGATGACAGTGCTGGCCCGGCGATCAATGCCAGCGTCGCTTGCGTCGAACAGATTCTCGCCGAGGACCGCACAGCCTACGGCATCAACACCGGTTTTGGCCTGCTGGCCTCGACCCGCATTGCCCGCGAAGACCTGGAAAACCTGCAGCGCTCGCTGGTGCTGTCGCACGCTGCCGGCATCGGCGCGCCGCTGGATGACGCCATGGTGCGCTTGATCATGGTGCTCAAGATCAACAGCCTGAGCCGGGGTTTCTCCGGTATTCGCCGCAAGGTCATCGATGCGCTGATCGCCTTGGTCAACGCTGAAGTCTATCCGCACATTCCGCTCAAGGGTTCGGTAGGCGCCTCGGGCGACCTGGCACCATTGGCGCACATGTCGCTGGTGCTGCTGGGTGAGGGCAAGGCGCGTTATCAGGGTCAGTGGTTGCCTGCAAACGAGGCCCTGGCAGTGGCCGGCCTCGAGCCGCTGACCCTGGCAGCCAAAGAGGGGCTGGCCCTGCTCAATGGTACCCAGGCATCGACTGCCTACGCCTTGCGTGGGTTGTTCCACGCCGAAGACCTGTTCGCTGCGGCGATCATCTGCGGCGGCCTTACCGTCGAAGCGGCGCTGGGTTCGCGTTCGCCATTCGATGCACGCATCCACGAAGTGCGTGGCCAGCGCGGCCAGATCGACGCGGCAGCTTGCTACCGCGATCTGCTCGGCGATTCCAGCGAGGTGTCGCGCTCGCACGAGAACTGCGGCAAGGTCCAGGATCCCTACTCGCTGCGCTGCCAGCCACAGGTCATGGGCGCCTGCCTGACCCAGTTGCGCCAGGCTGCCGAGGTATTGGCCATCGAGTCCAACGCGGTGTCGGATAACCCGTTGGTGTTCGCCGCCGAAGGCGATGTGATCTCCGGGGGTAATTTCCACGCCGAGCCGGTGGCGATGGCGGCTGACAACCTGGCGCTGGCGATTGCCGAGATCGGTGCGCTGAGCGAGCGGCGCATCTCGCTGATGATGGACAAGCACATGTCCCAGCTGCCGCCGTTCCTGGTAGAAAACGGCGGGGTCAACTCGGGCTTCATGATCGCCCAGGTGACGGCTGCCGCGCTGGCCAGCGAAAACAAGGCGCTGTCGCATCCGCACAGCGTCGACAGCCTGCCGACTTCGGCCAACCAGGAAGACCATGTGTCGATGGCCCCGGCGGCGGGCAAGCGGTTGTGGGAAATGGCCGAGAACACCCGTGGCGTGCTGGCTATCGAATGGCTGGGCGCGTGCCAAGGGCTCGACCTGCGCAAGGGGCTGAAAACCTCGGCCAAGCTCGAACAGGCCCGCAAGGCGCTGCGCGAGAAAGTCGCGCACTACGAGCGTGACCGGTTCTTCTCGCCGGATATCGAGATTGCCAGTGAACTGCTGGCTGAGGGCACGCTGACAGGGTTGTTGCCGGCTGGAGTGTTGCCGAGCCTGTGAGATAGCGGGGGCCGCAATGCGGCCCCAACACGCGGTTGTTCGTCCAAAAAAAATAAAAGGGACGCAGAATGCAACAAGCTCAAGGACTCAAACGCGGGCTATCGTCCCGCCACATTCGTTTTATGGCCCTCGGCTCTGCCATCGGCACCGGCCTGTTCTACGGCTCTGCCTCGGCCATCCAGATGGCCGGCCCCGCCGTGCTGCTGGCCTACCTGATTGGCGGCGCTGCGGTGTTCATGGTCATGCGCGCCCTCGGCGAGATGGCCGTGCACAACCCGGTGGCCGGCTCCTTCGGCCACTACGCCAGCACCTACCTGGGGCCTATGGCCGGTTTCATCCTCGGCTGGACCTACGCCTTCGAGATGATCATCGTCTGCATTGCCGATGTGACCGCCTTCGGTATCTACATGGGCTTCTGGTTCCCCGACGTGCCGCGCTGGATCTGGGTACTGGGCATCGTCTTTCTGATCGGCGGGCTGAACCTGTGCAACGTCAAGGTGTTTGGCGAGATGGAGTTCTGGCTGTCGCTGCTCAAGGTCGGCGCCATCGTGGCGATGATCCTCGCCGGCCTGGGCATCATGGCCTTCGGCTTTGGCCAGGTCGGCAACGGCGCTGCCGTGGGGGTCGGCAATCTGTTCGAGCATGGCGGCTTCATGCCCAACGGTATCGGCGGTTTGATCGCCTCCTTTGCCGTGGTGATGTTCGCCTTTGGCGGTATTGAAATCATCGGCATCACCGCCGGTGAAGCCAAGGATCCGCAGCGGGTGATTCCCAAGGCGATCAACGCCGTGCCGCTGCGCATCCTGCTGTTCTATGTGCTCACCCTGTTCGTGTTGATGTGCCTGTACCCGTGGCCGCAGATCGGCAGCCAAGGCAGCCCGTTCGTGCAGATCTTCAGCAACCTGGGGATCGGCTCAGCCGCCGCCGTGCTCAATGTGGTGGTGATTTCTGCGGCTGTGTCGGCGATCAACAGCGACATCTTCGGCGCGGGTCGGATGATGTATGGCCTGGCGCAACAGGGCCACGCGCCACGCGGTTTTGCCCAACTGTCGAAACACGGCGTACCGTGGCTCACGGTGCTGGTGATGGGGGCGGCGCTGTTGATCGGCGTGGTGCTCAACTACCTGATCCCGGAAAACGTGTTCCTGTTGATCGCCTCGATCGCCACTTTCGCTACGGTGTGGGTGTGGCTGATGATCCTGGTCACACAAGTCGCCATGCGTCGCCGGATGACGCGCGAAGAGGCGGCCCAGCTCAAGTTCCCGGTGCCGTTCTGGCCGTATGGACCAGCGCTGGCGATTGCCTTCATGGTGTTCATCTTTGCGGTGCTCGGTTACTTCCCGGATACCCAGGCGGCATTGCTCGTCGGTGTGGTCTGGGTGGTGTTCCTGGTGGCCTCCTACCTGCTGTGGTGCAAACCGCGCGCAGGCCAGGGCGAGCTGGCCAGGGAGCACGCCGAGCTGCATCGTTAGTAACGGAGACGCTCTATGAGAACCCTTTGGCAGCATTGCCAGGTGGCCAGCATGGCCCAAGGCAGCTACTCGATCATCGACGACGCGGCCATCGTCAGCAACGCAGGCCTGATCGAGTGGATCGGCCCGCGTCGCGAGCTGCCGTCGGTCGATGCCGAGCGCACGGTGGATCTGGCGGGCGCCTGGGTTACCCCAGGGCTGATCGACTGCCACACCCACGCGGTGTTCGGCGGTAACCGCAGCGGCGAGTTCGAACAGCGCCTGCAGGGCGTCAGCTATGCCGAGATTGCCGCGCAAGGCGGCGGCATTGCCAGCACCGTGCGGGCCACCCGCGCGGCCAGCGAGGACGAGCTGTTCGCCAGTGCCCGCCAGCGCGTGCAAGCGCTGATGCGCGATGGCGTCACTACCGTGGAGATCAAGTCCGGCTACGGCCTGGACCTGGCCAACGAACGCAAGATGCTGCGCGTGGCCCGGCGCCTGGCCGAAGAGCTGCCACTGACCGTGCGCAGTACCTGTCTGGCCGCTCATGCCTTGCCGCCGGAATACGCAGGCAGGGCCGATGACTACATCGCGCACATCTGCGACGAGCTGCTGCCCGCGCTGGCGGGCGAGGGCCTGGTGGATGCGGTGGATGCATTCTGCGAGCACCTGGCGTTCTCCCCGGCCCAGGTCGAGCGGGTGTTCATCAAGGCACGTGAACTGGGCCTGCCGGTCAAGCTGCATGCCGAGCAGTTGTCGTCGCTGCATGGCTCGAGCCTGGCGGCACGCTACCAGGCGCTGTCCGCCGATCACCTGGAGTTCATGACCGAAGAGGATGCCATCGCCATGGCTGCGGCCGGCACGGTTGCCGTGCTGCTGCCGGGCGCGTTCTATTTCCTGCGCGAGACCCAGCTGCCGCCGATGGAGGCGCTGCGCAAGCATGGCGTGAAGATTGCCCTGGCCAGCGACCTCAACCCAGGCACTTCGCCAGGCCTGTCGCTGCGCTTGATGCTGAACATGGGCTGTACGTTGTTCCGCATGACCCCGGAGGAGGCCCTGGCCGGCGTCACCCTGCATGCTGCTACCGCGCTCGGGCTGGGTGCTAGCCACGGCTCGCTGGAAGTCGGCAAGCTGGCGGACTTCATCGCCTGGCAGATCGAACGCCCCGCCGACCTTGCCTACTGGCTCGGCGGTGACTTGCCCAAGCGTGTGGTGCGCCGCGGTCACGAGATTTCCAATTGAGCGAGGCAGACATGCACAAGGTATTGAGTTTCCATCAAGGTCGGCTGCCGCTGCTGATCAGCATGCCGCATGCAGGCCTTGGCCTGACGCCGGCTGTGCGCGATGGGCTGGTCGATCAGGCGCGCAGTTTGCCCGACACCGACTGGCACATTCCCCTGCTGTACGACTTCGCCCGTGATCTGGGCGCAAGTGTTGTGGCGGCGCAATACTCACGCTTTGTCATCGATCTCAATCGGCCTGACGATGACAAGCCGTTGTACGCCGGAGCAACCACGGGCCTGTATCCGGCCACATTGTTCGAGGGCGAGCCCCTGTTCAAAGACGGCCTGACGCCTTCTTCTGACGAGCGTGCAGCCTACTTGGAGCAGATCTGGCGCCCTTATCACGACACGATCAAGCATGAGCTGGCGCGTCTACGCGAAGCGTTTGGCTATGCCCTGCTGTGGGATGCGCATTCGATCCGCTCGCATATCCCGCACCTGTTCGAGGACAAGCTACCGGACTTCAACCTTGGCACTTTCAATGGTGCCAGCTGCGACGCGCAGTTGGCCGAGCGGCTCAAGGGGGTGTGCGCTGGGGCCGAAGGTTACAGCCACGTGCTCAACGGACGTTTCAAGGGCGGGCACATCACCCGTCACTACGGCAACCCTGCGCAGCACATCCATGCGGTGCAGCTGGAGTTGGCGCAGAGCACCTATATGGAGGAGGTCGAGCCGTTCACTTACTGTGAGGATCTGGCCCGGCCTACCCAGGTGGTGCTCAAAGGCTTGCTGGAAACGCTGCTGGCATGGGGGCGAGAGCGCTACGGCAAATGACCCTGCACCGAGCGGCGAGCGCTGTCGCCACTTGGTGAAGTCTGTTACGCGTACTCGTGTCCGCTGGCGAGGGTCAGCTCGCGGATCAATCGCGTCATGTTGCGCTCATGTTCCTCCTTCAGGCGGTCGTACTCCGGCTGCAATTGTTCCACCGTCTGATCTGGATACTGGTCGGTGACCGCCAATACCCGGGCCTGATAATCCTCTTCCAGTTGCTTGAAGCGACTGGCGTGGGTTTCTTTCAGGTACTCGATCCAGAAGTCCCGCTGCGCCGCATAGCGCAGGAATGGCTCGGCGTGCTCACCTCGCTGGACCTGAGCCAATGCTTCATCGAGCTCGCCTTTGCGAATGCTGGCCACCGCGCGGTAAAGCATGCTGCTCGGTGGCAATGGCAATTCAAGCGCCTGCGCCCAATGTACACGGTAGGCCAGACGGACCTCTGCCTGATCACGCGTTCCCGCTTGCGCGCGGGCAATGTCGTCCAGCTCCTGCAAGCGATACAGGCGTTGGGTCAGGCGGTACAGGGCCGATCCACGGGAGGCAGATGGGATGTCGCGCAGTGCCTGTTCGGTGAATACGCGAATCTCCATCTGGTTGAAAATCAGCCAGGCGCCATCGGCACAGGTGGTCGTGGCTTCTTGCGCCATGACGTTGAACAGCTGGCGCTCTGCTGCATTGGCGCTGGCTATTTCCAGCACGTGCCAGAGACGCGCAGCGAAATCGGCACGGGTAGCCTGCGTCCGGTAGGGTGCGCTTTGCGTCAGGCGGTCAGTCAGTGCCAGCAAGTCTGGCGCATCAGCACCTGCCACCAGAGCATCCCAGGTGAGCTGGTGCGCTTGGTTTTCCTCAACGGTTCCCAGCAACCAATCCTCGACATTGGCTGCGTTCTGCGCGAAGGGCAGAGTGGGGTTATGTACATGCCCTTCACTGTTGCTGCCGGTGTCTGAGTGAGTGGACTGCGTATCGGAGTCAGAGTCGCTGTGCGATTCCGATTCCGAGTCCGAGGAATGCCGGTCTCTCCAGTGTTCATTGGCGATGCTGGCTGGCAGGTCCATATTGAAAGAATAGGCACGTCGACCATTTTCAGAGGTGTGCGCCCGATACATCGTATCCTCGCTCAGGGGGTTTCCGGTCAGGGATATTTCGGTGTGGCCGACATCGCTGCGAGGGTTGTAGAGGATGTGCTCAGGCAGCTCGATGATCTGATTGTCATCGAGCTCCAGCAGGTAAAGGGGGAACAGTTGCTCGACCCATTGTGGCCAGGTGTGCAGGCCAGTGTTGACTAGCGACAGTGATCTGAGGGTCCTGGACAGCCCTGAGGCATCGACGATAGCGCCTATGCGATTGCCATCGAGCACCAGGGCATTGAGGTTAGGCAGGCTTGCGAAGGTGTCGATTGCGTGCTGGTCGACCAATAGCCCTTGTTCACACAGGTTCAAACGTTGCAGCAATCGTAGCGAGGTCAGCGCGCCGGGCAAGGCCTCGAGCGGCTGTATATGCCCCTCCAGCGTCAGTCCACTGAGTGCGCTGAATTGGCCGAGAAAGTGATCGAGTTGCGCCGGCGTGGCAGACACACGGATCAGTTGCAGGTCATGGATCTGGGCAAAGTAACTACTGGGCAATCGCGCCGGAAAATCGCTGAGGCTAATCTCTGTAAGGCGCAGCGGGGCATTGGTCTCGCCAACTTGTACGCGGCGCAGGTGGGCAAGCAGCGCGTTGCCGACCTGGACTCTGGCGTGGGTAGTCTGTTCGCTTAAGGGCATCGCTGAAGTGGATGCATGCGCCCAGTTATCGAGCGTCTCACTGAGCTCGGCATATTGACGTAGGTGATGGTCCACTATGTTTTGAATCGAAGGTGTGACATCAACATTGAAGGTGTATCGGCCGTTCGTTGCGTTGTCGCGCAGTGTGGTCCTCAAGATGGTATGCAGGGACATGAAATTGCCCTCTAGGGAAACCAGAGTATGAGGAGGCGCGATAGCTGTATCGTCGACTAGGGCGTCAGGTATCGCTGAGATATGGTTGTTGCGCAGTGAAAGGTGGCCCAACCTGGAAACGGCTGCTTCATTCAGCCAGTTAGGCCAAGCCTCCAGCCCTGTGTGATCGAGCCCCAGGAAGCGCAATGACAGACCGTGCAATACGTCTTGGCCACTCACAAGGCGTAGGTTGTTGCCGCTGAGGTCCAGGTATTGGAGCTGGGTAAGGCTGCGAAGCTGATCGAACTCCAGCGCGGAGAGATGGATGTTCAGGTTCACCAGTCGCAGCTCCCTGAGCGCGGGAAAACACCTGGAAATTCGGTACAAGTCATGGGTGGCCGAGTTGCGGCTTGGCGCTACCACGTCACGACCGATCTCCAGAGAGGTCAAATGCCCAAATAATCGATAGAAGCGATCGACTGTTTGAAGATCGTTGACCTGCTGGGGAACAGAGTCAGGCATCCCACTGGTATTCACGTCCACATCAATGAGTTGTAAGCCTTGCACCCGTTGCAAAAAGAAGTCCGGCAGCCGCGCAGGAAAGTCGATCAGCAGGACTCGCTCAAGGCGTAGCGGTGAAGCTGTGCGACCCATCTCCGGCAAGTTGCTGTCGTACCATTGTTGCCAGAGCGCCGCCTGGATCCGACTGCGGCTGGCGGTACGTCTGTCGAGATCGACAAGTGTGCTGGAGGTTTCGCCCCAGCTCGTTAGATCGGCCTCAAGCGCTGAACGTTGCGTCAGCAGTTCGGTCAAGCGTGTATGGATCTGATGACGGTTCAAGCCCAGGTTTTCCAGAGCGTCGAGCAGCGCTTCGGCCGATTGACCCTCGCGGGGTAGCTCCAGCCAGCGAATCATGTCGAGCAGCGTATCTCGGGCGATGAAGCCGGGCAGGGTCCCTTTGCCGCTCAAGGCGTAACCGCTACGGCCATCAGCCAGTCGCATCGGCGACTTGTGCCCTGCTACCACAGGTTGCATCGCCAATGCCTGCCTCAACTTGTGGCGCGTCAACAAGGGGCGCTGCTCAATGGCCTGCTTGAGTTTTGCGCCATCCCATACGCCCGGAAAGCCTAGCGCAGCACGTTGTTCGTCGGGCAATGCATGCAGTAGCGCTGCGTAGAGCTGATCGCGCCCATGCAACTCGAGTCCACTAGCATCGTAGGCCTGGTAATCGCCGGCGTGCCGGGCCAGGACCTTGCGCATTGCTGCATCGTCAGGACCGATGGCACCGATCAGTGCTCCCAGGAAGCTGCCTTGGCGCAGCTCGATCCGCACCTCGGGCGACCAGCCTGGGAGGGTTTGCAGGGTGTGCAGAACCAGGATGTCGGTATCAGGGTTGCGTACCGAGTCCAGATATAGCCCCTCATAGGCGCGGGCCAGGCGAACTTGCTGCTGATAACTGCGCACTTCCATGGCGATACGCGGCGCAATCGTGCCTTTGCGCATTAGCTCCATTTCCGCGGCGCTGGCATGGCGCACGACTTCATCGGCGATAGGCGCGGGCAGTTGTGGATAACGCTGGCTGATCAGCGCTCTAGCCGGCGGCAGCGTGTCCGGCACTACCTGGTAGCGGGCCTGGAACGCACTGATCCTGGAGCTGGAATGGCTGGAACTGCTTGCAAACTCATCGGTGATTGCCTGATCGAGCAGGAACCTGTGCAGCGTATCTTCGAGCAATGCCGGTGCCCGTTGGTTGTCGCTCAATGCTTGTCGCAGTACCGCCTCATGACAGTCACTGACCCGCAGGACCCGTTGGACCGATTGCTCAGACAGCCTACCTGCTTGAGGCAGCAGGCGCTTGAGTAGCGTCGAACCCTCCCATTGTTGTGGTCGATCCAGTGCATGCTGCCAAGCGCCTGCACCATTGTGCCGCAGCGAAGGCGTGTAGCCGAGCGCCTTGGTGGGGTGCTCGATACAGTAGTCCTCGCTGCTCGGTAGTGGTTTGACCGAATACACCTTGTCTTGCAACGCCAACCAGGTTTTGCCCTGATAGTGATACAGACCGAATTCATCCGGCGTAAGCCCGGCAGGTAGCACGATGTCATGGGCGAAAGGTGTCAGATCTGGTTTCCACAACCGAGTTTCGCCATTGGGCAACTCCACGGTCTCAAGCTCTTCGATGAACGAAGGTGTTTCTACCGGGATCCTTTCAAGTGCCGGTGTGCCACCCGCGCCTTCGACAGCGGCTCCTGCACCGCTCAATGCCGCGATGAGCGCCACGTTTTCGGCGACATCCATCAGGTAGCCCAAGGCTTGCTCGCGGTCATCGTTGCCCCAGGCTTCGAGCCCTTCGAACACTTCGAAACCCAATTGGAAGACCGTCACTCCCAACATCACCTGGCCCAGCGCTGGCACGAAGAAACTGGTAAGCGTTAGTGCCTCGAAGGCCAGCTGCATGAAGTAGGCTTTGCGCTTTGCCGCAGTTTTCTCATCTTCCAGAGCTGTGGGTACGGCGTGGAACTGAGCGTCGTCCGTGAGCCGTTGGTGTTTCTGGCTGACCAATTGATCGAGGAAAGGCTCGGTGAAGTACTGCAGGCCGTGGGGTACCACGGCCGTGGGGTCGAACGCCGAGACATACTGGCGTTGCTTGGCATCCCACTTCAAAGGACGCAGCAGATCCAGCAGTTTTTGTGACAACTCTCCTTTGTAGCGCGCTGGCATGAGGGCTTTTAGCTGCGCGAGGTCAAAGGCCCATAGCTGATCGCGCAGGAAGGCTGACAGCGCCTGTGGCGAGCTGTGTTCTTTCAGTGGGATAGGGGCACCGGGCAGGTAGCTCACCAGCACCCCCCTGTAGGGCCTTGCACCGATAATCAAGGCGCCAGTGAGGGCGCGCTTCCACAGGGTCAGGAAGTTGCAGGCCAGCGGGTCGCCCCGATAGTTGGCCTTGCCTTCAGTGGCGAGTGTCAGCAGCGCCTGGTACATGTCTTTGCTGAGGTTTTTTTGCAAGTAGGCCAGGTGTACATGGACGCGGAATGCAGATTGTTCTGCTCGCTTGAATGTTTGTCGGACGTCGTAAGCCGTGGACGAAACCTGGTTGGGGGAGGGCTTGGGGTGGTAGATGGCGTCGATCAACGCTTGATACTGGCCGCCAATGTCCAACTCACGAGACAAGGCTGCGAACTGCTCGGGTGCAATCGCCACGGGGTTGCCCTGTGACGTCAGGAACACGAACTCGTCGCTGTCAACGATTACCGACTGCAGCGAGTCGGTGTCCAGGCCTTTGGCTTGCGTTTCCGATGCTTCGAAGTTTTGCATGGCGCAGCGAAGCAACGACTGGGTGGCAAGTTTCAAGGCGCGCTGGCCATCAACAATGCCATCCTTATCCAGGCTCAGCTTGTAGGCCGCAGCTTTGCTGGCATTGATCAGGTAGGTCTTGACTACGTTCAGCTTCACGCCAAAGCGAGTATGTATCGCCTGGGTCAGGCGGCGTGAGGCGAAGTGTTCGAGTTTAGGCAAGGGTTTGAGCAGCGCCCTTGCTTGCGCTTCGTACTCACGGTGCAACGCATAGTCCTGCGCCAGCGCTTTTACTGTCATCGGGTCGGTTTGGCAGGCCGCCTCGAACCAGGATACCGGTTTGTTGATCGATGCGCGTAAGCGATCATGGGTATGCTTGCTGGCGTTGGCAACCCAATCGGGCAATTTGCTTGCTACCAGTCTTTGTTGGGGCGTGCTGGCCGAGGTGTCGGAGTCGGATTGAGTGGCGGGTAGGGCAGTCATGATTGAGCCTCGTTTCAAGGGCTTTCGATCCTATGACCTGGCAACGCGGTACGATCCATACAATGATCTAGCTTGCGGCTCCCCTGGCAGTATCGCGCCTCACCCGCGTCGCGACTTGACACTGGAGCATGCTCAAAGCGCAATTCAGGTTTATGATGCCCAACGGCAGATTAAATCCTCACACGGAGTGCGCAATGCAGACCCTGTACCCGCAGATCAAACCCTACGCCCGGCACGATCTGGCCGTGCAAGCGCCGCATGTGCTGTATGTCGATGAGAGCGGTTCACCGGAAGGTCTGCCAGTGGTG
This sequence comes from Pseudomonas sp. xss_2, assembly GCF_043104195.1. Classification (NCBI taxonomy): domain Bacteria; kingdom Pseudomonadati; phylum Pseudomonadota; class Gammaproteobacteria; order Pseudomonadales; family Pseudomonadaceae; genus Pseudomonas; species Pseudomonas sp. xss_2. The sequence continues at coordinate 12,932 of NZ_JBICKL010000047.1, forward strand.
TTCATCCACGGAGGGCCGGGTGCCGGCTGCGACGCGCAGAGCCGCTGCTATTTTGACCCCAACCTGTATCGCATCATTACTTTCGATCAGCGCGGTTGCGGCCGTTCCACGCCGCACGCGAGTCTGGAGAACAACACGACCTGGCATCTGGTCGAGGACCTGGAGCGCATTCGCCAGCACCTGGGCATCGACAAGTGGGTGCTGTTTGGCGGTTCCTGGGGTTCGACCCTGGCCCTGGCCTACGCCCAGACCCACCCCGAGCGCGTGCATGGCTTGATCCTGCGCGGCATCTTCCTGTGCCGCCCGCAGGAGATCCGGTGGTTCTACCAGGAAGGTGCCAGCCGCCTGTTCCCTGACTATTGGCAGGACTACATCGCGCCGATCCCCGCCGATGAACGCGACGACCTGGTCAAGGCCTTCCACAAGCGCCTGACCGGCAACGACCAGATCGCCCAGATGCACGCGGCCAAGGCCTGGTCGACCTGGGAGGGCCGGACCGCGACCCTGCGCCCTAATCCGCTGGTGGTCGATCGTTTCTCCGAGCCACAGCGCGCACTGTCGATCGCCCGGATCGAGTGTCACTACTTCACCAACAATGCTTTCCTGGAGCCGGACCAGCTGATCCGCGACATGCCCAAGATCGCCCACCTGCCAGCGGTGATCGTGCATGGCCGCTACGACGTCATCTGCCCGCTGGACAACGCCTGGGAGCTGCATCAGGCCTGGCCCAACAGTGAGCTGAAGGTTATCCGCGATGCCGGTCATGCCGCGTCGGAGCCCGGTATCACCGATGCGTTGGTGCGCGCTGCCGATCAGATGGCCCGGCGCCTGCTCGACCTGCCCTTGGAAGAAGCATGAAAGGCTTGCTGCAGCGAGTGCGCGGGGCGCGAGTCGAGGTAGAGGGGGAGATCGTCGGTGCCATCGACCAGGGTTTGCTGGTGCTGGTGGCAGTCGAGCCTGAAGATACCCGTGAACATGCCGATAAGCTGTTGCACAAGCTGCTCAACTACCGGGTGTTCAGCGATGCCGACGGCAAGATGAACCTGTCGCTCAAGGACATCGGCGGCGGCTTGCTGCTGGTGTCCCAGTTCACTCTGGCGGCCGATACGCGTAGCGGCATGCGCCCGGGCTTCTCGACTGCCGCACCACCGGCGCTGGGCGCCGAGTTGTTCGACTATCTGCTGGCGCGCGCACGGACCTCGCACGAGGACGTTGCCAGCGGTCGTTTTGGCGCCGACATGCAGGTGCACCTGGTCAATGATGGCCCCGTAACATTTATGTTACAAATCTGAGGCGAAATAACCCCCTGTTTGCAGGAAAACAAGGGGGTTTGTACGATAAATAGTTTGTACAGCCTGATGCGTTGTAACGCGGCCTGCTGGATAATCGCGCGCTGCGTGAACCTGCGTTCGCAGGTTCGTTTCACCTTGACTCGAGCATTGTCTGGATCCGTTTGGGGAATCATTACGCCCTCACGGGGTCCGAACAGTGCTCGCCAACCCGGCATTGGTCGCTGGCCGTTGGTTTCATGATCTGTTTTCGGCGAGGGTTGCTCGTGATTGTAAGTCCCTGTAATGCACCAAGAATCCCCGGCAATCGGCTGCGCAAGGCCCTGGCGGCTGGCGTAGCACTGGTCGGCCTGATGAGCGCTGGCCAGCTGTGGGCATTCAATCTTGACGATGTTGCAGCCAAGGCAAAGGATCTGGCCGGCCAGAAGTACGAAGCACCGAAGAGCAATCTGCCGGCGGTGTTCCGCGACATGAAGTACGCCGATTACCAGAAAATCCGCTTCCTTCAGGAAAAGGCCGAGTGGGCCAAGGACAAGACGCCGTTCAAGCTGTCCTTCTACCACCAGGGCATGCACTTCGACACACCGGTGAAGATCAACCAGGTCACCGCCACCAAGGTCGAGGAAATCAAGTACGACCCGAGCCGCTTCGAGTTCCAGGACGTGCCGCACGACGCCAAGACCGTCGAGAACCTCGGCTACGCCGGTTTCCGCGTGCTCTATCCGATCAACAAGGCCGACAAGCAAGACGAGATCATGACCTTGCTTGGCGCCAGCTATTTCCGCGTCGTCGGCAAGGGCCACGCCTATGGCCTGTCGGCCCGTGGCCTGGCCATCGACACTGCGCTGCCGTCCGGCGAAGAATTCCCGCGGTTCACCGAGTTCTGGGTCGAAAAGCCCAAGCCGGCCGACAAGCACCTGGTGATCTACGCCCTGCTCGACTCGCCGCGTTCCACCGGCGCCTACAAGCTAACCGTGCGCCCGGGCAACGACACCATCGTCGACGTCAAGTCGCGCATCTACCTGCGTGATCACGTCAGCCGCCTGGGTATCGCGCCGCTGACCAGCATGTACCTGTTTGGCCCTAACCAGCCCTCCAAGGTCATGAACTACCGTCCGGCCCTGCACGACTCCGAAGGCCTGTCGATCCATGCCGCCAACGGCGAATGGCTGTGGCGCCCGCTGAACAACCCGAAACACCTGGCTGTGAGCAACTTCAGCGTCGAGAACCCGCGTGGTTTCGGCCTGATGCAGCGTCACCGCGCCTTCAGCGACTATGAAGACCTCGATGACAACTACCAGAAGCGTCCAAGCACCTGGATCGAGCCTAAGGGCGACTGGGGCAAAGGCACCGTCGATCTGGTCGAGATCCCGACCGCCGACGAGACCAACGACAATATCGTTGCCTTCTGGAGCCCGGAGACCCTGCCAGAGCCAGGTAAACCAGCCGACTACGACTACCGCCTGCACTGGACCATCGACGAGCCTAAGTTCCAGGCCCCAGAGCTAGGTTGGGTCAAGCAGACCCTGCGTTCGACCGGTGACGTCAAGCAGTCCAACCTGATCCGTCAGCCGGACGGTAGCGTGGCTTTCCTGGTCGATTTCGCGGGCCCCGCTCTGGCTGCGTTGAAGGAAGACGCCAAGGTGCGTAGCCAGATCAGCGTTGGCGACAACGCCGAAGTGGTCGAGAACAATCTGCGCTATAACCCAGAGACCAAGGGCTGGCGCCTGACCTTGCGCCTGAAGATCCAGGATCCGAAGAAGTCCACCGAGATGCGCGCTGCCCTGCTGCAGGACGTTCCGGTCGAAGCACCTAAGCCGGCCAAGGACACCAAGCATGACAAGGCTGCGGCCAAGCATGCCAAGGCTGAAAAGCCTGCCGAGCAACCAGCCGCCGATGCGGCGTCCACCAACGGGGCCCCGGCCACCACCGAGAAGGTGCTGACCGAAACCTGGAGCTATCAGTTGCCTGCCGATGAGTAACTCAAGCGCAAGGCCAGAATCGCTTGGCGAGTACCTGGCCCACTTACCACTGAGCGACGAGCAGCGGGCCGAACTCGCCCACTGCGCCTCGTTCAGCGAGCTGCACCAACGCCTGGCGGCCAATCCGGCCGCCACTGCCACCGAGGCCGTACAGGCCTCGGTGGGCCCACGCCTGACCGTGGGCAGCGCCGCCGAGCTGGAAGACGCCGAAATGCTCGGCGTCGACGGCAGCGGTCGGCTGTGCCTGAAGATCGCCCCGCCGATCAAGCGCACCCGGGTTCTGCCCGAGCCATGGCGCACCAACATCCTGGTGCGCATGTGGCGGCGCATGACGGGCCGCACCAACGCACCGCAGCCGCCCAAACGCGAACTGCCGCCAGCGCGCTGGCGCTGGGTCGGCTCGCTGCGTCGCTATATCCTGCTGGCGCTGATGCTCGGTCAGACCATCGTTGCCGGCTGGTACATGAAAGGCATCCTGCCGTACCAGGGCTGGTCGTTCGTCGATCTCGACGAGATCATGAACCAGTCGCTGTGGGACACCGTCGTGCAGGTCTGGCCGTATGCATTGCAGACCTCCATCCTGATTCTGTTCGGTATCCTCTTCTGCTGGGTGTCGGCGGGCTTCTGGACCGCGCTGATGGGCTTCCTCGAGCTGCTCACCGGGCGTGACAAGTACAAGATCTCCGGCAGCAGTGCCGGTAGCGAGCCGATCGCCGCCGAAGCGCGTACCGCGCTGGTAATGCCGATCTGCAACGAAGACGTGCCACGGGTGTTTGCCGGTCTGCGCGCGACCTTCGAGTCGGTGGCCGCCACCGGCAACCTCGATCGGTTCGATTTCTTCGTGCTCAGCGACACCAACGATCCAGACATCGCCGTTGCCGAACAGCAGGCCTGGCTGGACGTGTGCCGCGAGGCCAAGGGCTTTGGTCGCATCTTCTACCGCCGTCGCCGCCGTCGCGTCAAACGCAAGAGCGGCAACCTTGACGACTTCTGCCGTCGTTGGGGCAGCGAGTACAAGTACATGGTGGTACTCGACGCCGACAGCGTGATGAGTGGTGACTGCCTGAGCAGCCTGGTGCGCCTGATGGAGGCCAACCCGGATGCCGGCATCATCCAGACCGCGCCGAAGGCCTCGGGCATGGACACCCTGTATGCGCGACTGCAGCAGTTCGCGACCCGCGTATACGGCCCGTTGTTCACCGCTGGCCTGCACTTCTGGCAGCTGGGCGAATCGCACTATTGGGGGCACAACGCGATCATTCGGATGAAGCCGTTCATCGAGCACTGCGCCCTCGCGCCGTTGCCCGGTAAGGGCGCCTTCGCCGGTGCGATTCTGTCCCACGACTTCGTCGAAGCGGCGCTGATGCGTCGGGCCGGCTGGGGAGTGTGGATCGCCTACGACCTGCCGGGCAGTTATGAAGAGTTACCGCCCAACCTGCTCGATGAGCTCAAGCGCGACCGGCGTTGGTGCCACGGCAACCTGATGAACTTCCGCCTGTTCCTGGTCAAGGGCATGCACCCGGTACACCGTGCGGTGTTCCTTACCGGGGTGATGTCGTACCTGTCGGCGCCGTTGTGGTTCTTCTTCCTGGTGCTGTCGACCGCCTTGCTGGCGACCAACACCCTGATGGAGCCGCAGTACTTCATCGAGCCGTTCCAGCTCTACCCGTTGTGGCCACAATGGCACCCGGAGAAGGCCATTGCGCTGTTCTCCACCACCATCGTGCTGCTGTTCCTGCCCAAGCTGCTGAGCATCATCCTGATCTGGGCCAAGGGCGCCACCGAGTTCGGTGGGCGGATCAAGGTCACCCTGTCGATGCTGATCGAGATGCTGTTCTCGATGCTGCTGGCGCCGGTACGGATGATCTTCCATACCCGCTTCGTCCTGGCCGCGTTCCTCGGCTGGGCGGCGACCTGGAACTCGCCGCAGCGTGACGACGACTCCACCCCGTGGAGCGAAGCGGTGCGTCGCCATGGTCCACAGACCCTGTTGGGCTTTGCCTGGGCCGCGTTGGTGGCCTGGTTGAACCCAAGCTTCCTGTGGTGGTTGGCGCCGATCGTTGGTTCGCTGGTGCTGTCGATCCCGGTTTCGGTGATCTCCAGCCGCGTGCGCCTGGGCCTGCGGGCCAAGGACGAGAAGCTGTTCCTCATTCCTGAGGAGTACGCGACCCCGCACGAGCTGTTGGCGACCGACCAGTACACCCACGAGAACCGCTGGCATGCGCTGCATGACGGCTTCGTGCGGGCAGTGGTCGACCCACGCCAGAACGCTTTGGCCTGCGCGATGGGGACTGCCCGGCATGGCCAGGCGGCACCGATCGAAGCGCTGCGTGAAGAGCGCATCGCCAAGGCATTGGAAGTCGGGCCGAAAGGACTGGACGGCAATACCCGTCTGGCGCTGTTGAGCGATCCGGTGGCGCTGTCGCGCCTGCATGAGCGGGTCTGGGCCGAGCACAATTCGGCCTGGATCGATGTCTGGCGCAACTCGATCAACAGCGATCCGCATTCGCCGCTGTTGCCGTTGCATCCGGAGAATGAGGCACAGCCTTCCTTGGTAGGTGCCTGATCCAACCTTGGGGCCGCTTTGCGGCCCTTCGCAGGCAAGTCCACTCCCACAGGGTTCGATGCACGACCTGTAGGAGCGGGCTTGCCCGCGATGGGCTGCAAAGCAGCCCCATAGGCCTATTTTGGCCAACAAAGTCCCCCCAGGCTCTAGGTCCCGAGCCGCGCATGCGTTAGCATCCCATCCGATATTTCGCAGCGGTCTGTAGGACCGTTACTGCCAACAATAAGATTTCGTACTCTTTTTGCTAGGGGACTTGGTGATGATGAAGAAATACCTGTCGCGACTGCTGGTCGGCGTCACCGCGCTGGTCGCAGTGGCCAGCGCCCAGGCCGGCGCCATCGACGACGCGGTCAAGAGCGGTACCCTGCGGGTCGGCATGGACCCGACCTACATGCCCTTCCAGATGACCAACAAGCGCGGTGAAATCATCGGCTTCGAAGTGGACATCCTCAAGGCCATGGCCAAGTCCATGGGCGTCAAGCTGGAGACCGTCTCCACCGCCTACGACGGCATCATCCCAGCCCTGCTGACCAACAAGTTCGACATGATCGGCAGCGGCATGACCCTGACCCAAGAGCGCAACCTGCGCCTGAACTTCAGCGAACCGTTCATCGTCGTCGGCCAGACCCTGCTGATCCGCAAGGAGCTGGCGGGTGAGATCAAGTCGTATAAAGACCTGAACAACGAGAAGTACCGCGTTACCTCCAAGCTCGGCACCACCGGCGAGATGGTCACCAAGAAGCTGATCAGCAAAGCCAAGTACCACGGCTACGACAACGAGCAGGAAGCGGTGATGGACGTGGTCAACGGCAAGGCTGATGCCTTCGTCTACGACGCGCCTTACAACGTGGTGGCGGTGGAGAAGGCCGGCGCTGGCAAGCTGCTGTTCCTCGAAGAGCCCTTCACCTACGAGCCGCTGGCTTTCGGCCTGAAGAAAGGCGACTACGACAGCATCAACTTCATCAACAACTTCCTGCACCAGATCAAGCATGACGGGACCTACGATCGTATCCACGACAAGTGGTTCAAGAACAAGGACTGGCTGAAGGAAATGGAATAAATCACAGCTACAAGCCGCAAGCTGCAAGCTGCAAGAAGAAGCGGATCGGTGCACGGTCTGCCCTCTCTTGCAGCTTGTAGCTTGCGGCTTGCTGCTTTTTGGAGTCCCACGTGATCAAACACAAGAAAGCCCAGTGGCCCTGGCACGCGCTGACCGCGCTGGTGTTGGTGGGCCTGGCGATCAGCCTGTACTTCGCCACCTCGTTGATGTCCTACGAGTGGCGCTGGAACCGCGTTCCCCAGTACTTCGCCTACCAGGCCGAAGAGGCTCAGCGCGCAGCCAGCTATGGCACCGTGCAGGAAATCGTCCTGCAAGGCGACAGCGCCCGCGTCACGCTCAAGGGCGAGGATGGCCAAGAGCAGGTGCTGGAGGTGGCCAAGGACAGCCTGCAACTGAGCCGCGGTGATGACGTCGCCGAAGGCGATCAGATCGGTGTAACCCGGCACTGGGCGGCCGGTCCGCTGGCCTGGGGCCTGTGGACCACGCTGTGGCTGTCGGTGGTGTCCGGTGCTTTGGGCCTGGTGATCGGCCTGATCGCCGGTTTGTGCCGGTTGTCGAACAACCCGACCCTGCGTGACCTGTCGACGGTCTACGTCGAACTAGTACGCGGCACACCGCTTTTGGTGCAGATTTTCATCTTCTACTTCTTCATCGGCACTGTGCTCAATCTGTCTCGCGAGTTCGCTGGGGTGGCGGCGCTGGCGCTGTTCACGGGCGCCTACGTCGCGGAGATCGTGCGCGCCGGCGTGCAGTCGATTGCCAAGGGGCAGAACGAGGCGGCGCGCTCGCTGGGCCTGAATGCCGGGCAGTCGATGCGTCATGTGATTTTGCCGCAGGCCTTCAAACGCGTATTGCCGCCGCTGGCTGGGCAGTTCATCAGCCTGGTCAAGGACACCTCGCTGGTCTCGGTCATTGCCATCACCGAGCTGACCAAGAGCGGTCGCGAGGCGATCACCACCTCGTTCTCGACCTTCGAGATCTGGTTCTGCGTGGCAGGCCTGTACCTGCTGATCAACCTGCCGCTGTCGCACCTTGCCAGCCGGCTCGAGCGGAGGCTTGCGCAAAGTGATTGAAGTCCGTGATCTGTTGAAAGTGTTCGACACCCGCGGCCAGGTGGTGCGTGCGGTGGACAACGTCACCACGCAGGTGGCCAAGGGCGAAGTGGTGGTGGTGCTGGGCCCGTCGGGTTCCGGTAAATCGACCTTCCTGCGCTGCCTCAATGGCCTGGAGCACTTCGATGCCGGTCATGTGTCGATCAATGGCCTGCAGCTGGATGACCCCAAGACCGACATCAACGCCTATCGCCGCGAAGTCGGCATGGTGTTCCAGCATTTCAACCTGTTCCCGCACATGACCGTGCTGGAGAACCTGTGCCTGGCGCAGAAAGTCGTGCGCAAGCGCAACAAGGCGGACCGCGAAGCCAAGGCGCGGGCGCTGCTGGAAAAGGTAGGCATCGGCCAGAAAGCCAACGAGTATCCATCGCGGCTCTCCGGTGGCCAGCAACAGCGGGTAGCGATTGCTCGGGCGCTGGCGATGGACCCGAAGGTGATGCTGTTCGATGAGCCGACCTCGGCGCTGGACCCAGAGATGGTTGGCGAAGTGCTGGACGTCATGAAGACTCTGGCGCAGGAAGGCATGACCATGGTCTGCGTGACGCACGAGATGGGCTTTGCCCGCGAAGTGGCTGATCGGGTGCTGTTCTTCGATCACGGCAAATTGCTGGAAGACTCGGCGCCGGTGGCGTTCTTCGATTCGCCGAAGGATCCGCGCGCCCAGGCGTTCCTGCGTCAGGTGCTGTAAGACGCAGGGAGCTTTTGCGTGGGAGCGGGCTTGCCCCGCGATAGCGTTGTT